>JACCYV010000278.1 GCA_013696305.1 Nitrospira sp.
AATCAACGTCTCGCCACGCGCTACCTCATCGTCACCTGCTGGGCTCCTGCCACGCCGACGTTCGCTTATGAACCCACCCGCCTCTCCGCAGCCATGCTCGCCGAAGAGCTACAGCGCACCAAAGGAAATTCCCGACAAGTCACGCATGGAAAGGAACCCGCGCTCGAAGTACTGCATGCCGGCCGCAGCCTTCTCTTTCCATCGTGGAAGTTCGATATCCGCGGCCCGCTTGCGTTGTTGGAATTGATGGCTGCTCAAGGAGCCCTATGCGTACTAGGAGCCGTCGATTCTCAGGTGTTTTGGGAAATTCTCTCGCAGTTGATCGAAGACCCCGGCGTGAGGCCGGCGAATCTGGTTTTGTCAAAGCAGAATATTCCCGCGATCTTTAGGAACACGTTCGACCGGCTCTCGGCCCTGCCGCTTGGAGAATCCTGCGCCTTGTCCGACCTCGCCCCGTTGCGCCGGACCTTTCCCTCAGTCCTTCCTATCCCCGTCGGCCATACCGCCGGGTATCGTTTCAGGCACGTCACAATTCGGCGTGGCGCGCTCTTTGAAGGCATCCCGGCGAGCAGTACCGCCAGACGATTCAGGGAGATGACGGAAGAAACTCCACCCTGGTTTCTCACACTCGTATCGGAGCAGGTTCCAGCTGCATGACGCGCCGGTGCGATCGACGAAACACCGCGATAAGAGACGATCCCCGGAGGCATGCGTGAACTACCGTATAAATTGACGGTCCCCGGACCCTTTGTTAGACTTCGGGCATCACACGCCATGTGCCGGAGTGTTCCCCTTCAAAAACCTCATCGTGACTTCTTCTCAATCTATCAAATCGTTACAGGATAATATCGCGCGCGTCATCAAAGGAAAGGCGCGGGTCATCGAGATGGCCATCGTATGCCTGCTGGCGCGCGGACATCTCCTCATTGAAGACGTCCCCGGCGTCGGCAAGACCACGCTTGCCCACAGCCTCGCGCGCTCTCTCGATTGCTCCTTCAAACGCATTCAGTTCACCAGCGACTTGCTACCCTCCGATATCGTCGGCATCTCGGTCTTCAATCGTCAAAAACAGGCGTTTGAGTTCATACCGGGTCCGCTCTTTGCCAACATCGTCCTGGCCGATGAGATCAATCGCACGACGCCAAAAACACAAAGCAGCCTGCTCGAAGCGATGAGCGAGGCGCAAATCTCGGTGGACAACCATACCCATCCCTTGAGCCAGCCGTTCATGGTCATTGCCACGCAAAATCCCGCAGAATATCATGGGACATTTCCACTTCCGGAATCCCAACTGGACCGATTCCTCATGCGACTCCGCATCGGGTATCCGACGCTTGATGAAGAAAAGAAGGTGTTGGATCGGCCCCCCTCGCTTCATCCGGCCGACGAGATTCAACCGGTTCTCAATGCCCAACACATTGTGGATCTGCAAGATCAGGCCGAAAAGGTCCTGATGGAAAACAGCCTGATGGATTACCTCCTGGCGATCGTGCTCGCCACCCGGCACAACGATCTGTTGTCCCTTGGCGTCAGCACGCGAGGAGCGCTCGCGTTGTGCAAGGCGGCGAAGGCGCTGGCCCTCGTGCGAGATCGAGCCTATTGCCTTCCCGAGGACATCAAGGAACTCGCGCCCACTATCCTTTCTCACCGCGTCATGCTCAATCGTTCCCACGGGGTGCATGCGAAGACCTTCGAGCACACGGAGCGAGTCATTCAAGACATCCTCGACAGCGTTCCAGTCCCCCTGTGACACCCCCGGTGCCCGACACACACGCCATGCATAGGAGTGCGGGAATGGCACTCGGTGATCGTCCGTCCCTCAGCCGGTTGTTCCACACTCTCCAGAATTTTTTTCGGTGGCTCTCCCGAAATCGCGCCATTCGAATGACCACGGAAGGAACCCGTTTTCTGCTGCTGACACTGGCCGTCGGGATCGCCGCCGTCAACACCGGCAATAACTTGTTCTATCTTCTCCTGGCCATGATGCTGAGCCTGATCGTGCTGTCCGGGTTGCTGTCGGAACAATGTGTGCGGCGGCTGGAATTTCACCGCCACATTCCGGAATATCTCTTTGCCAATGAACCAGCCAACGTGACCCTTTGGATAGCCAATCGCAAATCGCGCATTCCCAGTGTGTCCCTGCGCCTGCTCGACGTCGTGGCCGGGCAGGATCTTGATCGTGGAGTTCACCTCTCGCATCTCGCCCCGCGCTCGTCGACGTTGATTTCCTATTCGCTGCTCGTGCGGCAACGTGGACGGTATCGATTCGACGGGGTCCGTGCCGTCACACCGTTCCCCTTCGGCCTGTTTCATAAGAAAGCGTTCTATCCATTCGAGGCCGGCATCATTGTCTGCCCGGAAATCATCCCCCTGCCGAACCTGCGGCTACACGAGTTGAACATCACGGGCCAGAATCAAGCACTGGTTCGACGCGGACCCGGAAGCTCGCTCTACAATCTTCGGGAGTTTCGACCGGGGGACGACTCGCGCGCCATTCACTGGATGACGACGGCCCGCACGTCGAAGCTGATGCTCAAAGAAACTGAAGCGGAAGATCAACGAGGGGTCACACTTGCGGTGTCGACTGTCGCACCGGTCGAACAAGATGGTGTATTCGAGCGCGCCCTTTCGATTACCGCCTCGCTGGCGGATCTGTTGCTGAAAAGCGGGTATCACGTTCGCCTGCTACTCGGGGACCAGCAGGAGGTTTTGGCGAGTGGGCCCGAGCAGTTTCTTCAGCTGCTTTCTCCCTTGGCGCTCTGTCAACGGCACCCCGAAACGGCGAGCCCTTCCATTCGAGAGGCCATGGCTCAGGCGCTGGCAGAGTCGCATGAGGGACTGACCATCTTGATCTCACCTTGGACGGATCCGGCTCAACCCACGACGTTTCCAGCAGTCGATCATGTCATTTCTCCTCAGTCTTACGAGGACCTCTTCGATGGTGTTGGATCAGGCCTTCCGGCTTAGCTCGATCCTCCTGGCCGCAATCAGTGTCGCAAGTCTTCTGCTCGCGATTGTGCTGCCCCCATGGTTGCTCACGCTCGCAGGTCTTGCATTTGCCCTCGCGCTCCTGCGCCTGAATCAGATGTCCTCATTCGCCGGCCTCCTACTCCACCTCCGTTGTTCCGCACTCACGTGGAATGTATTTCTCCTGCTCGCGTTCGTCGGCTTCTGGATCGACCTCATGTTCGTGTCACAGGAACTTCTTCCGTCCGGGATTCATTTTGTCATGATGCTCATGGTGAATAAACTCTCGAACCTCGATCACCGCCGAGACTTCCTGCATCTCTATGCGATTAGTCTGATCTCACTCTTGGCCTCTGCCGCACTCACTACGCAGATCTGGTATGCACCATTTTTTCTCCTGTATCTCGTGGTGGGAGTATGGACCCTGTTCCTCTATCACCTCATCAAAGAGCGGGACGAATTCCCTGATGGCCACTCAACCGGCATTGCTGAGGGACCTTCTCTCTCACCCCTCACTCACATTCGTTACAGCTTTTTCTGGACGACTAATGCCATGGCCGCCGGCGCATTCGGCCTCACCCTTCTGTTCTTTTTTTCCATTCCCCGAATCGGGGCAGGCTTCTTTCAGAACAACCATGGAGACAGTCTGCGCACCACAGGATTTACAGAACACGTAGACCTGGGAGCGATCGGTCCGGTGAAGCACGATCCCAGCATTGTGATGCGGATAGCGTTGCCGGAGGCTGCCGGTGACGAATCGAGACGCGAACCCCTGTATCTCCGAGGGGCTGCCTACAATCAATACAATGGTACATCGTGGAGCAATAGCCAGCCACGCCGTCGCATGCTCATCGAACTCCCGCAGGGCACGTTTACGCTCAGAACGCCCGGCGTCAAACCACCTGCGGCGCCTCAACGTCTCAGGCAGGAAATTCTTCTTGAGCCACTCGATACTGCGGTGCTCTTTGGAGCCTCTCTGCCTGTTTCCATTACGGGAACCTTCCTCTCTGTACAGGCCGACCTCATGGGGTCTTTATACCTCCCGTTTCCTTTCCATACCCGCATTCACTATACGGCGTACTCTGTCCTCACCACTTTAATATCGGCAGAACGTCACCCCACGGCGTTTCTGTATCCTGATTTTATTGCCCAACAGTATCTGCAGGTTCCTGCGCTCGACGCACGCATCGTCGCTCTGGCGCGCCGCGTGACCCAACCGGCCACCAGCGTCTGGCAGACCGTCCGCCTGATCCGCACACACCTGCTGAACAACTATCGTTACAGCTTAGAGATCCCTACACGACAGTCAGCTCATCCCTTGGAAGACTTTCTCCTGATTCGAAAAACAGGGTACTGCGAACATTACGCCACCGCGATGGTGATGTTGCTTCGCACGGTCGGTGTTCCCGCGCGGTTGGTGACGGGATTTCTGGCAACCGAATGGAATGCGTTCGGAAATTACTATACCGTTCGTCAGAGGGACGCCCACGCCTGGGTCGAGGTCTATTTCCCGCAATCGGGATGGATCACGATGGATCCCACCCCTCCCGCACCCGATGCGACCACGCAAACCTGGTGGCTATCCGCCAGCAGCGTGATGGATCCGGTTCGTTTGAAATGGGACCGTCTTTTCGTTTACTACAGCGCGAGCGATCAATTCGCCGTCGTGCAAGGTATTCGGGAGAGCGGAGAGGCCGTACGCGCGAGAATGTCTGAATCCCTCACCGCTCTGCTACGGCTGTGGTCCACCATGCTCGGCCGCTTGATGGAGGTGCTCACGCCGGTTGGTTTTCCGCAGGCCGCTATCTTCCTCATGCTGGTAATCAGCGCGGGCTATGCGGTACGGCTACTCCTGCGACAGCCCAGGAGTTTCGACTCCGTACAGGATTATTATTCGCCTCATCAACGCGTCGTCATCACCCTGTACAGCACTATGATCGACTTCTTTGCCCAGCACGGCATCGTCAAGCCGGCGAGCGCCACGCCCCTGGAATTCCTTCGGCATGTTCACGAGCAATGGTCCGAGGCCTCGCCCTCTGCAGACGCTCTGACTCATCTTTACGCGCAAGTCCGATTCGGCCAGGCCCCTCTGACGGCAGAAGAGCGCACCACTGCAGAAGGCCTGCTTCACACCATCCGCGCTCTGGAACGATCGGGCCTTACCGCGCGCAAAAGCTAACGCGCGGCGTCGTACCGCACTTTTTTCTACTACGGCCGAACACCATTCCTATTCAATTAGTCAGGGGTGAAGTTGGCAGCCATGCCAGGAGAAATTGCAAAGCCGAGATTATTTCCTTCTTCAGAACGAGCCAACTAGTGGTCGAACCTACTCACGATGAAGGTATTCCACAAAAGGAGCCGCAAGCGCCGAGGCACCAAAGAGCCAAGGCCTAGCGTGCGACGACCTTCTTGAAATTCACTGAGATGCGGGCGTATTGATGGGGAAAATTGGAGCGGGAAACGGGATTTGAACCCGCGACCCTCGCCTTGGCAAGGCGATGCTCTACCACTGAGCTATTCCCGCTTCCGCCGCCAAATAGAAGAGGCGGGATTCTACCGGCCACGCGTAAAGACTGTCAAGCCAGCCGTCGCAATTGTCGACGTGCCATCCGCGCATCTACACCAGTCACCGGCATAGTTATCGGTCATTGAGTGACACCGGCGATACGGACCGCAGGGAATTCAGTTTCGGCAGAAGAAGCGAATTGCCTTTCTTCGAACAAAAGACGTAGCCTTTCGACTCAGATCTAACTGCTGCTTCTGTCCACTTGACGGACATGAGAGGCTTGAGTAGAGTGATCCCAATGTCCTGTTACTCCCTTCTCGTCCATGAGGTAGCCTCAGCGTGACCTCCCGTCCGCAGCCGTCGACCCCCTTTGCTGCACAAGCGATTCCTTTCGACGAATTTCTCGCATCAGGCAAGATTCCGGAAGGCCTTCTCAC
>JACCYV010000305.1 GCA_013696305.1 Nitrospira sp.
CTAAACCGAGAACCCTTCCGCCGATTCCACTTTCCTTGAATGAAGTCCTGGCTTGGATCGATCGGTCTCATCCGCTGTTGAAAGGAGCCGGAACCGAAAAGGTTTCGGCGCGCGGCAAAATGCTCAAAGCCCTGGGCGCCTTCGAACCGGTCGCGGTCAATGATACGGAGATCGAACGATTTCTCCCTAGGGACAGCACGCAAACGCGAAGTGTCGGTTTCAACGATACCTTGATCGAAGCGCGTCATCCCTGGGGATTTCGCGGCAGCGCGGGCTTTCGTCAGGCGATCGGCGACGCGAGAATCCCCGACCTTTCCTTCGGCGACGGCAATCAACAGGTCATTCTCGGCGGGTTCATGCCGCTCCTCAAAGGCCTCATGGTCAACCCGGAGAATGCCGAGCTCCAGCGTTCGGAGTTGGCTGATCCTCGTGCCGAAGTGAAGATCTCCCAAACCAGACAGGACTTGTTCCTGGCAGCAGCCACTCAGTTTTGGGATTGGGTATCCATGGCAAAATTCGTGGACGTGCAACGCCGGGCGCTCGGCGTCGCGGAAGAGCGACTACGACAAGTGGAAGGAAGAGCCAAAGCCGGCGCTGTGGCGCCTCTCGACGTAGTCGAGGCGGGACAAGAAGTCCAGCGCCGGCGTGAAGTCGCCATTGGGGCGCAGCGGGCCGTGGAACAAGAGCAGTACAAAATGTCGATGTTCCTGTGGGAGAACCAGCAGCCGACCGCGCCGCAACTCGATCGAGCGCCAGAATTTCCTCCACCGGCGGCCGTCCCGACGGCGGACATCGTCAAAGCCGACAAGCTGCAAGCGAAAACCGATCGGCCGGAGATTCGTGAGGTCGATATCGAAGCGAAAGTCAACAATATCGATTTGGAACTCGCCAAGAACAATCTCTTACCGAGTCTCGACCTCGAGGCGGCGCCCGCGCGTGTCCCCGAGAAATTCGCTCTCGGGCTGGGCTACCGGTTTGGCGTGGAACTGCGCATGCCGATCCTGCAACGGAGAAGCCGCGGCGAAGTACTGGAAGCGCAAGCACAGGCCGATCGTCTGGTTCTCGTCCAGAAGTATCGGGAACAGCAGGTGGTCGTGGATGTCGATAATGCCCTATCGGCAATCGAACGGGCGAAGGAACGAGTCGCCGCAGCCTCGGAATCCCTCCGCATGGCCAGGACCCTGGAAGAAGGCGAACGGTTCCGTTTCAGCCTGGGGGCCACGAGCGTCCTGTTTGTGAACCTGCGCGAACGGAATTCGGTCGATTCGGAAATGCAGCTGGTGAGGGCGAAGGCCGATTATCAAAAAGCATTGGCTCTATATCAATGGGCCACCGGCATCTGGGCGAGGAGTCAGCCGTCCGCCGTGCCGGTCAACTACCGGATCGGTTCAAGCCTCTCCAAATAGTGGTATTTTGCAGTCTGCTCTGATAGGGTTTACTGACCACGGGTGCCTGCGAAGGCAGGCCTCCATCAACGACTTGAGACTCCTCTCGCCGGGACACGTCATCGATTCCGATTGAAGTCTTGGCAGGGGTAGCACGCATGGCCCAAGACCATTCCGACAATCAGGGCAATCTGTTTCAAACGGTCGTCGGGCACCTCGGCGTCCTGTTCCGCCTGGAACGGCGGATCCTCGGCCTCATTTTTTCCTACTCGATCGCCATCGGACTGTTCGCCCTGATCGTTCCCCTAACCGTTCAAGAACTCGTCAACACCTTTGCGTTCGCCCTCCAGCCGATCACCATCGTCACCCTGGCGGTGGTCATGGTGGCAGCCTTATTGTTCGTGGGAGCCTTTCGAGCCTTGCAGTATTACGCCGTGGAGGTGCTGGAACGCCGCATTTTCGCCCGTGTCGCCATTGCGATGGCGCAGCAACTTCCGCATCTGCGCTATCAGGGGTTCAAACCCCGTTTCGCGAATATCTTCATTGAAACCATCATGATGCAACGGGCGATCTCGGTGCTGCTGGTCGATTTGATCAACGTGATCGTGGGCGGCGCGGTGGGCATGACCATCCTGGTGTTCTATCACCCCTATTTTCTCCTGTATAACGCCATTCTGCTGACCGGATTTACCATCGTGTTCTTCCTGATGAGCCATGGCGGCCTCAAGGCGGACATGGAACTCTCCCATGCTAAATACGACACATTGCACTGGTTTCAGGAAATTGCCTACAACCTCTTGCACTTCAAATCGACCGACAGCCAGACGCTCCTGATCAAAAAAACGGACCAGCTTCTGGATACCTACATGGGCGTGCGCCGGACCCGATTCGGAGTATTGATCCGGCAGTATCTGGGATCGCTGGGCTGGCAGGCGATCGCGCATAGCGGTCTCATCGCGACCGCCGGCTGGCTGCTCGGAATCGGACAATTGACGCTGGGACAATTTGTGGCCGCCGAAGTGGTGGTCAGCGGGATTTTGTCGAGCTTCGACGGTGTCGTGAAACGCATGGGGCATATCTATTACTTTTTGACAGCATTGACGGAACTGAACTTTTTATTCTCGCTGCCGAAAGACCAGGATATCGCGACCCTTTCCATTCCGCTTCCCGACCCGACCGTCCACGGCATCCGAGTCACCTGCAAGGATCTGACATTCTCACCCACCGGCGGCCCGGCCATTTTCGAGCACTTCAATCTGGAGGTCACGCCCGGCGAAAAGATCGGCATCTATACCGAGACCACGAAGGCCAAAACCGTGCTGGCCCGGGTACTGGGGGGGCTGGATTCGCCCACCTCCGGCGTTATCCGTTACAATGGCGTCGATCTGCGACATCTCAACCTGGACTCTGTCAACCGGTTTAGAGGTTTCATTTTAGATTCACAACTGTCGCTGTTCGAGGGAACGCTCGAAGAAAATATCGTGCTCGGCCGGGATTACATCCCCTACAGCGACGTCCGCTGGGCGCTTCGTTTTGCCGAACTTGAAGAAGAAGTCGATGCGTTGCCCCAAGGCCTGAAAACCCACGTCCGGAACACCGGAAAAATTTTCGCGCCGACCCACATTGCGCGCATTTTAGTCGCTCGGGCGATTCTGGGGCGGCCGCAACTTCTCATTTTTGAGGGCATTCTCCACAATTTATCCCCGGCAGTCCGCGAGACGATTCTCAGGCGACTCTGCAGCAAGGAAGAGCCCTGGTCAGTGATCTTTGTTTCGAACGATCCCAATCTCACCCCCCATGTCGACCGCCGCATCCTGCTCGACTAGCAGCAAGCTCCAATCACCTCCGTATTTCATGAAGCGCATTTTATACATCATTCCAAGATCACTGCCTTGGCTCCCCGAGATCAGCCTATGCCATCAGCTCGTTTCTACTATTGAGAGACACACGACGAGTTAGTGGGCCAGAGAGAATCGCGACCTTGACAGCGATCGTGCATTTGCTCAGACTGCGCGTGCACAGCGAGCCGACACGAGCAATCGGGTGAACCAGAATACGACTGAATCGATCCCGCCGACCCCTTCCGCCTGGACCATTCTCGCACGCCTGAATCTCCTGATCGTACTCGAACGCCGGATTCTCGCCATCATCACCTCCTATGCCGTGGTGATCGGCCTGTTTGCGTTGATCGTGCCATTGACCGTGCAAGAGCTCGTCAATACCTTCGCCTTCGCGATTCAACCGATCATGATCGTGACGCTGGTCGCGACCATGCTGGGGGCACTGCTCTTTGTGGGCGCATTCCGTATCCTCCAGGCACGTGCCGTGGAAATTTTGGTCCAGCGCCTGTATACACGCTTGGCTGTCGCCTTCACCGAAGCCCTGCCTCGATTCCAGGAAAACGTCTTTCTCCCTGAACATACCAACACCTTTATTGAAGCGGAGCTGCTGCCACGCGCCCTGGTCGCCATGCTGGTCGACATCATCAACGTGTCGGTATCGGGCATGATCGGCATGGCCATTCTGGTCATGTACCACCCCTATTTTCTGGGCTATAACACCATCGTCATCACGAGTTTCATTGTTCTGCTGTCATTTTTCGGTCGAGGGGGACTTCGCATCACGCAACGCGTGTCCCAATTGCACTACAAGACCTTTCACTGGCTGCAGAACATCGGCATCAACCGGCTGCATTTCAAATCCACCGACAGTCTGCCGCTCCTCCTGAGAAAAACCGATGCCCTTGTCCAGGCCTATGTCATGGCGCGCAAAACCCGATCCGACATACTGACCGGCGCGCAATATAAAAGCGCGGTCATATTTCAAGCCTTCGCGCACAGTGGCATGATCGGCCTGGGCGGCTGGCTGCTGTCTCTCGGGGATATCACCCTTGGGCAGTTCGTTGCCGCAGAAGTGATTGTGGGCACGCTGCTCCTCAACCTCGACACTGTGGCCCGCCGCATGTATGCGGCGATCTATGTCGTGACATCCCTCGACGAGCTATCGAAGTTATTCGCACTGCCGAAAGAAGACGTCTCCAGTCCCCTGGCCGCCTCACTCCCCGATCCCTCGCTGCACGGCGTGCGATTGACCTGCAAGGATGTCTCATTCACCGCGTCTGACGGACTGCCTCTCTTCGAACATTTCAACCTGGAAGTCATGCCGGGCGAGAAGGTCAGCGTCCTTTCGGAAACCAGCAGGAGCAAGACGGCCCTGACGCTCATCTTGGCCGGGCTGTACCATCCGTCCGGCGGCGTCATCCGGTACAACGACGTCGACCTTCGGGACGTCTCTCTGAATTACGTGAATCGATACCGGGGATTGATGCTGGACTCGCATCCCACGCTGTTCGATGGGACCGTGGAAGAGAATATCACGCTGCAGCGCCCCTCGATTCGATTCGAGGACCTGAGTTGGGCGATCCGTTTCGTGGAACTGGAAGAGGATATTGACGCACTTCCCCAAGGCTTGGAAGCCCCTGTGCTCGGGAACGGCGCCAACTTTACCCGAAGTCAAATCCTGCGCGTGCTCCTGGCCCGCATGATCGTCACCCGGCCGCAATTGCTCGTCTTTGACGGCAGCCTTCATAATATCGAGCCGGGACTTCGGCTCACCCTGCTGCGCCGACTCTGCTCCAAAGAGGATGCCTGGTCGGTGATTTTCGTCTCCAATGACCCGGAAATCGTCCAGCTGGTTGAACGGCGCGTCATACTCGGCTGATGCATGCTTCCTGGCTTAAAATGATCCTCGACTTCTTTCTTCCATGCTGATCTGCTAGACTCAATCCCGAAGATGGTCGATCTGCGCTCATCTTGGTTCTTCGTAAGGAAAGGACGCCCGTGTCACTCGCATCGCGCCTGAAATTGCCCTACCCGAGCACCAATCAATTGATCATCAGCATTCTGATTGCAGGGTTGGGATGGGTCAGCGGCCAGGCCCTCAGCCGGATCGACCAGGATCTGCGCATTATGTATACGGAATACACTCTTGGGGCGGCCGACCTCGCTCACATTTCGGCGGACGTGATGCGCTACCGCAGCACGATCATCCGGTCGTTGGAAGCGGAAAATCAAAAGGCATTCGAAAGGATTACCGAGTCCGTACCGACGCAGCGGGCGCGGATTCAGCATGCCGTAGATCGTTATGCCGCGGCCGGTCTGCGTGTATCCAGGAGCGGACGGAGTGAGGAGAAGGATATTCAAGCAGTCCGCGACAGCCTCGACCAATATTTCTCTGTCGCCAGCAAAACCACTGATATGCTTGCCCAGGAATGGCGCGCGGGCTCCTCGGCTGAAGCCACGGAATTGCGGCGAAAAGCCGAGATCCATGCCGCCGACAACGGTGGGCCGAAAGTGATGCAGGTGAGTCTGGCGTTAGATCGGCTCTTGGAAACGGTTTCCGAAGTTGCCAAGGACATGCGGGATGAGGGCACCAAAACGATCCGCAATACGAGCTATTGGATTGTCGGGGGCAGTTTTTTCATTGCCCTCTTGAATCTGTTTCTATCCCGTGCGTCTCGCTTGCAGGTGGCGCCGTCGTCAAGGCCGGAAGACACACATCGGACTGTATCACCCTTGCACCTGCCGAATGAGGGACCGAATCCCGCGCTCCGTGCCGACTAACTGGTAAGACTTTCCCCTTTACATCGAGGTCTCCACCGGGCGGCCGAGTGCCTGGAAGAGGCGCTCTCGTTCATCCGGAGTCAGATCCAACCACTGCCCGGCGTGTAACCCTTCAATGGTGATGTGCATGATCCGCACACGATGCAGGGAAACGACTCGGAAACCGAGTATCCGGCACATGCGCCGGATTTGACGATTGCGGCCCTCCTTGAGGATGATGCGAAAACACCGGGCACCGAGCCGCGCCACGGTACAGGGTCGTGTACGAACACCCAGCACCATCACACCCTGTGACATCTGCGCGACGAACACCTCGTCGAATTCGCGGTCGACCTCCACCCGATATTCCCGTTCATGCCCATGCTCGACCCGCAAGATCTCATTGACGATGTTCCCGTCGTTCGTGAGAAGAATGAGACCGGACGAATCTTTATCGAGCCGCCCGATCGGGAAAATCCTGGCGGCATGGCCGATTTCAGCGATGATGTTCCGCCGCACATGGGATTCAGTCGTGGTCGTCACGCCGACGGGCTTGTGATACTTGATAAAGACGGGGCGATTCCCGCGCTGAAGAACCGTGCCATCGCGCGCAACGAGGTCCAGCGTCGAGACTTGATCGCCGAGCTTGGCCACCCGGCCGTTGATCGTCACCCGCCCCTCAGCAATCAGCCGATCGGCTTCTCTCCTTGAACAATGACCTTGTTCCGTAAAGAATTTATTGATGCGCATTGTCGTTGGGAGGTGCAGACCAAGCCCTGTGGCTCGTGAATCATGAAGCGTCTCTCAAGACACCTCAAGACGCTGCACAAGCAGCGATCGCAATATGAACTTGAGGCCTTGTTCAACTCCTGTTAACCCACATCATTCATGGCGGTTCGTGGCGCAATCTCGAAGTCGCGTCGTGCGACGAGCGCGCGGAGCCGCGAAGAAGGGAGGCATCCGTGAACAGGATGTTGACCGACTGAGCGAAGAGCCCGCTCGCCTGCATGCGGACGAACCGGCACGCAGGCTTGTTGCAGCAGAAGGTTCATGAATGAGGCGGGCTAGTGGACGCGCCGACCGGCACGGACCCGCCCGAGCATACGATAGATCAACCGGGCGATGCTGAACTGGGGCGCGACGAACCCTTCGATGGGTGCAATCTCGCTGATGTCCATCCCCACGATTCCCGGGCCGTTCGACAGCGCGGTCACGAGGGCGAGGGTATCGTACCATCCTAACCCACCCGGTTCAGGCGTTCCCAGCGCCGGCACGAGCGACGCATCCAGGCCATCGCAATCAAACGTGAGATAGACCGGCCCGGTGCAGGCCGCCAGGATGTCGGGAATCCATCGGGAGGCCCGTCCCTCGTAAGGGCCTGAAGGATCGAGGATCGACGCGGCAAAAAACGTCTTGATCCGGGGAGTCTTTTCGATGAGGTCGATTTCTTCGGGGCTGATCGAACGGACGCCGACTTGTACCAGCGATAGACCGTCTTGAACCACACGTGCCATCACGCTGGCGTGGCTATAAGGATTGTCCTGATAGGCCTGGCGCAGATCACCATGAGCATCGATCTGCACGACACACATCGTCGGATAGGTCTGCGCATGGGCACGAATCGCGCCCAACGCACCGGTATGTTCACCGGTCAGGGTGACGAGAAACTTTCCGCGGCCGACATGGGGCTGTACGAACCCTTGAATGGCCTGCACGGCCGGCCCATCGACCAGACCGTCCAGGCTCAACGTCGCCGCTGTGGCCACGCCACCCCACTCACGATAGGGCTCGTACCGCAGCGTCTCATCGTAGAGCTCGACCTGTTGAGATGCTTCAATGATGGCGGAGGGGCCTCGATCCGATCCGAGGATATAACTCGACGTGTGCTCGTAAGGAGCCGGGAGTATATAGACCCCCGCGTGATCGGGATGACACCAGGGCTCATCGATCCCGAGAAAATTGTCGTGTTGCCCAAGCCACCCAGACGGGAGCGCCATAGCCGCCTGCCGTTAGGCCTGGTTCCGAAGACTTGGGGGAATGTTTTCGGTGGGAATAAACACCGCGAGGGCAATGACGCAGGTCCACCGATGAGGCCGGCCGACCGCGGACTGCGTGATATTCAGCGTGCGCACGATCTTCCCACCCATCTTGAACACCTGCTCGCGCTCTTTCCAGGCCACGTCGGGATCAAATTCGATCCCTTGCGTGGTAGCCAGCATCTGAGCCGCCAGGTCTTCGGTGTATTCACCGGACTCTTCGTCTGTTTCTCCATAGGCATGGTGCTCGGAGAGATAGCCGTACGTATCGCGGTCTGTGGGAATCGCCAAGCCGATCGACGCAGAAATCAACCGATTACGTTCATTGGTCTCCGATCTCGCCATGACGCAGAAGGTAATTTCGCCGGGATTCAGGAGTTTCTCTCCGCGTTTGCGGGGGACGATTTTGCAGTTAGGGGGAAGAATCGAAGAGACGCTCACGAGGTTGCAGTAGGCCACACCGGCGCTTCGCAAAGCCTGCTCGAACGCGGCCAGCTTCTCCTTGTGCATTCCGACGCCCCTCGTCAAAAACATGTGTGTTGGTACCATGTACGTCTCCCTCTCCATCCCTCATCGAAACCACTCCAACATGAGTATTCGAATGATCTGACAGACCTCGCCTCACGCGCTTCATCACGCGGTAAGATGCGGTGAAGTTGTATCAAGTTTGCAGGGTATCCGCAACATGACATGTTTTTTTGCGACGCGTCCCGGATTCACCGGGGTCCACGGAGGTTCATGACCAGCAATTTGGATTCCGTCATGTCCTCAATGGCGTAGCGAACGCCTTCACGACCGATTCCGGAATCCTTCACACCTCCATACGGCATGTGGTCTGCCCGAAATGTGGGAATCTCGTTCACCAGGACCGCACCGACTTCCAGCTGTTCGAAGGCATGAAATATTCGCTCGATGTTGTGAGTAAAGAGTCCGGCTTGCAGGCCATAGTCAGATTCATTCACGGCCTTCAGGACCGTTTCGAATTCGTCATACGGCGTGATCGTCACCAGCGGACCAAACACTTCCTGGCTGGACACCTTCATCGTGGCGGTCACCTGAGACAGCACCGTCGGCTGCACGACCAATCCCGTCCGGCTCCCCCCCGACAGCAGCCGCGCCCCTTGCGCCACGGCCTCGCCGATCCAGCCTTCAATTCGCTGCGCCGCTCCGGAATCGATCAACGGACCGACGACGGTGCGCTCGTCGCCCGGGTCTCCGGTCTCCAAACCTTGCACCCGAGCGACCAGGTTATCGGTAAAGGCCGCCGCCACCGATTCGTGCACAAAGATCCGCTGGACCGAAATGCAGGTCTGGCCGGCATAGGTGAATCCTCCCGTCGCACAACGTTGAGCCACATAATCCAGGTCAGCGTCCGGCTCGACGATTACTGCGGCATTGCCACCTAACTCCAATACGACTTTCTTCTTTCCGCATTTAGCCTTCAGCATCCAACCCACCGGAGCGCTCCCGGTGAAGCTGAGCAGTTTGAACCGGGGATCGATGACCAGTTGTTCCGCCACCGCGTTGTTACAGGGCACCACATTGAGAGCACCGGGTGGCACCCCCGCCTCCTCGAGCAGTTCACCCAATAGGAGAGCCGTCAAGGGAGTCTGAGGGGCCGGCTTGATGACAATCGAGTTACCCGCCGCTAAAGCAGGCGCCACCTTGTGCGCGACCAGGTTGAGCGGAAAATTGAATGGCGTGATGCCGAGGATCGGCCCGATCGGAAACCGCCGCGTCACTCCCCAATGCGACTCCATGCCGGGAGACCAGTCCAGCGGCACCACCTCTCCCCCGATTCGTTTCGCTTCTTCGGCCGCAATCGAAAAGGTCTGAATGGCCCGGCTTACTTCCCTGCGCGCATCGGTCAGGGGTTTGCCGGCCTCTGCAGTCATCGTGCGCGCAAATTCCTCCTGCCTGGTTTGAAGTGCCTGGGCCGCCTTCTGGAGCATGGTGGAGCGCGCATGACTCGGCAGTTTGCGCATCGCCGCAGCTCCTTCGACGGAGGACTGCACGGCCCTGTCCGCCTCCGGCGGACCGGCCTGACAGACATGGGCAATCGTTTCGCCTGTATAGGGATTTCGTACGGGAGCAGCTACCGGGGTGTGAAACCACCGACCGCCGATCAGAAATGGACGTCCATCTTCCAACGGACCAACTCCTGGGGAGAAGAATCGCTAGGGCACCGATTCGAGGGGAGGCGGGGCCGTGGCAGCGACGCGAAGCGCGTCCTCGTCACGCTGAGCTGCCACAGCCTTGGCAATGAGCTCCTCGGTTCCCCAATCCTGAACCGCACCCAGGCTGAAGGCTTCATACGTCGAGACGCCGTGGCATGTGGGACAATTCGGCATGGGAACCTTCCGAAAAAACGCCTCATTCAAACAGGACATGCAAACCCACAGATCGGGCTCTCCTACCTTCGCAGGCACGGACCAAAAGGCTTGTGTCAACCCCATAGCGCGGTTCCTCTTTTGATGGCTAAACGATGATTCCAGTTACGCTGCTGAAACGCGGAGCATTGCTTCGTAAGACAGATTTATTTTTGCTTCAGTCCCGGTGACGAAAGCAGTTTCTCGATTTCTTCCTCGAAGGCCTCGAAAGGAAACGCCCCGGGAATCGCAATCGCCGGATTCTTGGTCGTCGGCTCCTGCGTGGTGCGCATCAGCACAAATCCGGGTGTTCCTCGAAAACCCCAGGAGTTGGCTTCCTGCCGGTCTTGAAAGATGGCCTGTACGTGCTGAGCATCGCGCAAACATTGCCGGAACAGCGATTGGTTGAGCCCGATCGTTTTGGCATGTTGCGAGTAACTATCCGCATCCAACCGACCGTCTGCGGAAAAGAGGCGATCATGCATCGGCCAGTAAGTCCCCTGGTCCCCGGCACAACGAGCCGCGAGAGCGGCCGTCAAACCAGGCCCCTGATCGGCACGAGGATAATCCTTGTAGAGAAAACGCACCTTGCCGGTCTCGACATAACGAGCCTGAATCTTGGGCCATGTTTCTTTGAAAAATTTGAGGCAATAACCGCAAGTGAAGTCCGAGTACTCGATCATCGTCACAGGAGCATCCACATTCCCCCGCATGCGACTGTCGACCACCGGCACGCTCGCAGCCATGACCCCACCGGCCATAAGAAGAAGCATCAGTGGCACTCCCACCCTCCACAACCAAGCATTCACGCGGGTCATGCTGAGACACTCTTGGCACCGCTTCGCTCCAACAATCCCACCATAAGCAAGGGCCATACGAGCGTGGCATCGCTGAGGACTTCGGCGAAACGCCCGCCCTCGGCCGGGGGGACGAACTTGCCCCATGAGATACCTTCTTGATAGGTGCATCCGCTCAGCCCTCCCCAGTAGTCCGGTTCGGGACAGATCCGGACCCCATAGTGGAACCGAGGCGGTTTCACGTTGAGTCCCAGGCGAGCATTGCTGATTTCAATGTAAGGTGCCACTTGTTGGGCCCAGTTGCGAGGAACCCCGCCGCCGATGGTGAAGATGCCGAGCCGCTTCGAACCCAGTATTTCTTCTGCATAATGATTGAGATCGAGATAGGGATTAAAGACCGGGCACGTCTGGTGCAGGGCGCGTAACACCGCGAGATCCCCGCCCTCCTTGGTTTGGCTGCGGGCCTGGTCGATATATTTACCCATCGCCCACGTGCCCACATCGAGGCCCATTTCGGAATCCGTGAATGCGGGTATATAGACCGGCACGTTTTTCAGATACGCACTCTTGAGAATGCCCGGGCCTTCAAACTCGTCCGTCAGGGTCTTCCCAAGCTCCCGGGTCAGAAGGTGCGACGACAGAGGCAGTTCGGAATTGATGCGCTTTAAGGTCAGTGAGACGACATGCTCGACATAGTTGAGGTTTGATTCCATTTCAAGGGTGTCGTACACACGATTGTAGCCTTTCCGGAATAACTCTTCGTCGCTGGACGACGTCTCGTGACGGTAGTGGACCTTGCCCACCGATTCGCTCAATCCATGTGCGACCAATGCACCGGTCGAGACGATCGCATGCACCATGCCACGGTCGATCATCGTGCTGATGATTTTTCCCATCTTCGCAATGGTCATCGCCCCGGACAGTGTCAGTACGACCTTACAATCGGCGTCCTCGATCATGGCCGCGAGTGTGTCATAGGCTTCGCCGAGCCGTCGCCCGCCGAATGCCGTCTTCCGCATCGCCTCCAACAACTCCGAAAAAGAATGAATCTTCTCAGGATCGAGAGGCTCGAGTGCCTCTAAGCCATCCGTGGCACCGTCATGAAACTCCCGTCCTGCCATGATGAACACCTCCCGAAAAAAATCCACCTTTCGACCGGGCAGCTCATTTTATACACAACCGACCGTCGCGGGGTCAATTCGGGCCCGAGCAGCCAGCAGCAATTCCGTTGTTCGTAAGACTTCACGCGTCGGGAATGCCCTCCGCAGACCCTTATCACATGAGGAACATTCTGTACGGCAGGATACGGCAAGAGGAAACATCTGAGGGAAGAAATCTGTCAGCTTCCGATACCGCTGACAAGGGTGAGCACCATGGCAGTGATAAACATGAGGCTGATGCCGACGAATATACCGATCGCCACCTGCAGACGGCGCGTGGCCGTATAGGACATGGCCGTGAGCGAGAGAATCACATACAGCAGCGACCCAGCCGCGAGGGTATAGAAGCAAATAGAGTAGTAGGGAGAAAGTTCTTGCCCGCTCAGAAAGGTCCCGATACAGGTGGGCCCCCCGGCAATCAACCCCAGCCAAAAAATATCCCGCCATGAGATGGGTGTTTTGCCGGCCGCCCCCACGATGCCGAAGCCTTCCGTACCATTGTGGAAACCGAAGCCGGTCACCAGCAGCATGCTCAGAGCCCATTCCCCGCTCGCATAGCTGGCACCAATTGCGAGCCCTTCCCCTAGATTATGAAACCCCATCCCCCCCGCGATCATATAGGACAGCGACAAGACCCGATTTCCTGAGCGACCACCGAACAGATGGCTGGATTCTAATGCGACCAATCCGATCAAACTCCCGCCGAGGCTGCCCAAAAAGAGGACCCACGAGAGGCCGTCCCGCGCACCCGTCAGTTCTACGGCCTCGTGCATGAGATCGAAAAAGAGGTACACCAAGACACCGGTCGCCACGCCAATGAGCAGGCCCTCCCAGGTGCGCGGCAGCACTTTGCCAAGGACCAATGCCGCAAGAATCCCGAGATAGACCGGAACAACCCCGGCGATAGCGCCCAACCCCACCAACTCCAGCATGCAAGACTTGTATCAGAACGGCAGGCGGGGAAGAAAGATTATAGTGACGGAGTTCCCATCATGATAGGCGGTGCTGAAGCAATCGAACGGATCGACGCCAATATGCAACCCTCCGGTAATTGACATGTAGTCGCATACTGTAAATTTCGAGAGGACGGATTCACAGTGGCGTATTGCACGAAGCGCGGTGTGGTGGTCCCAACGGGATTGTCTAAGCCTTGAGAGGACGGACGA
>JACCYV010000311.1 GCA_013696305.1 Nitrospira sp.
GAGAGGGTGCGAAGCTTCAGCAACTCCGATTTTGGAAACAAACCGGCCTCCGCCCAGGCCGCATACAGCAACGGCGCCGCATGGCCTTTCGAGAGGACAAATCGATCGCTGTTCGGCAACTTGGGATTCTTCGGGTCATACCGCATGACCGAAAAAAACAAGACTGCTACGATGTCCGCGGCTGAGCAACAACTGGAAGGATGACCGCTCCCGGCCTCGCTCGTGGCCTTGACACTCTCGATGCGAAGGTGTGTGGCTTTATTGGAGAGGACAGTCAGGAGCTCAGGCGTGGCGGCAGTGGCGGTCGAGGAAGTCATGCGCGATCCTTTCACGGGCGGAACGGATGAGGTTGTATGCCAAGAGGAAGAGGCCGACTCTCACTCGCATGAAGCTAACAAATGGCATACAGGGAGTCAATGAATGACCTGCATTTGATTCACTTGCGGGGCGGTTCGCCGGATGATCGCGCGATTCTTGACACGGTAGGGGCAACTCGCTAAGATCCCCTCGCCTTTAACGCTCATCCTGTGAGGTGGGTAAGGAGCTCATGATCATGCTGTACGGCAGCGAGCCGTCCAACAGTCGGGACCTTCTCATCCAAACTGGTGGGAAGGTTTTTTTATGCCTCCGGCTGCGAGATCGACCATGACAAATCCATCGACTGCAGGCAAGCGAGAAGAACGGGTCGTGATGGATGCCGGCGATATCGCCCGCGTCTTGACCCGCATCGCTCACGAAATTCTGGAACGCAATAAAGGCATCAAGGATCTGTCGCTAGTGGGAATCCGCACGGGCGGCGTGCACCTGGCCCATCGGCTCGTGCGTCGCATCCATGAAATCGAAGGCACCCAGATCCCGGTCGGCGAGTTGGATATCACGCTGTATCGGGACGATCTCTCGCTGCGGAAGGATCAACCGATCCTCCGGAAGACCTCGGTGCCATTCACGATTTCCGCGCTCAAGGTGGTCCTGGTCGACGATGTGCTCTTTACCGGCCGGACGATTCGCGCCGCCATGGACAGCCTGATCGATCTGGGACGGCCGGCGGAAATTCAGCTGGCGGTGCTGGTCGATCGCGGCCATCGGCAACTGCCGATCAAAGCGAATTACATCGGGAAAAATATTCCCACGTCACGCGAGGAGGCCATTCACGTCTTTCTCGAGGAGCATGGAGAAGAGGATCGCGTGGTCATCTTCACAGCGTAACCGGAGACACTGTCGTGGGGCTCAAACGGAAAGACCTGCTCAGTTTGACCGTCCTGTCGGCGGACGACATCATGTTGATCCTGGACACCGCGGATTCCTTCAAGGAGGTCTCCGGGCGAGAGATCAAGAAGGTGCCGGCGTTGCGAGGCAAGACCGTGGTCAACCTCTTCTTCGAGCCGAGCACCAGAACCAGGACGTCCTTTGAGTTGGCCGCCAAACGATTGAGCGCCGATGTCATCAATTTCACTCCGTCCTCCAGCAGTGTCGTGAAGGGCGAAACGTTATTGGACACGGCCCGCAATATCGAAGCCATGCAAGCCGACATCATCGTACTGCGACACTCCTCGGCCGGAGCGGCGGAGACCCTCGCGCGAGGCGTCAAATCATCGGTCATCAATGCCGGAGACGGCTGGCATGAGCACCCCACACAGGCGTTGCTGGACCTCTATACGATCCGCGGTCGGGGAATGGGTTTCGCCGGGCTCCGCGTGGCGATTGTCGGCGATGTGGCGCACAGCCGCGTGGCCCGTTCGAATATTTTTGCCTTGACGAAACTCGGCGCGGAGGTACGGATCGTGGGACCTCCCACGATGATGCCCTTGCATATCGACCAGCTCGGCGTGCGGGTGTACCACAACCTGGACGAAGCCCTTCAGGGCGTTCATGTGATCATGATGTTGCGGCTCCAACTTGAGCGACAGGGCCGTGCCCTGTTCCCGACGATCCGTGAATATGCGCGAGAGTATGGATTGACGAGCGAACGGGTCAAACTGGCCGAGCCCGGCGCGATCGTCATGCATCCGGGCCCCATCAATCGAGGGGTCGAAATTGCGCCGGACGTGGCCGACAGCATCTCGTCTGTCATCCTCGATCAGGTGGCCAACGGGGTGGCGGTGCGCATGGGTATTCTGTATCTCATGTCCGGGACAGGATGATTTCACCGGATAGGCGTCACGTTTTCTTTTTATCTTTTTTCTTCTATGAGTAAACGATGACCATATTGATTCAGGGTGGACATGTGATCGATCCGGGACGGTTCAACGGCATCGCGGATATTGTGATCCAAGACGGAAAAATTTCTGCCGTGGCCCCGGCGCTGAAGGCACCCGCCGGAGCGACGGTTATCCGGGCCGCCGGCCAATTGGTCATGCCTGGCTTCGTCGATCTCCATGTGCATTTTCGCGAACCGGGATTTGAGTATAAAGAAACGATTCAATCGGGGACTGCTGCAGCCGTCGCGGGCGGCTTCACCTCCGTCTGCGCCATGCCCAATACCAATCCCGTGAACGACAATCAGTCGATCACCGAGTTTATGATCGATCGGGCACGGACCGCCGGCAATGCGCATCTGTATCCCATCGGCGCCATCACCAAGGGGTCGGAAGGGAAGGAACTGGCGGAGATCGGCGACCTGCGCCGCGCCGGATGTGTCGCGATCTCCGATGACGGGAAGCCGGTGATGAATAGCCTTGTGATGCGTCGAGCCATGGAATATGCGCGCGCCTTCGATGTACCGGTGGTCGATCATTGCGAGGATTTGCACCTGTCCGAAGGTGGCTGCATGAATGAAGGATTGGTATCGACTGAGCTCGGCTTGCCCGGAATTCCCTCGGCGGCGGAGGATGTGATGGTGGCACGCAATGTCTCGCTCGCCGAACTCACCGGGGCCCGGCTGCATCTCGCCCACATCAGCACCGCCGGCTCGGTGCGCATGGTGCGGGAAGCGAAGTCACGCGGCCTCAAGGTGACGGCCGAAGCCTGTCCGCATCACTTTACCCTCACCGAAGAGCTCACGCGCGGATACAATACCCACGCAAAAATGAATCCTCCGCTGAGAACCTGGCAAGACGTGCAGACGATCAAGGACGGGCTTCGAGACGGCACCATCGACGTGATTGCGACCGACCATGCCCCGCATGCCACACAGGAAAAACAGCAAGAGTTTACCGAGGCCCCGTTCGGGATTGTCGGATTGGAAACAGCCTTGTCGCTGACGCTGGCGCTGGTCGAGGAAGGCGTGCTCACCATTGAATCGGCCGTGGAAAAACTCGCCACGGCCCCGGCAAAGGCCTTCAGCCTCCACGCCGGAACGCTGGCGGTCGGCGCTCCGGCTGACCTGGCGATTGTCGATCCACACATGCCGTGGGAAGTCGAACCCTCCCGATTTCGCTCTAAGAGTCGCAATACCCCCTTTGCCGGCT
>JACCYV010000329.1 GCA_013696305.1 Nitrospira sp.
CCGGCGTTTGTGCATCCAGTCGGCATCCGTCCAGTCGTAGTCAAGATCCCAGACGATCGATGCCGACTTGGGGGGAATTTCATTGAAGAAGGAGAGCGGGTCACTCTTGTTGACGCTATAGCCGGAGTGGCGGGAGTTAATATGGAATTTGTATAAAGAACCTTTCGTGGCTTCCGGAATGAATCCTTCCCAAATTCCGGAATATCCCCGCGCCTTGAGCGGGTGTGTCTTTTCATGCCAGTCATTGAAGTTGCCGACCACGGACACCTGCTCTGCTTCCGGTGCCCACACCGCAAAGTGGGTTCCTGGCTGACCGTCTCCGTTGCCAAGATGCGCACCCAGTTTGTCGTAAAGCAGAAAGTGAGATCCCTCATTGAATAAATAGATGTCATTGTCGGTCAGCCTGCTGTTCGTGTGGAATGGTATCGTCGTAGCTGGCTGCTGGGTCACTGGTTCACCTCATCCCTTCGGTTGTGTTGCTGGACGAGGAACATTCTCGTCTTCCGGGCGATCGGTCATTTCATTATAATCCGACGAAGTGTTCGATGCATCGAAGAGCTGAAGAATGCCGCTCAAAGGAATCGCAATCCAGTCGGGCCGATTGTTCAGTTCATAGGTAAGTTCATAGAGGGCTTTTTCGAGCACATGCACGTCAAATAGGATGTCAAATTCCTCTCGAGATTGCGGATAAAACGGTGCTCGACTGGCAACGGCACGGTACCCCGATAAAAATGTCGCACGAACGGACCGATACCAATAGTGCGCCCAAGGAGACAGATCGGGCGTCGCTGTGTCGTTTGCTTGAAACCCAAGTCGTTGCCGCAACGCCGCATGTGTTGCATAGTGAAACGAGCGAATCATTCCTGCGAGATCCAGGATGGGGCTGTGTTTGGCACGGCGTTCTGCCAATGGCCTGACGGGTTCTCCTTCATAATCGATGATGACGAAATCGTGCCCTGTATAGAGAACCTGTCCGAGGTGATAGTCGCCGTGGCACCGGATGCGCATCGCATTCGGCGGTATCATCACGAGTACGCCCAGTCGGGCTAATATGGCCGGTTCTGCGTCAAGCACGCGTTGAGCCTGCGCTTGGTCCGATTGTGAGAGCGTCGCCCATCGACTACGCAACAACGTCAGAGCGCGAGTGGTCGACAGAGCCATTGCTTCGGCGCGAGACCGCAAATACGAAGAGGGGCATGTTTCAGGGGCAAAAGCCGGATCAGAACTGGTCGCCCCAAGTGCCACATGCAGTTCAGCTGTGCGGCGTCCCAGGAGATCTGCAGCCTCGAGGAAGCCGAAGAACAGGTCTCTGCTAACCGGCGGGCTGCAGACCTCCTGGATCGTGGATGGGTCTGGAGCAATCTGGTGCGGAGGTAAACCGGAGACGCCGTCGAAGTATCGGGACAGCTGGGTCAATGTGAATTCCCACGCGTTCCCTTGATTGGGAATAAACGTCTGTGCCAGTGCCACGGTGGTCGGTTCGTCGTCACTCTCCCGCGTAAATTCCAACGCGCCTATTAAGGCCGGAGAATGTCCAAATTTCCGGGAAGTGAGGGTGCGACCGATTTCCAATTCAGGATTCAGGCCTGGTTCCGCTCGCCGATAGAGCTTTAACATGACACGATCGCCGAATTTCACGGACGTATTACTCTGTTCGGCCTTCATGACGGAAACGGGAGTTCTAGTGTCGACGGCCATGTCGTCGAACGCAGGGGTAGCCGATGCGACCAATGTGCCCGAGCGGCCATGGAATCGTGCACGACGGCCCATACTATCAAGCAGGAAATGGGCACAGCCTTCATTACACAATGCGTCGTGCAGTAGCCCCTCCTTACTTCCCTTCGGTTCAATCACATTAATAGAACCAATGATCGCGGCGGGATGCTCGCGCCTGATCCGGTCCGCCGACTGTCCGAACGAGGCCGTCATAGGAAGCGTATAGGTTTCTACGCCACCTTCGGCATACGTCACTTTGACGAATGCGAGGGTCATGGACGCTGCATCCATGTCGACCCGCAGGATATCGGCAAAGCGAGCCGAACGAATCGTCTTAGCTTTCCCCCCAAACCAGCGGGACGAAGTGAAAAACGCTGGCAGCAACTTCTCGATGCCTTCACGGGCGGGACCATCAAATGCTCGTTCCCATGTATCCTGGATAGTGATCATGATCCCTCTCCGACCAGACATTCGGCTACAGGAAGTAGTCGAAGTCCTGTTCGCGACGCAGGGTTCGACGCACAGAAAAAATGTGAATCGGCACTGAGTACGGATCAAGCCGGACATAATTTCTTGACCCCTCCCACAGATAGTAGGCTTGTGTCAGCAGGTCGTGAACCTGAAAGGGATGACCGGCCTGCAATCCAAGTGCAGCGAGGTCCAAATCGAGCCAACCTGAATGGACATGGTGCGGGCTTAGATTGACCACGACGAGCACGACGTTCGTGCTGTCCGGCGACTGCTTGCTGTAGGCCAGCAGGTGATCGTTGTCGACGGGGTGAAATAATAGACTTCCATCGCTTTGCAGGGCCGGATTGTCGCGACGAATACGGTTAATTAATCCGATAAATTCTTTGAGGCTATCCGACCTCTGTATATCCCAGCGTCGAATTTCATATTTTTCGGAATTCAAGTACTCCTCGTTGCCGGGTTTTTGGGGGCGGTCTTCGCACAATTCAAAGGCAGGTCCGTAAATGCCATAGCTGCTTCCCAGCGTGGCGGCCAATGCCAGGCGAGCCATGAACATGGGGCGGCCGCCATGTTGCAGCTGTTCAGTCAGAATGTCCGGCGTGTTGGTCCATAGGTTGGGCCGGAAATACTCCCGCACGGCAGTCCCGGTCAGTTCCGTGAAATAGTCGGTCAACTCCGTCTTGGTGTTGCGCCAGGCGAAGTAGGTGTAGGACTGGGTAAAGCCGAGTTTGGCGAGATGGTACATGACCTTCGGCCTCGTGAAGGCTTCAGCAAGAAAAATCGTCTCCGGGTGCCGGTCCTTGACGTCGGTGATCAGCCACTTCCAAAACAGAAATGATTTGGTGTGGGGGTTGTCGACTCGGAATATGCGGATACCATGGTCGATCCAGTACTGCACGACCGACCGCAGTTCCGTCCATAATTCGTAATATGCATCGCTTTCGAAATTCAGCGGAAAAATATCCTGATACTGCTTGGGAGGATTTTCCGCAAATTGAATCGTGCCGTCAGGGCGCGTGGTAAACCATTCCGGATATTGTTTCACATAGGGATGATCGGGAGAGCATTGGAAGGCCAGGTCCAGGGCAATCTCGATGCCCTGTGCATGGGCTGCGTCGATCAGTCGTCTGAAATCGTCCAATGTCCCCAGGTCAGAATGGATGGCCGTGTGACCGCCATCGCGTGCGCCGATGGCCCACGGACTCCCCACGGAATCTGGATCTCCCTGCGGGTTGTTATTCACTCCTTTTCGATGCGTCTCGCCGATGGGGTGTATAGGTGGAAGGTAGAGGACATCAAATCCCATCTCGGCAATATAAGGAAGGCGCGCTTCGCAATCCTTGAAGGTGCCGTGCGTCAGAGAATCGCCGGCAGTGGACCGTGGAAAGATTTCGTACCATGCGCTGAACCGGGCCTTGATACGATCAACTACGATAGAAAGTTCCTTGTCGTACGTGGTGGCCCACCGGCGATCGACGCAGTCTGCCATCACATGTGCGATTTCGTGACCGAGCAGAAGATCCAATTGAGACTGTAGCTGACGTTCCGAAGTTTGTAAGGCTGCGGCCATCGCCTTCAGCCGCTGCCCCGATTCACCGGATGCTTGATTCGCCGCATCTTCGACGAGTCGTTTCCCGATCAGCAGATCTACGGTCACATCGCGCTGAGCTCCTACTCGTTTGCCCATGTTGCGCTGCCAGGTGGCAAAATGATCGATCCAGCCCGTCAGACCATAGTGATACCGTCCCAGTTCGGTGACGTCGAACGAGGCCCGCCAGCGATCATTGGTAATGAACTCAAGGGGAACTTCCTGCCACTGTTGATGGTGCTCATGACGGAAACGCAAGATTCCTTGCACGACGTCGTGCCCGTCAGCGAACAAATCGGCCTCGACGACGACCGTATCTCCGACCACCCGTTTGACAGGATACCGGCCGCAGTCGATCTCCGGCTCGACCCGCTCAATGACGACTCTTTGCCGTCCTTCGCCTCTCGGAGGTTTGGGCAGAATCCGGCTTTCGACCGCCTTCCCCGTCGTGATAGCCTCACCCGCCCCATGGTTTGTCCTTGTCCGTTTCATAAATGCGACATCTCGTCTGGTTTACGGTCATGCCGGCTGAAACGTCGCTCCAGCGCCCCGCGCATGAGATGCCGTGCGCCTAATCCCACGGCCAGAGCCAGCGCGAACACGACCCCTCCGAAGGTGATGGAGAAGGCGGCAATGACAATCTCCTTGGCGATGCCTAACTGCGTCAGCACCATCGCGAAGGTAAAGAGCAGCAGTCCCCATCGCACCAGTCCGGCGACGATGCGAGCCTCCTCGACCTGAGCATTGACGGCAGCGATCAGTGCGGCCTCCGCGAAGAAGTTGGCGCACAGCACCCCCACGAGGAGCACGAGCGATGCGGCGAGGACATTCGGCAAAAAGGCGACAATTTTGCTGATCAAATTGGCCGTCGCCGGCAGATTCATGGCATCGACGCCCATGAAGGTGAACAGTAGAAAGACGATCCAGAATAGCACCCTGCTGACCACCAGGGACACCGGTTGCTTGACCCCCGCCTGAGAGAGGGGTTGGGCAAGCCCCAAACGTTCGCAGAACGCATCGAATCCGAAGGTGCGAAGTACTCGCAAAGTCAGCATCCGGATGAACCATGCTGCCATGAGGCCTAACGCCAGAAAGGTGAGCAAAGCAAGAATCCGCGGCAACACCAGCACAATCTGCATGACGGTATCACGAAATCCAGCGATCATCGTATCGCGCCAGAGATCACTCATCGCGCCACCTCCATCGTTCGACCAGATAGGGCTTCGCCCGTTCGAACTGTCTGCAGAGTGCTTCCACCGTCTTTTCTACCATGGGTCCATCGCCGTGCTGTGTTTCCAACACGAAGGAGGCGGTGCGTCCGAGGTACAGGGGTGTGAGTGATTTCAACATGTGTTCTCGATGCAGTGTCTTATCGTGATAGGCCAAGGCAAAATCGTACACCGTTTGAACCCAGAGGTCGGCCGGGAAGCGAAAGTCCTCGGCGTCCTGAATGTCGAGCGCCAGAATCTGCCCCAGTGTGTCCCGAGAAAGAATCAACTCCCACAGCGGGAGAAGATCGCGCAAGCCCTGCTTAAACCCACTAATCATACGTCCCGTCTGCAAAGGTCCGGGGTCGGGGGCCGGTTCGGGTATACCATAGAGCGGTACCTCGACGGATTCCTTCGTGCGTTCCCACGCTGATTCGTACTCTTCCATCGAATGAAAGATGCCCCCGACGGTTTGCGCGAGGACTATGGACAGATCGACCGTCCCAATCTTGCTGTCTTGATCCCGGATACCGAGAAACGTGTGACAGACGCGATAGCCGCCGGCCAAAGCAGCGGTGGTGATCCAGCCATCCACGCTGAATTTGCCTGCCGTTTCGGTCCAGGTCGGTCGTCTGGTGAGGTCTCGGGCGAACTTTCCCGATAGGCCACAGGCACCTCCGCTCGGATACCGTAACCGCTTCCCATATAGGGCGCGCGTTAATGGGTAGAGGAGGTTGGTGACCAATGTGCCCTCATAACGGTGACGCCGGTAAAGCGGGACCACATAATCCGCGCCCGTCTCATACACTGGTCTGGCCAGTTGATCGATCCACCGTGAGCTGAGCGAGCGAAGCTGCCCTTCGAGGATCAGGCAGACTTTCGGCTGAAATTCCCGTGCGGCGAGACAAAGATTGCGGATACTTTCGTCTCGCCCTGGAAAACCCGATTCCCTGGTCAGATTCGCATAGGTGCTAGCGGCATTCGTAATCGTCCGGACCGGGACCGTGCCCGCGGCGACCCGATCGATAATCCCCGGCGTGCCGTCTTGTGAACCGGCGTCGCAATTCAAGAGGAGGGCGGAAACATCGGGAAATGATTGGTGCAACCCCTCCAGCACGGATTTCACAAGGGATTCAATGGTGGCAGCGTTGTTGAGGGTCAGCAGGCCCAGGATGATCTCCGTCGTGCCTGTCGGCTGGACGTTATCGAGACCGGAAGAGCCCGGCGCTGTGTGCTCATCTGTCACCATCTCCGTCTCACTTTTCGCGCCCTGACGCAATCAGAAGCGGCACCGTCATTAGTGTCGACACAGGCTCTCAGGAAGCGGGCAAAACCTTCAGCAACGTGAGGTAGTCGCTGAGTTGCCTGGTAATGAGAAAATTGCGCCGCACATGTTCGCGCGCCATGGCTCCCATCCTGTTCATCAAGCCGGGATTGTTGAGCAGGTGCCGAATTCGAAATCCTGCCCCCTCGACGGAATGGATCACATATCCTGTCACGCCGTCGACGATTTGAGCGGCTATTCCCCCGGCTGTGCTCCCCACCACGGGTTTTCCTTTCCACATGGCTTCCGAAACTGTCAGGCCGAACCCTTCTTTGATGGATTTTTGGAGTACAACCGTGGCGCTCCGCTGCAACGCATTGATCTCCAGGTCCGCCTCGGGGGGAAGTTGGATGACATGGATATCGGCATCGCGGCCCGCCGCCTCGCGAAGTTCATTGAGAACCGCCTCGCCCTCCGGATCATGCAGTACCCCTGATCCGGCCAACACCAGCTGGCAGTCGTGGTGTTTCTTGACGAGTCGATAAGCCTGAATGGCGCCCAGAGAATCTTTAAACCGGTCGAACCGTGCGACCTGCAACAGCATGGGTTTGACCCGGTGAATGCCGAGTCGATCCACCACCTGCGTGATTTCTGACCGGCTCATCTCGCGATTTTTAGGGCTTAACGGGTCGATGGAAGGATAGATCAGAAACTTGGGAATCGGCAGCCGTTGGGCAAAGCCCGACAGTGAAAAGATTGCGGCATCATACTTCAGCACATATCGGCGCAGGAAGGTCCACGCGCGCCGTTGAGGCTGCGCAAGGTCCAAATGGCAGCGCCACAACCAGCAGCCCTCCGTTCGGTAATCGACCAGGCCTGCCGGTTGATGATCGTGAACCATGACCATGTCCGCCTCAAGTTTCAATGCTTTGGCATTGCGCTCGATGATGCTCGTATAAGTATGGTACATGTCGTCGCTGATCTTTTCGTCTCGTCCCTGTAACGCATTCAACATGCGATTGACCACGACGAAATACTCCTGCGTGCCCGCCAGAACTTCCCACCGCGCTTCAACGCCCAGGGACACCATCATGGGGACCAGGCGCCGCAGCACCTCGGACATCCCGCCTCCGTACCGGACCGCATTGAGATGAAGGAAGCTTTTTCCTTTCACGAGATCGCTCAATCGGTAGAGAAAATCGACCGTGCCTTTCGGCGACACATCACGATATTCGTCTAATGCCGAGTTCACAGGCGTCCTTCCGTCATTGCCATGTGCTTCAGCGGCCTCATCAAATGGCACTCCATTCCATGCTGTAGGGACTGTTCCGTGACCGCGCAGCAGGAAGATGTATCCAATAGTAACTGTAGGGTCCTAGCGTCAGGACATAGGGACGCTCGCCGATCACGGGGAATCGCGATTCCCCGAATAACTCTTCAGGAACGACGCCCTTGAATCGCCCGAGATCAAGTTCGACCGCCTGGGAGGATTCTGCAAGATTGTGCACCAGCAGCACCGTCTGCTGTTCGTAGGCACGGAGGTAGGCCAAAATCTTTTCGTTCGTCGGGTTCAGGAACTCCAATGTCCCGCGACCGAAAACCTTATGCTTCTTGCGGATGGCGATCATCCGTCGCATCCAATTAAGGAGGGAATGGGTCGCATGTTTTTGTGCTTCGATGTTGACCGACTGATATCCGTACACCGCATCGGCGACCACGGGAAGAAACAACTGCGAGGGGTCGGCTTTGGAGAACCCGGCGTTCCGATCGGCCGTCCAATGCATGGGCGTTCGCACGCCGTTCCGGTCCCCGAGGTGGATATTGTCCCCCATGCCGATTTCATCGCCGTAATAAATGATCGGGCTGCCGGGCAGGGTGAACACGATGCTATTGAGAAGTTCAACCTTACGGCGATCGTTGTCCAGGAGAGGGGCTAGACGGCGGGCGATGCCGATATTCCGCCGCATTTGAGGATCGCGTGCATAGGCATAATACATGTAATCCCGCTCCTCACCCGTGCACATTTCCAATGTCAGCTCATCATGATTGCGTAGAAAGAGACACCACTGGCAGGCAGGGGGGATCTCGGGAGTGTGTTTGAACATGTCGATGATCGGCTGGCGGTCCTCGCTACGGACGCCCATGAAAAGCCGGGGCATGAGCGGGAAATGAAAGGCCATGTGAAACTCGTCGCCGTCACCGAAGTAAGGGCGTACGTCGCTCGGCCACTGGTTCGCCTCGGCCAACAGGACACGTCCTTTGTAACGCTGATCGATGCTTGCACGGATCTCTTTCAGGTACCGATGGGTTTCCGGCAGGTTCTCGCAGATCGTGTCCTCGCGCTCGAACAGATAGGGCACGGCATCGCATCGAAACCCGTCCAGCCCCTGGTCGAGCCAATATTCCATGACTTGAATCATCGCCCGGCGGACTTCTGGATTCTCGTAATTGAGATCCGGCTGATGACTGAAGAAGCGATGCCAAAAGTACGCCTGGGCTTCTGAGTCCCACGTCCAGTTGGATTTTTCGGTATCGACGAAGATGATTCTGGCGCGGGGGTATTTCTGATCCGTCTCACTCCAGACGTAGTATTGTCGCGTGGGGGCCACAGGAGAGGTCCTCGCGGCTTGAAACCAGGCATGTTGGTCGGAGGTATGATTGAGGATGAGGTCGACAATGACCCGCATGCCGCGCCGATGGGCCTCTTCGAGCAGGCGGCGAAAATCCTCTGTCGTGCCGTACGACGAGGCGATGCTCCGAAAATCCGCTACGTCATATCCGTCATCCCGCAGTGGCGAAGGGTAAAACGGCAGCAACCAGAGGCAATCCACGCCCAACCATTCCAGGTAATCCAGCTTCTGAATCAGGCCGGCAAAATCCCCGATCCCATCATCGTTGCCGTCATAAAAGGCACGGACATGGAGTTCATAAAACACCGCGTCCTTGTGCCACAGCGGATCTTGGTTCAGCATCGATCAGATCCTTGCCGAATCGCTGGTGAGGAATTCGTCGCAGGCGGTGATAAGTCTGGAACGGAGCCGTTCCAGGCTACCTTGGTAGGGATTGATCGTGCGGATGCGGTCGGCCAATTTCAGCAGGCCCAGACTTGAACGAATCCATGCCGAGAAATCGTTCTCTTCCCGTCGCAAGCGAAAATGAGCTTCGAACATATGAAAATAGATGGTGCTGACGTCGATATCGGCCACGATGTCACGGAATTCCTGCAGCGTGCGCGCTTCCAGTCCGATTGGTACCTCTAGAATCCGGGAACGTTTAAAATGAAATGGTTGACCAAATATGACCCGGGGAATGATGGATGTGCGAGAGAGATGATCGTCGATGATGGAGATAATTTCCTCCCGAAGGACCTCTAAATCCGGATAATCGAATGGATCTATGACGGCCAGCCGTTCTCCCAAGACATGATCACCGATTTGCATCACGACCCATTGGGCGAAATCGTTCGGGTAAGTGCCTTCGATCAAACCATGTCGGAGAAAATAACTGTGAGTATGAAAATGAATCGAATCCAGCGGAACTTCTTCAATCAACTCCGCCAACTCTTTTTCATCATCCGCTTGATGGGCGATGCTTTCCTGCAACTCACTGCACCCGATGAATGCAAAAGGGGAATTGGCA
>JACCYV010000336.1 GCA_013696305.1 Nitrospira sp.
CGCTCGGCCTCCTCGACGTATCTGGGATACGCCTGCGTCGGCCTCCCTTGCGAGCAACCGCGGCGGGCTTCGGCCTCAGCTGCCTCGCGACGATGCGCAGGAGGCATCCGGGTCACAACTGGAAAGAGGATCTGAGAGAGGTGCTTATTTTATCGCCTTCTGTTTCTCCCTCAGCAGCCGCAGCATATCGGCAAGTTCTCTTCCGAACCGCGCCATTGCCACATCTTTCGCCTCGGCAATCGCCTTCGTATCCTCAAGCGACGGCGCCGGGCCGATGAGGGTTGTCTCGCCCTCTGCCGTTTGTGTGCCGTAGAGATAACCGGACTGCACATCCCACAGGGTTCCCTCCATCATAAACAGGGCGTGGCTTTCGGTTCCGTGGGCGAGATAGGCGCCGAGGCCCGTCGCATACCACCAGGCGTGCCCATTGTTGTACCGTTCCACCGCGGAAGCGCCGTCGATGACAAGGATCGCATCGGCATTGTACCGGGCTGCGGCCAGGCGGATGTCGCGGAAGGTCGTGCCCTGTACGGTCGAGTTGGCGAGAAAAAAGCTTTGCTGGAGAATACCCTCTTCCTTGACCGGCTCAAGGGCCCGCTGGAGAAGCTCAGCGTCCGCACTGAGCCAGTCCACTTTTCGCAACGTCGGGCTACTCGGGAAATCTTTATGTTTAAAGAAAATGGCCAGGCGATAGGGCGTGGGTAAGTGTCCCGACAGCTCCATGGTCGCCGCGATGTCCTGGCGTGTGACGACGTCGGGATTGTCGTGAAACGTTTCATGCAAGGCCAGCCGGTTGAGGCCGCGACTCCCGCTGCAAGCCGGCAGACTCACCAGAATACAGAATGCCAGAAGGAAAGGTAGACAGCCCGCTCTCATAGAACTCCTGTGGTCATGGCAAGGCTGGAGGATGAGGCAAGTCGATGTGCGACAGATCTTCAAGTGCCAGCATGAGGGCGTGGGTGCCCGCTCGACCATGACCAAGCCCCTGCACTCGTTCGTAGAGCCGATGCGCGAGAGTCAGACCGGGCAAGATGAGCTGTCGTCGGCGTGCTTCTTCCAGAGCAATGCCCATATCCTTGATGAAGTGCTCGACGAAGAAGCCGGGATCGAAATTACGCGTCAGGATCCGAGGCGCCAGGTTGTCGAGTGTCCAACAGGCGGCGGCCCCGCCGCGAATCGATTCCAACATACGATCCAACTGAAGTCCTGCCTTGTACCCATACAACAGGCTTTCGCAGACACCGATCATGGTTCCGGCGATCACGATTTGGTTGCAGAGCTTGGCATGTTGTCCCGCCCCAGAATCGCCTTGATGCACGATCTTCTTGCCCAGGCATTCGAGCAACGGCATGATGGCTTGAACTGCTGCTGTGACGCCACCGATCATGATGGACAGGGCGGCATTGCGCGCGCCGACATCGCCGCCGGAAACCGGCGCGTCAATGGCAAAGGCTCCACGTTTTTGGGCAGCCAGGGCAATGTCTTGTGCCAGTGAGGGCTCGGTGGTGGTCATGTCGACCAGCACCATCCCCGGCCGCGCGGCGGCCAACAGTCCGTGCTCCTCGAAGTAAACGTCGCGGACATCGTCGGGAAATCCAACCATGGTCATGACGACGTCCGTCTGCTCAGCCACTGCAGCGGGAGAATCTGCCCAGGTCGCACCTCTGGCCAGGACCCCCGATGCTTTGCTCCGGTTCCGGGTATAGATCGTCAGCCGGTAGCCGGCGTGCTGCAGATGCCGGCACATGGGCGTCCCCATGATGCCGGTACCGATCCAACCGACACGCGTCTCGGCGGGGGCCGACAGGGCAGGGGTAGATTCACGGAAAGGAGACGACATAATTTATTCAATCAGCGGTGTGATGCGGTTCGCAATCGCCTGCACGATCCCCTCCTGATCCACGGCGATCTTGCCGCCTTTAAAGCTCAAAGCGTACCCTCCGTGGCTGGGGGCTTGCACGGTGGCATCCACCGCCACGCGTGCCCCATCCTCCACGTCGGGATCCTTCACCATCGGAACTCCGCACAGCCCCGGCACGGCAACAGGTAGCATGGCCGTGTCATCCTCCAAACTGAATAAGTAGCCGCCGTAGCACGTGGAACCGGCCGGGATCTCGTAGGGATCAAGCGGCTGAACGTTGCGCACCGTTCCCCGCAACGTAATCTGCCGCAAATGAAAGACGGAAGGATCGGCGAGGATCTCTTGCACGGTGACCGCTTCTTGAGCCGAGGTGATGGAGAGATTCAGGGCCATGCCGAGCACTGCACAAGCGACGCCCCAGAGCAGCCATGTACGTATGGGCCGCGCGGTTTGGAAAGGGTCGGTGCGCATGAAACGCATTCTACCATTCTTTATGCCGATCATCGTCGTCGTCCTGTGCTTTCTCTCTTCGGGCCGATATAATCGGCGTCGATCACAAGGAGACCTACTGATGCGTGATTTCGAGCGGCAGTTAGACCCCTATATTAAGGACGCCCGCCCACGCTATGAAGACATGCTGGGGCAGGCGGTTGAGATTCCGTCGATTAGCATGGACCCCAAGCATGCCCCGGATGTGCGGCGCATGGCCGAGCTAGCCGTGCAATACGTGCGGGACGCCGGCGCGGAGGCGCAGATGGTGGAGACGCCGGGATACCCGGTGGTGTCGGGCGGGTGGATGGTCAATCCGACGTATCCGACCGTGACCATCTACAACCACATGGATGTGCAGCCGGCGCAAGAGCCGGAGTGGAAACAGGCCCCCTTTGCGTTTCAGAAGGACGATGGCATCTACCGCGGGCGGGGAACAACGGACGACAAGGGGCCGGCACTGGCGGCCTTAATGGCAGCGCAGTATGCGGTGGAGCAGGACGTGCCGATCAATGTGCGGTTGTTGTGGGAGCTGGAGGAAGAAAACGGCAGCCCGAGCTTTGCGGCAGCCATCAAAAACCGCGCGGCGATCCCTCGTCCGGACTCGGTAGTGATTTCGGATACGATCTGGCTTTCGAAAAATCAGCCGGCGATGCCCTTTGGATTGCGGGGCTTGCTCGGGGCTCGACTTATCTTGCGCACCGGGGACAAGGATGCTCATTCCGGCGTGACCGGCGGCGCGGCGCGCAATCCGCTGGCAGAGTTGATGGAAATCGCCCATGCCTGTGTGGATGCAAAGACCGGCCACGTGAAGATTCCCGGATTTTATCAGGATGTGGTCGAGCCGACGAAGGCGGAGATCAAGAGCTTCCTCAGGTCGGGCTTCCAGGTCAGTCGTTTTAAGCAGGCTTATGGATTTAGAACGCTACGCACGCAGGATCCGGCCGAGGTCATGCGCCGTATCTGGGCCGCGCCGACATTTGAGGTGCATGGCCTCGTCGGCGGCTATCAGGGGCCAGGGGTGAAGACGGTGGTGCCGGGACATGGAGAACTCAAAGTCAGCATGAGACTCGTGCCGAATCAAACTCCGGAGAAGGCCTTCGCGTTGTTGAAACAATATGTCGCAAAGCTGAATCCCGATGTGAAGGTCGAACGTGAAGGAATGCTTCAGCCGTTCCGCGGCCTGTTTGATGGTCCGTATGTTGAGGCTGTGAAGCGATCGGTGAAAGCGGCTTTCGGCAAGGAGCCGGCGTTTATCCGTGAAGGCGGATCAATCGGCGCCGTGGTGACGATGCAGAAAGCCTGGAAGGTACCGATTCTCTTCCTGGGACTCAGTTTGCCCGAACACGGCTACCATGCGCCCAACGAATACTTCGACTGGGGGCAAGCTTCCGGCGGCATGAAAGCCTTCGTGCATTATTTGGGGGAGTTGGCAAAGATGGGAAAGAGGTAGGGACCAGCCGGGCCGGCCTTCGAAGGCACAGTCGGCTCACCGTCTCGCCGACGTGGGCAAACGTGACGCTCTTTCTTCATCGCGTCGCGCACCTCGCAGAACGCGCACGATCAGAATGTATCAGCGCCAGACGATTTTGAGATCGCTCTCTACCGATCGAAACTACGGATCTCCGGTGTAAATTTTCGATTTTTCTTCCCAGGGCGAGGGCTGCGGCAAAACAATCCGCCAGTGACATTTTCTTTGTTGCCTTGATCCCGCCTGCCGCTTCGGCCAGGTCCTGGTCTGCCGGAACAGGCTCTCCTCGCGTTCTCGATCATTTTTTTGTTCGTCTAGCAATTCCGCTGTTACTGATGTGCCGCTCTTGAGCATTCCGGACATGCCGCGGATGTATTCCTTGGTAAGTGGCTGGAAGAGGATTTCATTCCCGCGCTCGACGAAGCACACCTTTGTCCCAGGTTTGATGCCCAGTTTGCGACGAAATCGTGCTGGAATGACTAACCGGCCATTGGCTTTCACATTTGCCGTATCCATACGAGTCTCCACCTTGAAGGCAGTCAGCCCACCTATCGAATCCTATCTCAGTGATGCCATGTCGATCACGAAGCGGTAGCGCACGTCTCCGCGGAGGAGGCGGTCGTAGGCCGCATTGACCTGTTGGATGGGAATGACTTCGACATCCGCCCCCAGTTTATGCTTCGCGCAGAAATCGAGCATCTCCTGCGTCTCCTTGATGCCTCCGATCAGGGAGCCTACCAAACGCCGTCGCTTGAGAATCAAAGAAAAAGCTCCCAATTCCGCTGGTTTGTCCGGAGCCCCGACGAGAATCATGGTGCCGTCGGTCTTGAGCAATTCCAGGTACGCATTCAGATCATGCGGCGCCGAGACGGTGTCGAGAATGAAATCGAACTGCTTCGCCAAGGTTGTGAACGTGTCCGCTGTAGCGGTTGCATAAAACTCCCGTGCGCCGAGCCGTTTGGCATCCGCCTGTTTCTTGTCGGAGTGGCTCAAGACCGTGACGTCGGCACCGAGGGCATTGCCGATTTTCACGGCCATATGCCCCAATCCTCCCAGCCCGACCACTGCCAATCGATGGTTCTTTCCTACTCGCCAATGCCGCAAGGGCGAATAGGTCGTAATGCCGGCGCATAACAGCGGGGCGGCTTCTTCGGGGCGCAAGCGTGCGGGGATTCGTACGAGATAACGCTGATCGACGACGACTTTGGTGGAATATCCGCCGTAGGTGGGCGTGACGCCGTCCCGCTCCGTGCCATTGTACGTAAAGCTCAGATGTCCCTCGCAGTATTGCTCCAGACCCTTCTTGCAGGCGGGGCACGTCCGGCAGGAATCGACGAAGCAGCCGACCCCGACCCTTTGGCCGACTTTAAATTTTTTGACCGAGCCGCCTACCTTCTCGACCGTGCCGACGATTTCATGTCCCGGCACCATGGGAAAGAGTGAACCGCCCCATTCATCCCGTGCCTGATGGAGGTCCGAATGGCATATGCCGCAGTAGGCGATGTCGATGAGGACATCCTGCCGGCCCACTTCACGGCGTGAAAACGTGAACGGCGCGAGCGCGGTCTTGGCGTTGAGGGCGGCGTAGCCTTGAACGTCGATCATGATCGCCTATCCTTTGCAAGAATGCTGAAAAAGTCCGGCAGCGGCGTTCTCGCTTTTCTCAGATGCTCCACGTACCGAAGTAGTACGCGTCGCCTCTTCGCTCGCTGCGGCCTTGCTGGACGGCTTTTTGAGCATCCTGCGGAAATGTTTTTCTATTGTGCTACGTGCTTGGTCTATTGAATGCCTAGTATACCAACAGAGTTTGTCGCAGCCTGTGAGATCGTTAACAGAGCCGATTTCAAATGCACTGTCCGTTCAACGTGTCTGAGCGGGCTGATTCGCGTCCGATTCTAGTGTGATCCCGATGGTAGACGGGTCCTGTTCCCAGGCTCCCGGCGCAATCAAGCCGAGCAACGGCAACAGGAAGAACGCGCCACCGATGACTTCACCATCCCGAGACTGCTGAGCTTTCGGACGGTTCATCGGGACTGGGTGTTATAGCCTGGTTTTTGTACCTCCACCGTCAGATACCCCCGACGAGATACTTGATACCGCAAAGGCGTCGTGCCGGCGGATGTTCCGTTGACCAGAACATTGGCGTCCGGCGGATCCGAATTGACCGTGAAAGGCTGAGAATTCCCGCCGAAGATCGAGCATCCGGCCAGATTGAACTGACAGGCGAGGACGGTCCCGATGAGGAGCCGCTCACGCGCTTCGCGACCGGTGAACACTGCCGGCATAGAATATTCTCCAGATCACAAGACATCGATACCCCAGCCTACCCTCGTTGACAAGATGAAGAAGGTGAGAGAAGCGTCGAGAAAAGGCTGTCCGTTCAGCACTTTCCAACCTCCGGCGATTGGTCGGGGCTACGACACCGTGGCCAGAATCGGTGTGAACATGGGATCGGCGTCAAGCACGGCATGGAGCAGTTCCGCATTGAGGAAATAGCGCCACACCTCATTCGTCTTGCCCGGCACCTCATCGAACCAGCGTTTGGCTTCGGTGAGATGATGGAGCATCTTCGTCTTGTCTCCATAGTTCGGCAGGAAGATCATGCTGTAGGCCATCGCATACTCGGCCAGAAACTTATCGAGTGGAAGCTCGGCCTGTGCCAGGGCGGCTTCGGCGTCGGCATAGGCTCGAGGCGTCTCAGGATCATGCAAAATCCGGTTCCAGGACACTTTATTGATACGGGACCAAGCCAGCTGAAGCAGCGCTTCAGACTTCGGAGTCTTCCGATTGTCAGGAATGTCTTTGACCAGCGCTTCGAAGGTCTCGACCATCGGAATCTGGTCGTTGTTCCATCGGTAGGCGACGCCGAGTCTAAAACGGTTATCGAGCTGGGTCGGTCTGATGGTGACCAATGTTTGGAGGGCTGGTATCAATCGATAGAGAAAGTCCGCCGGGGTCGGCTGTGAGAGGCCACCCATTTCCATACTATTGGAGAGGTCCATGCGGGCCCCCTGGGCATAAATATTCCAGTAGAACTCGTCGACCACGATGCCCAGGGCCGGATCCTTTATATTCAGCCGATGGCTGTTCCGTCCTTCATACAAGAGCACGCTGTAGAGATGCCGTGTTAACACCGTGAGTGCCTCAGGGTGTTTGGGATCGACGAGCAGCACGCGGTTGAGCAAGGCCACCTGGTCACGCAGGTCGGGAAAGCCGGCGGCGCGTGCCGCGGCGGCCGTCAAGGTGCCCGGTTGATCGTCCGGTCCCCACCATTTCAATGATTCAGGCAATGCCCGGCTGGTTTCGGTGGCGAAGGGAATTTTGTCCGCCACCATGCCGGGCGCTTCAGGTTGTGAAGCAACCGGTAAATTGAAGACCGCGGCGTCTCCGGGGAATCCATGTTGTTTCAGCCCCGTGAAGACAACCCATTGGGTGGTGACGGATTTCAACGACCGTCGAGGACGTTTGATCGTATTGGTCCATTTGACGTTGTCGGCGGCGTAGGTCACCGGCGAGGTCAGGGGATCATGATACTGCACGGATAAGTGGACCAACGTCGCAGGAACAGCCAACACCTTGCCGCTGGTTGCGAGACGAAACGAACCGGCTGGAATGGCGCGGCTGTCGACCACCGTCACATCAAGGCCGCTTCCGGGAGGCGAGGTCCCCAGTACATCCATCACGAAGGCGGAGGCCGGCGCGCGCGGCAGATCATCTCCAAAGAAGACCAATGGACCGGTACTTGGCCAGATGACATCCATGGCCGTGTCCGTTCGTTTCAGCATCGGCGCATGCGCTTCAGTCAGCGTGTGCCAGCACGACTCGTAGGAGGGATCACCGGCCGGAGCAAATTGTTTCACTTTCGTCTGGGAGGCCGTGATGAACCGGTACTGGCAGGCGAAGTCTAGTTGTCCGGCCGTCATGCGATCGCCGTGAGCCATGGCCTCGGCATACCGCAGTGCGGTTTGAGCGGCCGGGGAGGGCTTCTGTCTGGCCGGCGAATGTCCCTTCCCGCCGGCCGCCAGTATCGGCTCGGTCGATCCGGTCCAGATGCTCAGCGAACAGGCGAGGGTAACGATGGCAATTGTCTGTCGTCGGTGGAACAGGTTCCCGCGAATCATGCGAACGACCTCCGGTAGCGATAAAAGAAAGTCACTGTACCATGTGGATCTTTTGAGACGAAAGAGGCGTCGGTGCCGGGAGGAGTTTACGGAGTTGCAGACGGTGACGTGAGAGGAGGCGTAAACCGAATGAGTGCGCGAATGTAGTGGAGCACCGCCTGGTGGTCCTCGCCGGAGAGCAGGCCTTTCCAGGCCGGCATGGCCGTCCGCGCTTTGCCCTCCGCGATGACGCGCCACCGTTCTGTATCTGTCTTGGCGGAGGTGGCCGCGGAAACAAGAGTGCCCTGTCGAGGCGATAGAAAGGAGGCCTTGACGCTTGCACCGTGGCACTCCAGACAGCGCTCGCGATAGATGTTCCGACCGCGATCGAGCGCCTCAGTCGTTTGAGCCAGCACCAGGACGGCTCCGCTGCCGATCAACAGGAGAAGAACAAGGAGGGGCTCGGACGTGGACGATGCGCCCTCCGAGGAAGGCATCGCCTCACGCATCACAGCCGTCGGGGCATACCGTTTCATCTGGGTGCTTCACAACCGGGGTCATCATGTGATGAATCGGGACTGGTTACGCCGACGCGGCGTCTTTCAAAATCTGGCGCCGCAGCGCCGCTCGATCTTTGGCAGAAAGTGACGGTGGCGGTTGGTGTTGACAGAGTTGTACGGTGTGGCGCAATGAATCGAGAAAGATTTCGCAATTCGGGCAATCGCCGAGGTGGGTGCGAATTTCCTGGCAGACATCGCCGGACAGTTCGTTGTCCAAAAAGGCCGA
>JACCYV010000011.1 GCA_013696305.1 Nitrospira sp.
GAAGCGCTGCGCCGCCACCTTGGTCTATGCCTGGATACGTGCCATGCTGCGGTGGAATTTGAGGATCCGGATGAGGTGCTCGCCGCACTTCGCGCCGCCGGGATCGGTATCGCGAAGATCCAGCTGAGCGCAGGGCTTCGCCTCTCACGCGTCGATAGCGAAACGCTCACCGCACTCCGCTCATTCGCTGAATCCACCTACTTGCACCAGGTTGTAGAGCGCCGGGGCACCAAGTTGATTCGCTACAAAGATCTGCCGTCGGCGCTCGACCATGCCGGTCGTACACCTGTGACGGGTGCTGAAGAAAGAGAATGGCGGATTCACTTTCATGTTCCGCTATTCCTCGAGAGGCTCGGCCCGTTCGAGAACACACAGCCCTTTCTTTCCCGCCTGCTTCGACTTCAAGTCGAACAGGTTCCGACTGTCCACTTGGAAATTGAAACCTACACCTGGGGCGTGCTCCCTGAGGAATACCGCGGGATGCACGTGGTTGACGCTGTCACACGCGAGATGCAGTGGGTGATCGGAGCGTTGATGCCATGAATTGGTCCGTCGCGCTTCGGCTTGGTCGCGTGTCGAATCTCCCCACCGTGTGGACCAATGTCTTGGCCGGCTCGGTCTTGTCCGGCTCCGTACCCCGGCCCTTGACGCTGCCACTTTTGCTTCTTGCCATCTCTTTTTTCTATGTAGCCGGCATGTACTTGAACGACGCGTTCGATCGGCATTTCGATTCGGCTGCCTATCCCCAACGCCCCATTCCTTCAGGAGTTGTGGCAGCTGGAACTGTTTTCACGATGGGGTTTCTGGGACTCACGGCCGGTGAATCTCTTCTGGTGGCCGCGGGCTATGGAGTCGACGGAGGCCGGGGATGGCCGCCGGTGATCGCGGGACTGTGTCTGATGGTGACCATCGTGTACTACAACGCGCACCACAAAAGTAACCCGCTGGGACCGTTTTTGATGAGCCTCTGTCGAGCGCAAGTCTATCTGATCACGGCCCTGGCCATTTCCCCATTCATCTCTCAGTCGGTCTGGTGGGGAATGGCTCTACTCGTGGCCTACATCATGGGGGTGAGCTATATTGCGAGGCAGGAAACCCTGGCCCGTCTGCCGAACCTTTGGCCGTTAATCCTACTGGCCTCTCCCTTCCTCTATGGCGCAGCAGGCGCCGCGCGAAGTATTGGAACAGCCCTAATCTATGCGGCCTTTCTGATGTGGAGCTTCGATGCAGTACGTCGGCTTGTGCGGCGCACGCAGGCTGATATTCGTGCAGGAGTGTCACAGCTTCTCGCCGGGATCGCTCTTCTGGACGCGTTGTTGATTGCGCTGGCCGGTGATCTCGGGCTCGCAACCCTAGCCGTGGGCGCGGCGCTCCTCACTACGCTGGCTCACCGGTTTGTTCCCGGTACCTGATCTCCGAACACATGACGCAGAATCAGCGATTTGACCTCCGTTGCCAACACGGGGCCGGGCGGCAGCCAGCCGGCGTCCGAGGTCATAAACAATGGGCCTTGTTCCGCCTTGTCGGTCACTCGCCCATGAGATCCCTTGGGGAGCGCGGCATCCAACCCGATCACGTCCATGAGCATGCGGAATCCTAACTTTTTCTGCAGAAGACGCCGGGCGATGTGGAGCCTCGGCACGCGTAAAGCCGGATCCATAAACAGCTCCACCGGGTCGTAACCAGGTTTCCGATGGATATCCACAGTGCGAGCGAAATCCGGCGCTCGTTCATCATCGTTCCAATAGTAGTAGGAGAACCATCGATCCGCTCGAGACAGCGCAACCAGCTCGCCTGAACGAGGATGATCCAGTCCGGAGCGCCGTTTACCCTCCTCGTCGAGCACATGCTCTATACCGGGTACCGTTTCGAGGAGACGTGCGACCTCGGGAATCCTGGCCGCCAATTTCACATACACATGCGCGATCTGGTGATCTGCGACGGCGAAGGCCTCTGAGCAGCCCGCGTTCAACAACTCTCGACCAAGCTCCTCGCGAACCATCAACAGACCTGCCTCTCGCAAGACGCGATTGATGTGCACCGGACCGCTCACCGCAGTGATTCCATACTCGGACAGGACGATGACCTGCGTGCCGTCCTTTCGGACATGGTCGATGAGTTCGCCACAGACGGCATCAATGCGACGGACGTCCTCTCGGATCACCGGATGGTCCGGGCCGAGTCGCTGCAGGGTGTAGTCAAGATGTGGTAGGTACACCAGGGTGAGCGTCGGCTTCTGCTGATCGTAAACATAGCGCGCACAGTCCGCGATCCACTGGCTTGAGTTAATGTCGGCTCCTGGCCCCCAGAATCGAAACAGGGGAAATTCGTCGAGTCGCCGGTTCAATTCCTCGCGGAGACCTGGCGGCTGTGTGTAGATATCAGGCCGCTTCCCTCCATCGGCGAGATAGATCGGCCGCGGCGTGACCGAATAGTCCGCCGAGGAATGCATATTGTACCACCAGAATAATTTGGCGCAGGTAAAACGGTGATCCAATTTCCTGGCTGCGTCCCAGATTTTCTCCCCCTGGACAAGCCGGTTGGATTGTCTCCAGAAAAAAACTTCCCCCAAGTCGCGAAAATACCATCCGTTGGCCACGATGCCATGGTCACGCGGCAACAGGCCGGTCGTGAAGGTCGATTGAACGGCGCAGGTCACGGCCGGGGTAATCGTCGTCAACGGGCGCACCCCGCCGCACTTGGCCAAGGCGCTCAAATGCGGCGCATCCCGGCCGACCAGATCAAGCGTGAGGCCGACGACGTTAAGAATGAGGATGCGGTTCATACGGATCCCTGGACGTCTGGACAACCGGGCTTTGACCGCGAAGCACCGAATTGCCTTCCCACAACCGGCGCTGATCGACGGAAAGATTGGCCTCGTCAGCATCGAGATCAAGACGCCCGGATTGGCGGAAGAAGGCGACCGGGTTATCCCAGGCGATCCGGCCGACGGTCTCGCGTGAAATGCCGGCCTCGACCATCGCCTGCACGGTCTTGGGGACTTTCAACGGATCACTCACACCCCAATCGGCGGCACTATTAATGATAATCCGTTCGCCGCCATACTGTTTCACGAGTGAAACCATCCGTTGCTCATCCATCTTCGTCTGAGGATAGATCGAGTGGCCGGCCCAACAGCCGCTGTTGAGCACCAGGGGAAGCGTTTCTTCATTATTGTGATCGATCAACACCAGCTCGGACCTGATTCCAGAGTCGCGCACGAGCGCCAATGTCCGTTCGGTCCCACGCTTCTTATCCCGGTGAGGCGTATGAATCAGCACCGGCAAGTGGAACTCCTTCGCCAGCTCGATCTGCGCAGAGAAACATGCGGCTTCAGCCTCCGTCTGGTCGTCAAACCCGATTTCGCCGACTGCCACGACGCCGTCTTTCTCCAGATACCGCGGCAAGAGATCCAGCACGCCTGCAGCGAGCTTCGAATTATTGGCTTCCTTCGGATTCAGCGCGAGGGTGCAGAAATGGCGGATCCCGAACTGGCTCGCGCGGAACCGCTCCCATCCCAGCAAGGACAGAAAATAATCCTCGAACGTCCCCACATGTGTGCGGGGCTGGCCCAACCAAAATGCCGGTTCCACAATCGCCGCGATCCCAGCCTGCCCCATAGAGATATAGTCATCAGTAGTGCGCGAGGTCATGTGAATATGCGGGTCAAAGAGCCTCATCGTATGCCACTCGTGACGAGAGGGTTCAGGATTAATTTGGTATCCGCATGCACGGGCCGGTCGGCGACGGTCCGTTCCTTGACATGATCGCGCACCATTCGTCTGAGCCCCGGCGTGATGCGCTCAGAAAGGCATACGATACGGCGGAGTGAGACGCCGATAAACAATGCCTTCATCACCAACTGGTTGAAATGCAGTTCCGAAAAGTACCGGGCCGGATACGGATTCTCGCACGCGATCGCATCAAAGACCGTCAGCACGTTTGTCCGGCAGGCCTCCACGGCCGTGACAGAAAACCGCCCCGCATCCGGTAGCATTGGCAAGGTGCGCAAGAGGGCCTCTCGCTCGGCATTGTCACCTCGGACGAAGAGTTCATCGATGAACTTAACCGGCTCTTCCGGCGGCCACACCTCGAAGGCACGCAACACGAGCGCCGTGCGTCCCAATTCATGAACAGGTCGCTGCTGGAAAGGTAGGAGCCAGGCCATAACGTCGGCAGCAACTTCCTCGTGCTCCACCTCAAGACTGGCGTTGCCGAGCATGCGTGCCGCTTTACTATAGGCCCTTAAGAACTCCGCCCCCGGAGAAAAGGCCGGGTTCAACGTCAGGACTGCTTCCCACCATTGCCTGGCCTGAGGGGTACAGCGTCGACGAACCAGATCAGCATAGAGTTGCGCACGTGTGCTCAATGTGGGACCGCTTCACGGGAGCGTCGCTGCTTCCGTCGATAGGTTGTCAATTCCTGACCGAATGGATTGCTCGGATCCTTGTAGGCGATTACCACAATGGCTCGAATCGAACGGTGGTTTCGTACACCGGCAATGCACCGCCTGAGACAGCATTCGCCGTCTTCATCCCGGGACCCACGTGGTTGTTGTGATCTTTCAGATTGGAGCACCACGGTGTATGCGCGCGGTTGAAGAGGATCAGCACTTGAGCCGGAATCTTGATGACCTAGACGCCATCACTCGCCGTGCCGACGCAAGGCTTTGAGATAAGCGATGACGTCCGCAAGTTCGTCATCCGTCACTCTACCTTTCGAAAAGGCGGGCATGGCGCCGAAACCCTGGCGGACCTGAAGGTTGATCAAGAAGCCGGGCAACGGCTTGTTATTGATGGCAGGCCCTAATCCCGCTTCTCCTCCGGGATGACATTGAGAGCATTGTTTCATGAATACCTGCTGTCCCCGGCGTGATTGAGCATCGAGTGTCAATGGACCCGCCACTGGCTCGCTACGCCGATCTGATGCGCATCCCGGGGCGCACAGCAGAGCGGTCATCGTCCCGCATAAGTAGAACATCGACCATACGCGGCGTGAGCTGAATTTAGGCAGGTTCACGAGCTGACTCACGGTTGTTTGGTGATTTTCCACAGGACCCCCGTGCCCTGACGCGGCTCCGATGTGGCCGCTTTCTTGGACCACGGGAGACGGACCTTCCCGCCCTGCCCGACCGTCATGACCCCGAAATCGACGATATAGAGCGCCTGCCCCGTCGGATCAAACCGTGCGGCTACCGGCCGCTCGAAGCCTCGACTTCCGATGCGAGATGCGGGGCCATTGCCGGATCCGGCATTAACGGCAAAATCTTCAATGACGCCCGTTCCCACATCCACGCGCACGACCTTGAAACCGACCGGTGCGAGGACCTTTCCCGAGGTAGGCGATTGATCCCCAAATAAGGCGATAAAGGCCTGACCCACATAGCCGAAAGCCGCGTTGTGAGAGAAATCAAAACCATCCGCGGAGCTATGGACGTCGAGGATGGCCGCGGGCTCAGGAGGCGTGCCGGGATGCGACGCCAGGAGTAGGGAGGGTGTAGGTTTTCCGGGGCGAACGTAGTGGTCTCCCTCGCTGAGCAAGTGCGTGCCGTGGAAATCGGGCCAGCCATACCATGTACCGGGAGTGATGCGCCAGAGAAGATCACCTGCGCCATGGATCGGTCGGCTTCCTCGGTCGTCATAGCTGTTGTCCGTCGCGAACAGGGCGCCATCCGGCCTAAAGGCCAGCCCAAAAGGATTCCGTAGTCCCCACGCCACGAGTTCAGGTCTGCCGCCCGATGTCGGAACTTTTAAGATGGCGCCGCTACAGGGCACCCGACCCCTGATGACCTGCTGCGCGGTCGTCGCTTGGCCAAATGGTGAGAACGCCCCGGTCAGCGCCGTATCATCATTCTCGGGGGTGAGTGGATTCAAGCTCTCAAAGTTCGTTCCCTTCAGCGTAATATCCTGACAGGGTACGTCATGCCCGCGGGGGTCCCGTCCCAGCCATCCAAACCGGCCGTTGTCTTCGCCGACCACTCCCGCGTTGGTCGTTGTCCCAATGCTGAAATAGAGCAGCCCGTCCGGACCAATCACTGGTCCATTCGTATGGTGATCTCCCGTGCTGGGCAAATTCTCAAGTAGAGCTTCGACGGAGCCGTTGGGCGTCACTCGGACGATGCGTCCTCCTCTGAGTGTCCCGCCCTCTGCGATGTAGAAAGAGTCGTCGTGAAAGGTGACGCCCGTCCATGGTCCGTTATTGTGACCTTCTACGAGAACGGTGCTAGGTCCTTTCTCCTCAATGCGAAGCAGTCGCGGTGTGGCCCATACTTCTCCATAGGAGTACCCGGCTTCCACCACATGGGGTCGCCCATTCTGATCGAAAGCCACACCGGTGGGAAAGGTGAGGCCGCTGGCAACTACCTCTATACGGTACCCGGCAGGGAGTGCGACGTCAGCACTATCGACGATTCGGGCGCCGCTAAAAGTAGCCTGGCTCCCCCCTTCCGGACTTCTCAATTCAAAACAGCCCGTCAGGGAAAAGGAAATGAACATACCAAGGACGATGCGGTGCAAGATTACCATCGAAGGAGACGTTGAATTCATACTACGTTACGTTTCTCAGGAGCCTTGGCCTG
>JACCYV010000021.1 GCA_013696305.1 Nitrospira sp.
TAAAAGTCCGGGAAAGACTGCGCGCGAAGCCCGGCGATCTCATCGCCTATGAAATCAAGAATGGCGAGGTGACACTCCGGCGCCTCGATCCGTTTGACGTGGCATTTCATGCCGCGATTTCTCCGACGATGGATGAATGGACCACACCGGAGGATGACGAGGCTTTCCGTGATTTGTGAGCAGTGGGACGTCGTCGTCGTCCCGTTTCCGTTCACGGAGAGGCCGGGGGCCAAGCGGCGTCCTGCCGCGGTGCTCAGCAAGCAACGTTTTAATGAACATGGTCACACCGTGTTGCTCATGATTACAACTAAAGCGCATCAGCCGTGGCCGGGAGATAGCGACATCGAAGACCACCGAAGCGCAGGACTTCACAGTGCCTGTCTTGTCCGGTTGAAGGCCTTCACACTCGACAACCGCTTGATTCTGAAAAGACTCGGCGCGCTGTCGGCGTTAGACCGCAGGCACGTCGCCGATGAGGCGCGCCAGCATCTTCTGTAATAGTGGAAATGCCGCGAAATCCAGTGAGGCATACTGCCTGCCCACTTCGAGGCCGGTCAGAATTTCGTGCTTGATCGAACCGGTGGCCACCTTGCCGATCAGGTCGTTCCGCCAATAATAGCTCTGCACTTTAGCTACTTGATCGAAGAAAAACTGGTCCACCGACTGATTGTCCGCCGACACGCCCAGCGCAAAGGTTCGATAGGCCGATGCGGTGGAGGTGTCAGCCCGGAAGCGGCTTTCGATGCGCCATTGATCGCTGAACCGATGGTGAATGACCACACCGGCGCCCTTCTTCCGTCTTTAAGATGTCGCTGGGTTCTCCAAGAAACCGGCTTCGCGGTACGGAGACCGGCCTCCACCGATGGCCGGGATGCCAAAATCCGGCGTTCGACGGTCGTGAATGTATTCACCTTCGAACGTAATAGAAGTGTTGCTGCCGGCTATCCAGGTAAACACCGGCGCCACGAAATACCGTTGTCCGTACACCGTGTCTCTGTAGCTTTCGTTGTTTTCATACGCGCCGTTGATCCGATACAAGAGTGTTTTGCTTTCGTTCAGCGGACCGGTGGCATCCATCATCGTGCGGTAATAGTTGTAGCTCCCGACGATTTGCTCGACGGAGGCATAGCGATCCGCCTGCGGCTGTTTGGTCAAGATATTGATGATGCCGGCCGGTTCGTTTCGGCCGTACAGTATCGACGCCGGATCTTTGAGCACTTCGAGCCGCTGCATGTTGGCGACGTCTCGAAACGTGCTCACTTGGATCTGTGGTTCGTTCCGGAGGTAGTTCTTGAAATATGCGCAGGGGAATCCTCGACAAAACACGACATCGTTGGCGATATCAGCCTGAACCGAATCATCCAGAGCCACTCCGCTGATATTGCGGAGCGCTTGTTCCAGCCGAATGACTTTTTGGTCCTCCATGACCTGTCGGGTCACCACCCCCACAGACTGAGGGACCAGGAGCAAGGGAGTATCGGTGCGAGTGGCCGTGTTCGTTCTTCAGCCACATAGTTCGTGCCGTCGTCGCGTAGTTTCACATCCTTGACGATGATCTCCGGCACCTTGACCGGCTTCTGGTCGTCCTGAGCCCGCGATGTCGTATCGTTGGATGACGGCGGCGCTTGGCTCTGGGGCGCGGCAGCCGCCGGGCCCCCAGGTGATACCGTGTGCCGTTCGAGTGTGATCGTCTGACTATTCGCAAAGCGGAATCCCAGACCGGTTCCAGAGAGCAGGATTTGCAGAGCCTCTGTCGGGGTATGGATCCCCGATATGCCGGGAGACGTAAGTCCTGCGGCCAAATTTGCGGGATAGCTCACCTGCAGGCCAGTGGCGACGGCGAACTCGTTCAATGCTCCGGTTAAGGACTGTGGCGAGACGTTGAATTCGGCAGGAGCATTCGATGATGCGTCGGTCGCCTGAGCCAGGCGGAGAGGGACGTCTGCATAGGCCGCAAGGCATGAGAAACCCTGCGTCAAGAGGATGATGCATCCCATCGCGGTCGATGTGTTGATTCTTCCGCCTATTTCGCGGGAATTGCGTTGTGTCATGAAGCCTCCACCTTCGTCTATGAACTTGTACGGTTCTTGTCAAAACCGTCCTGTGTGTTGTCCTAGACGGATGAGCCGGTTCATCCCTCACATCTGCAAAGAAGATAAAATGCGAAATGGAAAGGGTGAGGCGTAACGGAGTGCCATCGTCCACGCAAGGCACGACGGTTCATTGCTCGTGGGCGAATCTCTCCTTCCGCCAGGAATCGAATTGTGCCTGTTCCTTCGCGGTCATGCGGCCTGATCGAACCCGCGCCGACCAGGCGATCGCCTGCTCGGCGTGATCGTGCTCAGGGTCTCGCGGAGGCTGGGTATCTGGAGTCTCAGCGTGCCTATCGATCAAGGGCTCTCCCAGCGTTGTCCCGCTCGCGACGGTTGAAGCGAGAGCGAGAGTATATCTCTGAGACGGATCAGTCTGCCAACCCCTCATGTGCGCACCGAATCATGTCTCAACATCGCGTTCCGACATTGACTGAGCGCTCGCATGATATGTTTCTCCACCGCACTTTCGGAGATCCCCACGCGATGCGCGATTTGCGCATACGTCTTCGTGCTTGACAGGGCGGCGGTCATCATGTAACCATTGGTTACATGATGACCGGTGAGGAATTACGTCGCACTCGGGAAGAATTAGGACTGACGCAGCAGCAACTTGCGGAGGCTCTCCATACTACGCGTGTGTCGATTGCTCGTTACGAGACGGGGATGCGTCGGATTGGCGGAGCGGTTCAGGTGGCGGTCACGCAGCTTTCGCGCAGGACTCAGATTCCCATGGCAGGCGTAGTTGCAGCCGGGGTACCGATTGAACCGGTGGCTCAGTCGGAATGGGTCGAGGTGCCCCTCGGCATGGTGCGGCAGGGTGAAATCTTTGCCTTGCGGGTGAAAGGGGATTCCATGATCGAGGACGGCATCCTTTCCGGCGATCTGGTCGTGGTTCGGAAACAGCCGACTGCACGAAACGGCCAGACGGTCGTGGCATTGGTGAACGGGGACGCGACCATCAAAACCTATTTCAAACGAGCGCGCCACATCGAGCTCCATCCTGCCAATGACGCGATGAAACCGTTCGTGGTGACACCCGCGGACGAATTTGCCATCGAGGGTGTGCTCGTCGGCGTGATTCGTCATTGCGACAACGCGTAATCCAAGGAGGGCATAAAGATGACTCTTCAGCAGCAAGCCATGGTTGAGCGTGTGGATGAACTGGAGCGGATGGTCGTCCGGCTCAACGGGCGCATTGGCGACTTGCAGCGTGCACTCAAGCAAGCCAAGGGCGCGCCACTCGCCGGGTGGTCAGGCAGCTCGCGGCTTCGAATTCTCTTGGGAGGAATGAAGCCCGGAATCGCCACCAATAGTCCTATTCGAGAGAACAGGAGGGTCCAACGCCATGAGCTCTGTCTCTTCTGACATCGATGCGGTGACGGCCGGCTGTTGCGGCGATTGCGGACAGTTTGTGCTGCGAAGAACGCCCCTGTTTGATGAAGATGCCAAGATGACTCGCGAGATCTGCATCCGGTGTTTGGTGTTTGCATACCAGCGCCGGCAATTTAAGACGGGATGTTGTGGCTGAGGGCATCTGCCCCCCTGTGCAACTACGTTGTTGCCCTTCCCGTCGCGTACGCGGAAATCCGGGAGATCGTTGAGAATATTGAACGCGAAAGGTGGATTCCCGTATTGGCCGGAGTGAGAGAGTGTTAACGGAGCCTGCTGGTTCGCCGCCGCGTTCCGCTGATTCCAATGTTCATCTCATTCCCGGTATCGAATAATCCAGCGCGCGTTTGGGATGCGGGGTCGCATGAGGATGCCGTCAAACCCTCAATCGACCGACATTCCACTAACGCTGGCTGATCAGTTACAATCCCTTCATGTTCCACTTGGAGCTTGAATCAGCCATGAAACTAATGGGGAGATACGCGGTCTCTTGTGCGGCAGCCGTGGGCCTGGGGACTGCTCTCCTGACGGGGACCCTACTGGCCGAGATGGACCAAATAGACACGTTCGATCACCACGATCTCCGGGTGTTCAAATCAGCCGCTTGTACTAAGGATCTCAGGCCGGTTGAAGCGCTGTACTACATCGCGGCCAGCCGGTCCGACCTGGCGAAGAGAACGCCGTCTCCATCATCGGACCTAATGAAGGAGGAAGTTGATAACAGCTGGCGGCAAATAGCTTCCCGGTTGACCAAGGATCAAGTGATGGAGGAACGCTTCGCCGAGATCTATCACGCCGTCTTGAGCGACATGATCCCTCGTTTGCAGCAAGCGGTTGAGGAGAAGACCGGCGTGTCCATTTCTGTGTCCGAAGTCAACAGCAGACCTATGGATTCAGCAAAGGATCAGGACGTTCCGGCTTGCGGTCAGCAGTAATTGAATTTTCTCTCCATTCCACTTAGCAGCCGGAATAGTGTTCCACCACTGCCTGGCGCGCACGGCAGACTGTGATGACCCACAGGTCGGGAGGAGTAGTTACCCATTAGTCAGCTTGCGTCCATCCACACCCGACGGAGACTGACCGTGCGCTCCCCTCCCTCATCCCCTCAACAGGCTACAGAAGACCTGCGCGTCAGGGTTGAGTTTTTTTCTGAAAAACTAAGAAGGGACGGGACTAGGGTTGCGGCGCCTGGAACTTCTTGACTGATGTATCGGCGCATTCCGCTGTGATGAAGGTAGCCGTGTCGTCGCGCACTTGCCGTAACTTGTTCTCCTCGTCGGAATTTCCCTTGTCCCGAAAATCGACAATGGCTTCATCGAACCGAGTTATGTCCGCTATGGCCTCCGTGCATTTGCGCTCTGTTCCCGCCCGGATATACTGTTCGAGGAGTATGTGCTGCTTGGCATGGGCCTCCTCACGAATCGATTTCTGACCGGCGGTCGCATCCAATTCCTTCGTTGCCTCCAATAGTTCTTTCGGAATCGGTCCCCGGTCAAAGACCTGCTTCACTTCGTCTGCACTATGAGCACCTGCGCAAGCCGCGTCGAATATCAGGAAACTCAGAATTGAGAACATAAGACACAGAATTGTTCTCGGCAGTCCGCTGCCGGGAGCACCGTCAGTGAGAAGTGCGTCTATATCTAAGTGGAGCATGCTACGTTCTCCGAGTGACAAGCCAGAGCCATCTATCTCGCTTGTAACTTGATCCTCAGGGGAGGTGACCGCTACTAGGTAGCGCCCTTGTTTTTACGCCGCATCCCTACAGAGGCCTGGGGGTGTTAGCTCCTAGGAACCCCAGAAGCATCTAACGCAGGAAGCGAACCAAAGGGGCAGGGCCGCAAACCGACGAGCCGCTTGTTATGAAGAGGAGTAATTTGGTGGCGGTGACCCGGA
>JACCYV010000038.1 GCA_013696305.1 Nitrospira sp.
ACCCACTGGACAGCCGGTTACTAGGGCTGTTGGGGCAATTGTACGTTTCAGCGGCACAGGTTCCACATTCTTCTGACGTCTCGACTGAACAACGAAGGGTATTGCTGCGTGCCGCGCTATTGGTCTACGGCCATGCCATCCAGCTAGCACCGTTCTCTGCAATGTATCGATATGAGCAGGCGAGGATTTATTGGATGCTGGGTGACAAGCGTGAGTCTGAGAATCGTGCGAACGAAGCGAAATTATTAGAGCCGAACTTTCTACCAGCCCGTGCGCTCCTGGTACGACTATGGTTAAACGACGGGATGGTGCAAAGAGCGAAGGATCAGCTTCGCGAAATTCAGGAACGTCAAGCACGGTATAGGGAGCGGCGCAAGGATGGTCTTGACCACGCATTTTTAAATGTCGATGTTGCACCCCTTCTTACGGCTGTTGGACAACGGAGTTAGACGGGTGAAGTTTGCCGGATCTATTTCGGCGGTGAAGCGAGGCGCAATCCATGCCTTCTTTGGGTTGAGCCTGCTGGCTGGCGCGTCCGCCTTGCTTCACCATTTAGAGCACGAACGAAATACGGTCGCCCGGGCTGAACAGCTTGCCTATCTTCCTAAGGGGGAGTACTTGAGATTGGCGGTGTTGGGCTATCGACAATGGGTTGCGGATCTCATCTGGTTACAAGTGGTACAGCACATCGGAGCAAAGCGCGATACACAGCAAGGATATCGGTGGACCTATCATGCTGTGGATGTGCTGACGGATCTGGATCCCACATTTGTTGCTCCCTACCAGGCGACCGGCATATTTCTCGGAGTGCTGGCCGGTCGTCACGAGGAAGGGCTCGCTATCTTGAACAAGGGTATTCGCCACAATCCCGTGATGTGGCAACTGTCATTTTTAGCCGGATACATCTCTTACTATGAACTCTGTAATCCAGTTGCGGGCGGACAGTATCTTCGGATGGCGGCGCAGGTACCTGGCGCTCCGGCCTATCTCCCGAAATTGGCTGCCAGAATGACGGTGGAGGGCGGTGATCCAACGGCGGCGTTTGAATTTCTGGACCGGTTCTCCAGTACGGTTACAGACGAACGGATTCATGGGGCTCTCGTCCAGCGGATGAAGGAAATTGTCCAAGAGAAAGACCTGCTCTTTTTGGAAGAAAGCATCCGGCGCTATCGGGCTCGCTATGGACATGTGCCTGTAAAGCTTGAAGATCTAATGTTACACGGGGTGATTCAACAACTGCCTGTGGATCCCTTAGGGGGACAATACCAGGTTGATTATCTGACGGGGACGGTCAGTTCATCTTCAACACGAGAACGGCTTCGGGTTCATCACAAGGTGGCCTGCCGGGCTGGGGCAGGGAGGTCCCGGCCTCCGACATGGTCCAACCCGGTTGATACGCAATTGCCTGTCTTGCAATGAGAGGAAGGACGCAGTGGACGATATCGTCATTGAAGATCTGACCAAATCGTATACCTCGGGCTGGCCGGGGCGCCCGCCATACACGGCACTGGGTGGGCTTTCCCTGACCGTCCGACGGGGAGAAATTTTCGGGTTTCTCGGTCCGAATGGAGCGGGAAAAACGACGACATTGAAAATTCTCCTGGGGCTCGTCCGTGCGACCAGCGGCGCGGCATTTTTACTGGACCGGCCTGCCGGTGATGTAGGCACTCGCCGCCGCATCGGTTTCTTGCCGGAATCGCCCTATTTTTACGACTACCTCACGGCCGAAGAATTTCTCAGCTTTTACGGACAACTCGCAGGGTTGGGTCGAACCGTCATTGCCCAACGGGTGGCCGACCTATTGAGTCTGGTTGATCTTGTGGACGCGAGAACGCGCCAATTGCGGAAGTTTTCCAAAGGAATGTTGCAACGCATCGGGCTTGCGCAGGCTTTGATTCACGATCCCGATCTCGTGATCCTCGATGAACCGATGACAGGACTGGATCCCGTGGGGAGGAAGCAGGTGCGGGATCTGATCCTGAGCCTGCGGGACCGAGGTAAAACCATATTCTTCAGCACGCATATTTTGCATGATGTGGAAATGATCTGCGATCGTGTCGGCATTGTCATAAAGGGGCGTCTGCTCGCCAGCGGGCGAATCGACGAGCTCGTCCGACAGGATCATACGCAGTCCGTCGAGATCGTGTGCCAACAGATCAGGGCCGAAGGAAATGCCTTCCTTCATTCATTGGCCACACGCGTGCTCCAGCAAGGTCAGCAATGCCTGCTCATATTGCCCACCCCCGACGCGGTGGACGCCGTAGTGGGTGAAATCCGCCGACAAGGCGGACGGCTCCTCTCGGTGACACCCCACAAGGCGTCGCTCGAAGATCTGTTTTTTCAGGAAGCCGCGCCTGGAGCCTTTCATGCTGAGTCACATCGTCATACGGGGAGGGCGTCCTGACATGGGTGCCATCGGGGTGATCGCATTGAACGCATTCCGTGAAAGTTTGAGAGACAAGATTCTCTACAATCTGGTGTTGTTTGCGGGGCTGCTTATCGGGCTCTCGGTGCTGCTGGCGGACTTGACGATCACTGAGCACCACAAGCTGATTGCCGATATGGGCTTGGCGGCGATCAACTTCATCGGTGTCATCATTGCCATCTTCATTGGAATCAGCCTAGTGAACAAGGAAATCGAACGTCGGACGATTTATACGATTATGGCCCGGCCCATCAGTCGTACGTTTTTCATCCTGGGAAAGTACTTCGGTTTGGTGTTGACGCTATTCGTGAATCTGTCGATCATGTTGGCCGTCTTTTTGGTGACTCTCTGGCTCTATCATATCCCGATCGGGCTTTCTCTCCTACAGGCCGTTCAATTGATCTTTGTGGAGATTCTCGTGGTCACGGCGATTGCGCTCTTTTTTTCGACCTTCAGCTCCACGACGTTGAGCGCGATTCTCACATTGGGTGTGTATGTGATTGGGCATCTCACGGCTGATGTGCGAAGTATGGCGGCGAAGGGTGAAAGCGGGACGGTGAAGGCCGTGGTGGACGTGTTTTATTATCTCTTCCCGAATTTAGAGACGCTCAATATTAAGGGACAAGCCGCAGTGGGCGTGTTGGTGGCGCCCGAATACCTGATGCTCGCATCTCTTTACGGAGTGGTCTATGCCGGAGTTCTCCTTGCCGGAGCCTGTGCGGTGTTTCAACAACGCGATTTTTGAATGGACCGTATAGGCGACGGAGAGATGGCAATAAGCCATGCCATGCGTCGCGTGTGGCTCCGGCCGCTGTTATCTTCGCTGAAGGTACCCAATGCTGTCGCAGGGATATGGTCATTCTCCTCTCATGGTGCTCACCAGCATGTCAGCGCACTGGAGCTTGATCCGCCAATTGACTAAGCGCGAAATCGCGAGCCGGTATCGCGGATCACTGCTCGGAGTGCTATGGGCATTTCTGCACCCGATGGTCATGTTGACGGTGTATACGATCGTGTTCAAGGGGGCGCTGGGAATGCGATGGGGACAGGAGGGCGAAAGTGCGCTTGATTTCGGCCTTCTTCTGTTCTCCGGACTGATCGTGCACGCGTTGTTTTCGGAAAGTGTTCATCGCGCACCGTATCTGATTGTGAACAACGGAAATTATGTCAAAAAGGTCGTCTTCCCGTTGGAGATCCTGGCGTGGACATCGTTGGGCACCGCACTCTTTCACGCAGGAATGAGTGCGCTCGTATTGATCGTATTCTATGGGATTCTGCATCAGTCGCTGCATTGGACGATGCTGTTGTTGCCTCTGCTATTGGTACCGCTGGCATTCGTCACTCTGGGGGTTTCTTGGTTTCTCGCTTCAGCCGGGGTGTTTATCCGGGATATTGGCCAAGCAAGTGGGCCCGTGATGACCGTGATGCTGTTTCTATCGCCCGTATTGTATCCGGCCTCGGCGCTCCCTGAGTCCTATCGCCTGCTGTTGTATGCGAATCCTCTCACCTTTCTCATCAGTCAAGCCCAGGATATCCTCATTTGGGGAAAACCTCCGTCCTGGGTTGGCATCGCTGTGTATTGTGCAAGCAGCTACCTCATCGCATGGCTCGGATTGCTGTGGTTTCAAAAGACACGGAAGGCCTTTGCCGATGTCCTCTGAATGGGCGATTCGCGTGCGCAATGTGTCCAAGACATACCGGTTGTATGACCGTCCGCGCGACAGGGGCAAGCAGTGGATTGTCCCCCCGCTGCAGAAGTGTTTCGGACGAACACCCGCACAGTACTATCGCGAGGTGCCGGCGGTGGAAAACGTTTCGTTCGAGCTGAAGAAAGGGGAAACCCTTGGGATTATCGGGCGGAATGGCTCGGGCAAGTCGACACTCTTGCAATTAATTGTGGGAACGTTGAGTCCGACGAGCGGAAGCGTTGATGTGGATGGGCGAGTCGCCGCGTTACTGGAACTCGGTGCCGGATTCCATCCAGAATTCACGGGTAGAGAAAACGTATTTCTATGCGGGACGCTGCTCGGGCTGTCACACAAAGAAATAGACGAGCAGCTGGACAACATATTGGCCTTTGCCGACATCAGCCCTTACATCGATCAGTCGGTGAAAACCTTTTCGAGCGGGATGGTGGTTCGGCTGGCCTTTGCGGTGATGGCCCATGTCAAGGCCGACATTCTTGTCATTGATGAGGCGCTGGCGGTGGGAGATGTGTTTTTTGTTCAGAAATGCATGCGGTTTCTGCGAATGTTTATGGATCGTGGAACGGTGCTGTTTGTCAGTCACGATTCGGCTGCGGTATTGAGTCTCTGCAATAGAGCCGTGTGGCTGCAGCGCGGACGAGTGGCTTGTATCGGAGACGCGAAGACGGTGTGCGATCGTTATGTGCACGATGTTACGCCGAGTCGCGACATCGCGCCCGTTTGCGAGAGACTATCGCCCTCCGACGCGCATGGCATCGAGGAGATCCCTGCCAACGAGGACGGTTCTTCCCTCTTGCAACGTCGCGATGGCCGGCGGATGTTCGGTGGCCACCAGGCCTTGATCGAAATGGTTCTATTCAATGACGCCTCCGGGCGGCGCATTCATACCGTGACGAAACGCGAACGCGTGTCTCTTCGGATTTTGTGCAAGACGTCGATTCCGTTGAGAAGCCCCATTGTGGGCTTTCTGGTTCGGGATCGACTCGGGCAATCGCTTTTCGGGGCCAATACATGCTTGATCAAACAAGAGCCGGAACGTGTTGTCGAGTCGGATAGTCGATTCGTCGTGGGGGTGGACTTTCTGATGCCGATACTTCAGCCAGGGGAATACTCTTTGAGTGTCGCGCTGGCTGAAGGGACGCAACAGCAGCATGTGCAGCATCACTGGTTGGATGACGCCCTGGCCTTCAAGTCAGCCCCATCGGAACTCTGTTTTGGATTGTTTGGTGTCGAGCTTCTTCATGTTCATCTGTCCCGGCATGAGGTGCCGGACTCTCGCGATGAAAGAGCCAATGACTCAGTCGCCCTGTAAAGTGTGCGGAGGAAACACTTTTACGCATCACGACGTGTTGTGGAGTGATCTCATTGCCCAGTGGGGTTTGTCCTGTAGCGAGGCTCAGTATATCAATCTCCAACAGGGAACTTGTTGCACCACCTGTGGTTCGAATGTGAGATCGATTGCCCTGGCGGATGCGATCTTGCGGCATGCGCGTGCGACATCAACTTTGCATGACTGGGTAAAAGGCGAGGCTGCCGGAGCGTGCCATGTGCTCGAGATTAATGAGGCCGGATCGCTCACCAGCGTGCTCGATAAATTGCCCGGTCACAGGTTGGTACGATACCCCGAGTATGACATGATGGCCTTACCTTTTGAGAACGGCTCGTTCGATCTCGTCATACATTCCGACACGCTTGAGCATGTGCCGGACCCCTTTCAAGGATTGTGTGAATGCCGACGGCTTCTTCGTCGAGGAGGGGCCTGTATTTTCACGGTTCCAGTGGTCGTGGGGCGGCTGACCAGGAGTAGAAATGGGCTAAGCGTGAGTGTCCATGGCAGTGAAGGCTGTACCGACACCTCACTCGTGGTTCATACCGAATTTGGAGCCGACGTCTGGTGCCGTGTTTTGGACAGCGGCTTTGATGACTGTCGGGTGGTGCCCTATCGATATC
>JACCYV010000041.1 GCA_013696305.1 Nitrospira sp.
GCGAGTCCCTTTTTTTCCAATTCGGCCCCGACCAGCTTGGCCGTCTGATCGACGGGAATTCCCAAGAGTTCCAGCACCGACGAGATGCCCCGCCGATCCGGGGGACCGTCAACGCCATGCAACAATATGACCGCTCCGGAGGCCGCCGCAACGATCGCCGCGGGAATGATGGCATGAAAGGTCTCCCGCTTTCCCGCATACGTCGGGACATCAACCACCCCCAGCCCGGCGCGAACCGGTACAGGCGGAACATATTGCCGCGCGGTGGCAGTGAAGGCGGCTAATTCCGTGACCGATTCAGACTTGAATCGCATGGCAGTCAGGAAGGCACCGATTTGTGCCGGCGTGGCCGTGCCTTCGATCATCAGTCGCATGGCCTGCTTGGCTTCTTCCCATGTGAGGTCCTTGGATGTTTTCTGGCCCTTGGCGACTTTGGCAAGCAGATGTTGCATGTTGATGGTCATGACCTTGTCTGGGTTCAGGGTGACGAGAACGTTACTTGTGTAGTCCGCACTCGGTCTTGCCGAAATTCTTCCACCGACCAGAACGCGGATCGTCTCCCGGAAGGATGGGCGCTGTGCAATGCGTGCAGCCGATGCTGGGATAGTTGCGGTCGTGCAGGGCGTTATACGGCAGCTCATGAAGCCGGATGTACATCCAGACTTCGTCTATACTCCAGCGTGCCAGCGGATTGATTTTGATCAGATTAAATTTTTTATCCCACTCGATGAGACCCGCGTTGGCTCGCGTCGGGGCTTGATCTCTCCTGATTCCAGTGATCCATGCGGTGTAGTTCGCGAGAATACGGCTGAGCGGTTCGATCTTCCTCAGTTCACAGCACTGGTCGGGCTTGTTCGCCCAGAGCGCTGTTCCGTATTGGCCGGTTTGCTGCTCCGGTGTCAACAGCGATGTCATCCGAATGACCTGCTCAGGCTTTAAGGCATACCGCGCAATGATGCGATCGCGAACGTCGATCGTTTCAGTAAACAGGAAATCGGTATCTAAATAAAAGAGCGGCGCGTCCGGGTCGATGCGATGCATCATGTCCACCAGGGCGACATCTTCCGCCCCAAAACTGCACGCGAGCACAGTCTGTTGCTTGTACGTCTTCAACGCATACTCCAGCACATCCCACGGCTGCTTGGCCTCGAACGAATCGCTGAGTGCCTTCAGCTCCCCATCCGTCGGATGCGCGCGTGGCGTGATGCTATCTTTCAGTTCCACCCGTCACTCCCTACCCCTCGACCTTTTCCACCAGAATTTTAAAATGTTTCGCCTCGGGTTCTAACGGTCCCTCATTGAGTATCTTGTGCCCGTCGTTCCGCAAACTCATCGGCACATTGCGAATGGGCTCACCGGCGTCGAGCCACACTTCCAGTTGCTCGCCGTGATCCATCATCTCCAGCTTCAGTTTCGTCTTCACATAATTCATCGGGCAGGCCACGCCGCGCAAATCGTAAACAGGCGCCTGAACCGGCGCGACAGAAGCCGACGGAACAATTTTCGCAGCCGTTGTGGGCAGGGCCTCTTTCACCTGCGCCAGTTTCAGATCTTTGCCCATCTGCTCCGTGGCTGTCCGGCAGACTGCGATGAACTGCCTGGCAAAGGACATCCTCTCCGTCGCCGCATCGGCTGTCGCATCCTTCGACCCGAGATCACCGACTTGTGCCCCCAAGCCTTTGTACATCGCAGGCACGATGCCTTTATGCGCCAGGCGCAGATCGAACTCTTGAAACGTGTCGGCATCGGTCGCCGGGTCGATCCCTTCGGTTACCAGCAGGGCCTTGGCGGCCGCCAGTACGGCTCGATACGATTTATTCACTGACAGAGCATGCTGATGTTTCTCGACGAGCAGTTTGGCCTGATAAAGCTCCTGGTCGGCTTCCAACATGCGGTCATCGATCATCTCCAACGCTCCACCGGCGCACTCGCCGGGCCCCAAATCCTCCAGCACGAATTCCGCCTCGCCTTCCCAATCGTAATAATAGGTCTGATCCTGATCGTAGGGCGGCACGATGGTATAGGGAATGAGTTCCTCTTTAAGTGCGACTTTACCCACCCGTGTGATGAATGCCTGGAGAGTCTCGCCGTTCTTCCGGTCACGGCGATAGACGTCGACTAAATGTCGCACCGCCGCCGGAACGCTCTTCGCAGGCAATTTCACCGTGAGCTGGCCGATCTTCGGTGTGCCGTCCACATGTCCACCGAGATGCAATTCGTAATGCGGCGCCGTATGTTCCCCCAGACGCTTGCCGACTCCATGCAATCCAATGGTGGCGATATGGTGCTGTGCGCAGGAGTTATGACATCCGCTAATCTTGACGCTCACATCCCTCAGGTCCTCCGGGACCTGGCCGGCAGGAAACACTTCGGCCAATGCCCGAGCCATGCCCTTGGATGAGGTGATGCCCAATCCGCACGTATCGGTGCCGGGGCAGGCGATGATGTCCTCGACAAGTTCGGCACCGGGATCGCCCAGGCTGTGCGTCAGGAGTTCACCATAAAACTCCTCCAGGCGTCCTTCCGGGATCCATCGGATGACCATATTCTGATTGATGGTGGTGCGGATGTTTCCATTGGAATAGCGTTCGGCAAGATCGGCGATGGTCCACATTTGGTCGCCTGTGAGATCACCCATCGGCAATTTAATCGCCGCCGTCGTAAAACCCGCTTGTCGTTGCAGGACCACATTGGTCCGCTTCCAGGCATGGAACGCCGACACGTCCCCATTGAGGAATGCCGCTCCATTTCCATGACCGTTTCCATTAGAGATGACCGGGGCTTTCGTCGGCATCAGCAACGGCGGCTCATCGGCATACTCCAACAACTCGATCGGCTCATGCGTCGGCACTGCATACCCCATGGCCGCATAGGCCGCTTCCCAGCGCCGCTTGAATTCATCGAAGCCCAGTTTCTCGATGACGAACTTCATGCGGGCCTTGTTGCGATTCTTGCGATTCCCGAGGGTATCGAACACCTTGATCACGGCTTCGATCGTGGGAAGCAATTCGTCCATCGGCGTAAACTCTCTGAGCACCTGAGCGATGCGGGGCGTCGATCCCAATCCACCGCCCGCCACCATTCGAAACCCGATAGCGCCGTCAGTCCGTTTCGCCGCGAGCAGACCGATGTCGTGGATGGGCGTGAGCGCGCAATCCTGCCGGCACCCTGACAGCGCAATCTTAAATTTCCGCGGAAGGCTCTGGTTGAGCGGATTCCGCAACAGATGCAAGGCCACGGTCTTCGCATAGGGCGTGACGTCGAAGACTTCCCCCTGGCAGACGCCCGCGAGATGACAGGCCGTCACGTTTCGCACGGTGTTGGCGCAGGCCTCGCGCGTGGTCAGTCCCACGGAGGCCAACAGGCGCATCATCTCCGGAACATGTTTGAGTTCGACAAAGTGCAGTTGAATGTCCTGGCGGGTCGTGACGTGGCCCACGCCGGTGGCGAACCGGTCGGCGAGTTCAGCCACCCGGCGCAATTGATTTCCGGTCAGCCCTCCGAACGGGATCTTAATCCGCACCATCTGGACGCCGGGTTGCCGCTGGCCGTAGATGCCGTATTGCAGACGGAAGGGCTTAAAGATATCGTTGGAAAGATCTCCGCCAAGGACACGTTGAGCTTCCGCTTCGAATGTCTCAATTTCTTCGGCTATATGGGCCGGGATGGTCTCTGTCTTGATCGCGGGACGGAGATCAACTATGTTAGGACTCATGGTCAAGACCTCGTCGGTTGGGAGATAATTCGTCTACACATGATGCGAGCACCGTCAAATGTGATACATCAAGGTATGTTGTGCTTCGAGAGCACGCTGGCGGTTGGCCAGTTCCTCGACCGTCACTTCCGATAAGACGCTCAATTCTGCTTGTTTCACGCGAGCCCACATGTGCGCCAGCAGGGCTTCCTGCTTGGCACCGCGGGACGTCGCGCCTTTCAAACCGGCCGCTCCATTGGTCGTCAAGAGGGGTCCCTCTAACGCATCCAAAATATCCGCGACGGAGACGTCCGCCGGTTTTCGACTCAGCACATAACCGCCTTGGGCTCCACGCTGGCTTGTCACCACCCCCGCTTTTTTCATGGCGTGAAGAACCTGCTCGAGAAACCTGGCCGGAATAGATCGGCGTTTGGCAATCGATTTGGCACACACGGGCTGTTCGGCATGGTGCAATGCTAGATCCACAGCGGCGATAATTCCATAGGTGGCTCTGAGACTAACTTTCATTTACGAGTATTCCGATAGGGATTGTAAAACTCTATACCTTGCTCATCCTGTCCCTGTCAAGCCAAGCGGCATCCATAACGATGACAATGAGACGATTCACCGATCACATACTCATGGAAATCTGCCGGACGAACATGACAAAGATGGGACATGCCTTCTCTCACCGATGCCATCATTCTCATGCACATATCATCCGCACATCCTGATGAATCACGGCTGCTCTCAGCCAATTTACGATTGGACACTCTCTCGCCGCCATAACCGGCTTGCGCTCTCGCGGGCAACCTCGACGCATTTTCCTGGTTGACATCATCCAGGGGGTGAGCAATAATCCCGCCCTCTTCTTCGTCGGTACCTTCATGCCGCTTCGTTCATCGACATTTAATATTCTGTTGCTCAGCGCAGACAGCGA
>JACCYV010000097.1 GCA_013696305.1 Nitrospira sp.
CATACCCCGGACGATACCAGAACCAACCACTATTGGAAAGATATTACTGATACACTACACTAGCAAAGTATGGCTGGGACAGGTTTCGGGATTTGTCAAACGTGAGTGCAGAAGCACTTGCATGGCCCCTTCATGCAATCGGTGATGCCACTGTTCCCATGCATGTAGTAGGTGCGAGTGGTTGGGGACATCGCCCCTTCGAAGAGGCCGTCGAGGACGCGTGGCCGCGGCTTATCTACCTGACCGATCGTCCCGAGCAGGCAGAAGAATCGCGCGCGTTGCAGAGGCAGCAAGCCGCACGGATCTTGTCAAAGGCGTACACTTGGCGAAAATACATTCTAGACTGGCGTGCGCGGCATCCCGGCGAGGAAACAAACCTGCCCGTCCGTGATTTGGTGACGGCCCTAGCCCAAGAAACATTCGACTACGCCAACTCTCAGCAGCCAACGGGCTGGCCCTATGATTCAACCGCGTCGCTCCTTTTCCTTGCAAGCAATGTCGCGGCGCAGGGAATCTACGACAATAACGCTGCCGTTAATCTAACGCGTCCTCTCATCGAAAATGGCGTGGCCGTGATGCTTGCTTTTTTAATGTCTGCTATGGAGCGTTAATATGCCTCAACTCATTTCCGTACTCATTGTACTGGTATTGCTGGTAACTAACGGCAGACTACTGCAGGCCCAGCCACTGAACGAGTCGGTGGAGAGCTGCATTGATCGCGTCAGCGCACGCTATGCGCCGCTTAAAAAGCCCGATCTTGTTTTGGAGCGTCAATTTCAGGCCGATCTGACCCTCTGTGGATCGCCGTCCTTGCCAAAAGTTACGGCTGTGTGCATTGGGAGTACAAATTACGATTACGCCAAGCTTGCCATGCAACTTAAAGAAAAAAGCTTAACTCCTGTCCAGTATCTTCAGCGCGTGCGTGATCGCCAACGCAAGGCAGGACTGTGTGTGGAGGACGAGGCATGGAGCACTGCTTACGCCCATGGCGATCGGGACAATGATCTAGTTCCAGATAAGTATGATCGCTGCCCTGACACTCCTCCGCTCGCCGCTACGGACGATTCAGGTTGCCCAGTGGAAGAGCCCAGCCCAAAGGGGGGTCCTTCGCCCGAGGACGTTAATCGGTTTTTTAAGCTTCATAGCGCCGTTGGAAATCCCAAATGCTCCGGTGCGCCCGTGCCGACAGTTCCGGCCGTCGCCGCGCTCGCTTCTATTGGATTCCCCGAAATTTCACCGCCGAAATTGCGCAGCGAGTTCCGACGAGTCAGGAACCAGCCCCCCGGTTGTCCTGTGGTTTATCAATTGGAGATTGATGAAATCGTGCCGGTCGTGCTGCCAGATCCAGCGCAAACTTATCGCATGCCCTTACGATTGAGGTTGATGCTCAAGCCCAGCGATGCGCTTAACGCGTCCGATCCTGATGCCGACCTGCTGGTCTTCGAAAGCCTGCATCCACAGCTTGTCGTCCTCTTTCATCAGGGTGCGAAAGCAAAGATACGAGCCTTCAATGGTAATGGAACTGCCTCCCCATGGAGTCGGAATTACGGCCGATTGGGGCAACGGTGATCGCGAAGTGCCTACATCATGCTTGACAGACCGACCAAAGGACTGCTTGATCTCAGGCGAGTATGAAGTCCTCATGATTGATCCCGCGATCCAGGAACTGGAGTGCTACCTTTAAATAATGTTGCACCAAGTAGTCGAGCTCGATCTGCCAGAGTACAGACGCATAACAAGATCGATGAGAACTCTGATGGAACTTTCATCATTTAGGAATCTTCACAAACATCAAACAATTATTGTATGTGGTTGTGGGGAATCTTTAAGAGCAATTACTAAGCGCCCAAACTGCATTACAATTGGGGTCAATGATATCGGGAGGCTTTTTACACCAAACTATCTGCTTGTCTGCGACTATCAGTATTGTTTCGATAGCGAAAGGTGGGATTATGTAAATTACTCATTGGCACAATACTGCTTTACCCCGCTCCCTTATCTCCAATTGACTCACAAATGTGTTGTTAGATTTCCTTGCGGAACCTATGCCGGGACAGATTTATCATCCCACAAACCACTTCACTATGCAGATACATCTTTGTATATGGCGTTATGTCTAGCAGCATATATGGGTGGTAATCCAATTGGAGTTACCGTCGAAAAAACTCGGGTGGAGCAAGCAACGGCTCCCCACCATGGAATGTGAATGAAAACTGGGGCAAGGCATGTTGTGTACAATGCTCCGCGATGCAGTCGATGACGGCAGCGGCAGTGGTTTGGGACATAACACCGGGTTGATCGAGATATGAAGTATCACCCACGTTGTACGTAACAGTAGGAACAGTTGAGATTGCACCTACTCGCAACCTTTAGCACTGCATGGCGGCACAGCGGATCGGCGAACTGATTTGGCTTGCCTTTGTGTTTGTTGGCGGGTGAAACCGCCTTCATTTGTTGATTCACAGTGAAGTGACTTTACTATATCGATATGCGGGAGTCACGCCCAGCCCTTTGGGTACATTGCAATTGATTTCATTCGTCCCCTGGGGCCCTTTTAAGACGAAGTATCACGCGGAGAATTCTTCGCTAAGAATGACGTAGATTCATGCCCGGGCAGCGCATTCCGTTAGGCCCGTACGAGAGCCTCTCTACTTTGCTCAATGTGCTTCTTGACCCTCTCCGGAAGAGCCCGTTCAGCAAGGCGCAACTCATAAGCCTGCTGCAGGTTCATCCAGAATTCAGCTGTGGTGTTGAACAAGGCCGCCAGCCGAACCGCAGTGTCACCCGTTATACCCCGTTGTCCTTTAATGATAGCGGTGATCCTATTTGCCGGCACCCCGATCGACTTGGCCAGCATACTGGCATTGATCGGCGGGACTGACGGCTTCATGAACTCCTCCGACAAAATTTCCCCTGGATGAATAGGCCGCATGCCATTCTTGATCATCGCATGATCTCCTTCAGTGATAATCGGCGATCTCGACTTCATGAGGTCCGTCGGCCAACCACACAAAACAAACCCGCCATTGATCATTGATCCTGATGCTGTGCTGTCCCGACCGATTCCCCTTTAGTAGCTCCAGCCGATTTCCTGGAGGCGAACGCAGATCTTTGATGTCAGCAGCATTATCCACCATGGTCAGTTTTCGCTCAGCTCCCTTTTGGAAGCTAGCAAACTCCTTGACCATCTCTCCTGCAAAAAACCGCTCGGTCTTTTTATCTCGAAATGATCTGATCATCGCCAGGATACCACGTTTTACGATTTACGTAACACGTATGTGCTAGATTTGTGCTACTTTTCTTCCGAAGCGACAGAATTCAGCAGAATCAATAGACTCACCAGAAATCTCTCAAGGCATCAATTTATCAAGTAAAAATGGGGAAACCACTGCAACAACGAGCCCTTACGAAATATGGCCTTTTCACCCTCTTAATCAGCGGGCCGTAGGTTCGACCCATAGAGTGCCCGTTCTACAGTGCTTCGATGCTCTCGGGCATAGCTCGGTGGGAACAGCTAAGCAAGCCCCGCCTTTTGTTATGACGACGCATTCCCCAATATGGTACCAAGCCGAAGGTATGCCTGGGGTCTGCCGATGACGGTGGGGGGGTGTTATTTAGGTGTTAAATAGAGCGACAAACTAGTCGGTATAGCGATGAAGAGCATGAAGTGGGATGCATACCTAGCTGTGCTCGGTCCTAGGGTAGCCTCGTCCTAGTGATATCTCAGTCAGCTACCTCTTAGTTTTCACGTCAGGAAGCGTCAAGGCGACTCCTTTCCGTTCCAACTCATCGACGTGTTTTCGCAGGATCTCGAGAATGTAATCCTTCATTGAGGCCTGGTGGAGAGTTGCCGCGACCTTGACCTTACTCGCCAGGCTAATTGGTAAATCTCGTAACAGATAGTCCCGGGTCTCCGATGATGGGGGTTTTGTGGACATGAAGGCAGGAAGCTACCACAGGGCTCTAGTGCCCGCAAGTGATATCATGATACCCTGATACCAGAAAAGCAAAGAGAGGCGTCGTGTTAAATGTGTCAAATTTTTGGAAGCACTTCTATACACATCTCGTCTTTCCTGTTCCTGTACACTGTTACCTAAGCCCGTTTTGTGACTGGGAGTTTGTTCCTCCAATCACCTGTGAGGTGCCCCAATGAGAGGTCATATTGTTCAACGATCGGAAGGCAGCTGGGCTATCGTCATCGACATCGGCCGCAAGTTAGATCCAGAGACTGGCCGACCGAAGCGCATTCAAAAATGGAAGACCATCCGCGGAACAAAGAAGGAAGCTCAGGCCGAATTGGCGACCATGCTTCATAATCTGAGCCGGGGGCAGGTCATCAGTTCATCCCATATGACCTTGAGTGATTGGCTAGAAGAATGGATTATATCCAGCCTCATAAGCGCTTACGAAGCTACGAAACGTACCGATCCATTGTTGAACGTCATCTCAAACCAGCCTTAGGGCACTACCGTTTAAGTGATCTTCGCGCGAGTCACCTGCAAGCTTATTACCTCGCGAAGAAACTCTCCCAATCTAGTCTGCAACAGCATCACGTGATTCTGTACAGCGCCTTGAAGGCTGCGATGATGCAGGACCTGATTCCAAGAAATGCGGCATCCTTAGTCATCGGGAAGCCACGGCGACGGGATGGACAAGAAAAAGTCCTACAAAACTGTTGGGATCCCGCAGATGCAAGAACGTTCCTGACCACGGCGAAGGCAGATGGTCCATTGGTTGGAGCGCTCTATTCGTTGGCCCTAGATAGTGGCGCCAGAAAGGCCGAGCTGTGTGGGTTGAAGTGGTCGGAGGTTGATTTCGATCGACGCTCCATCTCGATTGTTCGGCAACTCGTGAAGACCCGGCCACAGCCGTTGTTCGGACCTCCCAAAACCGGAGAATCGAGGAATGTAATCCTCGATGAACAGACCATGGAGGCGTTGAGAAAGCAAAAGGCTTCCCAGGCCGCTCAAAAGTTACTTCTTGGGACCGCCTATCAAGACTATGGCCTCGTCTTTACCCGAGAGTTTGGACAACCACTGACCCTAAATAACCTGGGACAAAAAGACTATACCCGGCTCATTCGGAAAGCCGGCGTCAAAACCATTACCTTCCATGGCCTACGCCACACGTGCGCGACGCTGGCACTCAAGGAAGGGGTCCCAGTAAAGGTGGTGTCAGAGCGGCTAGGACACAAACGAATCGAGATCACACTCAACGTATACACGCATGCACTCCCCTCCATGCAGCAGGAAGCCGCCGCGAAACTCGGCAAATTACTGCATGGTTAGCAAACGGTTAGCAAATACGATGCTGGCGCATCGTAACTAACTGAAAAACAAGTGGTCATTAAGAGCGGATGTCAAATCGCTGGATCGATCCGCGAAGGTGACTCTGATTTCGACTGGTTCGTGAGCGAGCAGCGAGATATCATTTGGATCCGAGCATCGTCGGCCTCAAGAAATGCATGTCCTGTGAGTAGCTCACGCTGGAGTTCAACGATGCCGGAGTATCGATCAGGTACCGAGGAGAGGAGGACGAGGGCTCTCTAAAGTCGGCTCACACCCGCGGCCTTCATCACCCGTCTCCCCTTCCACCCTCACGCCTTTTTCACGGCCTTCTTTTTCGGCTGTGGCTTTTTCTTCTCCGTCCCACCCAGAACAATCACCGGCTTCTCGGGAGAAAAGGCGTCTTCGATGCGGCTCTTTCCCTTGGTGGTGAGGATAACGAGGCCCTGGTGTTTCTCGATGCATTGCAGGAGATAGGGCGCCTCAGCCTTCGCATAGCGATCATGGGCGTCGTGAACCTGTGTGCGTTTCCCAAACAAGGCGTCTGCTTCGTCAAAGAAGAGGATCGATCCGTGCCGGTTCGCCATGTCGAAGACCCGGGTTAAATTTTTTTCGGTTTCACCGATGTATTTGCTGACGACCGCTGAGAGATCCACGCTGGCCAGGTCCAATTGGAGCTCCGCGGCCAGCACCTCAGCGGCCTTTTGTCGGCGGAGCGCGGTGGCTCCGGACAGCACAATGACCGCGCCGGCCGGCTTGGTTGAACGAGCCTTCTTCGCTCGACGCACAGGCGAGACCTTTTTCTGCATCGGAGCTTTCGTTCCACGCCGACGGACTGCTGTACCTGCCATGCCTGCCTCCCCCTCCCGATTCTTCGATTGCTTGACGACCTGTCTACTGTACGCCCTCTCCGAGGAGACGATTGACATGACCTCTCTATGATCAAGGCCGGAGTATACCTGGTTACGTTCCAGACTGGTGTACTTCTTCTTGTACTCATCAGTGAAGGCAGGGTGAACACGTGTGGAGGCAGGACGACTTTATAACCGTTTCGCTGCCGCTCGCCCTAAATCTTCGAGGACCTTCAGTGCGCTGATCCGCTCGCGTTGCGCCAGTTGGGTCGACATCAAAATGAGTTGAAGTCCTTTGCGTTGCGCGACGAGAATGGCGCTGTCTGTCAAAAATCCCTTCTTTTCATCCGCCGTCTCCACAATCGCTCTCGCCTGGTCACCCACATCCTTGATGATCTCGTAGCGGACGTTCTGCCCGGCGCCTGCCTTCAGTGGATCCAGAAACATCAGCGACATACCCCGAATCTCATTGTCGATTGTTCCCTGTTCGCCCTCATAGACCTGCACGGCAAACCGGCCTCCCGGATGATCCCACAGGCACGAGATAATGCCATGTTCTTCCAGACTGTGATCGACCTTCCCCGTTTTCGCCTCGGGAAATCCCTTTCGAACCTCGGTATCGGTCAGCAGGTTGCAAGGATCCACGGCCGGAGCGCGGCTGGTCTTCGCAAGAATAATCGGTGACTCGACAGTCGCATAGGTGACGAGGGGCAGTGCGAGGACGATGCCCAGCACGGAAGCACGAAACCGGCGCCTCAATCGCATAGGAGCCTCATTGGCTGATTGTCCGCAAAATGGATCCCGCCTGTGGAACAGTATGGGAGGAAAAGCTCGACCACGTACCACATTCATCAAGCCGCGCCTTATGCAATCTCTCTATCAATGCTCCTTCCTGGCTTGCGAATTTTTTCTCAAAGGGGTGGCCTGGCTTGGTCCCCCACTGCGCATGTCGGACGAGCACGGCTTCATCGTCCGCGTTCCGTGAGGTACGCGTCGCGATGAATAAAGAGCGTCACGTTTGCGCACGCCGGCAAGACGGTGAGCCGGCCGTGTCTTGCGCAGACTTGTCAGGCCTTTCTTCTACGTTTCCATCATCTCCAGCCGCGCATCGAACTCATGGCCGCAGGACGTGCAGCGAATACAATCCGACTGGACCGTCAGTTCTTCCACGCGAATGCCCATGCCACCGCAGTCGGGGCAGCGGGAAAGATGGACCTTCTGATTATCGACCGTCTCGTATTGCACGCCATGAAGACAGTAGATCGGATTCTCATCAAGCTGCCATGGCTTGCCGGCATTGTCGAGCACCGGCATGGCGATATAGTGATGCTTCACGTAATCTTCCATCGCCTGGCGGCTCGCAAATCCGTCCTGTATGAGTTTGCCGCTCACTGCCTCGTGAAGTGCCTGTCCCTTGACGATCGCTTTAGTCGGCCCCATGTCTTACCTCCTTTTATGGGATGTTGAAAAAAGTCCGCCGGATGGACGGGCTTGATCACCCCATGATGATATTCGCTTTCTCCCGCTACACCACGCCGGAATAATAGCGAAGAATGTTGGATACCGAAATCACCCCAATGATGGACCCGTCTTGAGTCACGGCCAGATGCCGGGTCGCCTCGTCCTTCATCATGCGCACGGCTTCGATGATCGGCCGATCGCCGGCAATGGCCACCAGCGGTTTGCGCATGCAGGCTTTGACGGCGGTGTCGGCATTCACACCGTTGGCGACCACCGCGCGCGCCAGGATGGCATCGGTAATGAATCCCACATAGGCCTGATTGTCCGTCAGGAGCAGAGATCCGAGTTTGCATTTCTCCATCAACTGCCCTGCCTCGCGCAGGCTGGCATTCTGAGACAGGCTGCGGACATCGGCAGACATGTGCTCGACCACTTGCGGACCGATAAGAGCCTGCCGGCTGGCCTGCGATTGTTTCGGTTCAGCGGCCCGGCGCGCTTCCAATTCTGCAATGCAGCTTTCCAACACCCGGCTCCGTTGCCACAGCCGTTGCCGCTGACTCTCCACGCCGGCGCTTTCCGGCGCTTCGTTCGTCATGTTTACTAGTCCGGCTGCCTCGCCGAACTCGGCGTACTCATAGGCGTCCAACAAGGAGGAAGTTTCCCCGAGCACATCCGCGATCAGGTGTTCCGTTTCCTGATCGAATTCTGCGAGGTCACGTGTGGGAATGCCCTTGCCCAAATAAGCCGCCAAATCGGCCAGCTGCTTGCGAAGGCGCTCGATGCTACGGTCGAGGGAAATCCGGGCTCGTTTGGGAGTCGCGCGTGTGAGGGACATGGGACCTCCTATCTATGGGGCGGGTGGGATGCCCGATCTTACCCCTCTCGTTTAAGCGGGGCAAGCGCCGATTCGCGGCCCCGCTCACTTGACCTCCCCGGTTGGCGGGCGCATGCTTCCCGATGATGTGGCGCCTCACTCCACGGTCTCTCACTGACCGGCATAACCTGAGACCGTGCAATAGGCTCCAACACCGCGCCTCTCTTGTGCGCACCTCGTGCACGCGCGCCCTCGCCACGGTCATGTGGGTCCTGCTTTTCGCTGCCCTGGCCGGCCAGGCAACGTGCTGGGCTCTCTCCCACTCAGCCACTGAACGAGAGGGGTCTTCGACCGGCAGGCTCTCCGGCCACGAATTACTTCGGATCGGCGAGATCCATGACCATCAACATCATTTTCTCGAAACGCTGACGTACTATCAGCTTGCCTTATCGAGGTTCCGGGAACAGAAGCAGTCCCGTGGCATCGCCACCGCATTGGTGAAGATTGCGCGGGTTCATGAACAGCAAGGCACACTCCAGAAGGCGTACACCTGTCTCCAGGAAGCCCTTCCTCTCGTGGCTCGATCGCCCGATCGGGCCGCCCATGCCGGCACGCTCTTGGTAATGGGTCGCGTGGGAGCTCGGTTGGGACATCGCGACGAAGCGCGTGACGCACTCAGTCAGGCACTCGCGCTGTTCAAACAGGTCAAAGACTCCCGAGGGCGGAGCGAGGCGTTGATCCAGCTGGGGCTGCTGCAAGTGGATGAAGGACCGGTTGAAGCAGGCCTGTCTTCACTGCAACAGGCAGGACACGATGCCCGTGCCCGTCACGATACGGAGCAGCAACTCGTGGCACTCATCGCGCTGGGCGACGCCCACTGGCTGTTGGATCGAATGACTGACGCGCGCGCCCTTTACAGCGAGGGTCTCCGGCTGGCCGAAACGGAACACCATGTGCCGTCCGAAGCGAAACTGCGGCTGCGGCTCGCGCAGATTGACAGTGCCGACGGGCATCTCAACCAGGGAATCGTTTTGGGAAAACGTGCGCTGCTGCTCTCGCAGACCTTGCGCGACAACGCCGCTGAGGCCGTGGCCTGGTCTCTTTTGGCCGACCTCTACCACAAAATGGAACGAGAGGGCGAGGCGGAGGAAGCGGACCAGCGCGCGCTGGCGATTTATCGAGGGCGAGAGATCAAGGTGCACGGCACTCCGTAACCTGATCGACCGCTCTCGTCGCTCGCGAGGCTACCGCCATGGCGACAAGCAGCAACAGCGAAGACAACAGAAACGGCGCGCCGGGAAGGTGCCAATCGGCCTGGGGCCCGATGAAGGCTGCGAAGGTTTGCGTGAATAGACTGGGGCCGATCAAGCCGGCAATCCCGGTGAGGCTGGCAATTGCGCCCTGCAATTGCCCCTGCTCGGATGGACTCACGCGGCGAGTCATGAAGACTTGAGCAGACGGACCGGCGAGTCCCCAAAATGCCATCACGGGAATGCCGAGGCAATAGAGGGCGGGCGTGGGCGCAAGGCCATAAATGGCAAATCCGGCGGCCCCGCAGAAAAGTCCCGTGAGCAGAGTCCGGCGTTCACCCAATTGCGCCGTAATCGGCTTGACCAGCGTCCCCTGCACGATCATGGCACAGACGCCGACGGCCGCAAGCGTAAACCCCACTGCCGACGGACCCCAGCCATACCGATAGCCTAAGTACAATACGGCCACGCTGGGCAAGACGACATGCGCGAGGTTCGTCAGAAAGTTGGCCGTCGCCAATCCAAAGAGTTCGTGGTGCGAGCGCAACAAAATCAGCGATCCCACCGGGTTGGCCTTGATCCATCTGAACGGCGCCCGTTTCTCAGGCGGGAGCGATTCCGGCAGCACGAAGAATCCATACGCGGCATTGAGTAAACTGGTCGCCGCGGCACCCCAAAAAGGCCAGCGCGGATCGATGGCGCCCAACAACCCGCCCACGGCGGGCCCCAGCACAAAACCCAATCCGAACGCGGCCCCCATCATGCCGAACGCCCCTGCCCGGTTATCGTGCGTCGTGACATCGGCAATGTAGGCGCCGGCCGTGCTGAAACTCGAAGAGGCAATACCGGAAATGACGCGACCCACAAAAAGCCACGCCAGACTTGGAGCCAGCGCCATGAGGATGAAATCGAGACCCAGGCCGAAATTGGAGAGAAGGACGACCGGCCGCCGGCCAAAGCGATCGGACAACGCGCCTTGAATCGGCGAACAGACGAATTGCATCAATGCCCAGGCCGTTCCCATCAAACCGTACATTTCCGCTGCCTGCGCCGTGTCGCCGCCCAGAAACTGCTCGACGAGATTCGGCAGTACCGGGATGATGATCCCGAACGACAACATGTCGAGCACGACGGTGACGAGGATGAAGAAGACCGCCGCTCGGCGCGGTTCAGCAGGTACAGAAAATTGGCTCATGGGATGAGCCATCCTAGCAGGCCCGCTCACCACGGGTACACAAAAAGCCGCGCGCGCGGCGCATTTCCTTCACACTGTTCCCCTCGCCTCGCGGGCACGGCAAGACCGACGGTGTGTATGATCGCACCCGGAAAAATCTGCGCGGAACTTGTGTGTGGATCGCCGGGCATGGCCGGCCCCGGGATGGAGCAACCGCGCGCCTGGAGCTCTGCATCAGGACGATGCGCGCCGATCGCGGATCAGCTTGTCCACTGGAAAACCAAGCTCCCGGCCTTTTTCCACCAACCGTTGGAAGGCGGCGCTCTCCAACCGTGGGGACCGTGAGAGAATCCACAGGTATTGCCGGTCCGGTGTGCCTACCAGCGCCGTGCGATAGTCGTCATCCAGATCGAGAATCCAATAGTTTCCGTCACGAGACGGGCGGGCAAATCGCGCAAACCAATTATCGAACATCACCGCGAGCCGGGCATTCGTCTTCGCATCCACCACAGTGGCGATACCGTCCGCCGTATCGGTCGTGCCCTTATCGGTCACACATTCGTTACGTATCCCGATCGTCCCATCAGCGCGCTGGTTATAGATGGCCTTCGAATCCACACAGTGGCGCTGGAACCACATCGGCAACCGCGCAATCTCATACCATGTCCCGGCATACCGGGTCAGATCGACCGCCGGCACGACCGGCAGGTCTCGATTGGTAGTCATGCCTGCACAACCGATCATGAGCAGACACGCGATCGTGATGCCGACATCCAGCCGGGTTATCCGCCTATCCAGTGATCGCATAATTCCCCTCCGTAGGTCGACACTCATTGACTAAGTATGGCCATTTCATTCGACGCCTGTCCTGAATCCCTGCTCCTCTCGTTATTGTACCCCCTTGCAGCATGGCCATGCCTTACATTCACAGGCGAGCCAGGACAGGCGGTTTCGTCCCTGTGCTCGCGGCTATGCGTCGCGCAGATGTGAACTAAAAGCGGTCTGCCCCAGGGACCTGACCCTACAAACCGAAACCAGAAATTGTCTCCGAGTTGCAGGAAGGAAGCGGAAACGGCGGCAGGCAGACAAAATGCGGAAGGTGGGGGCCAGGAAAAGAAACCGACATGAGGGGAAAATCACGTCCCGCTACACTGCCCCCATGAGCCTACGGAGAGCGAAACCATCAGACGGGGGTGCGGAAAAGAATGTGCACGCCATCCAGGGTCGGTGCACCGTAGGCCACCGTCGATCTCACCGAAGGGGCCACCACAATGGGCGGGTCGGTCCGCTTCATGGTCCTCATATGGCTGCTCTTGCACGTGACCTCCTGCGCCCGCCCTCAGCTGATCGAGAACTCCAAGCTGAACCAGGAGCGCATCTATGAAGTTATCGAACGAGCCAGTGCTGCTTCCGGATTGCGGGTACTCCATCCCTTGTCCGTGAAACTCATCGGTCGGGACGAAGTCAGTAAACTACTTCAAGAGCACAGCGGAGAATTAGGGACAACGATCCAGGACTTGAAGCGGCTCGCAAAACAAGCGCGCGTCACGACCCGCGCCGAACTCGCGGCGCATTTTGCCAACGCCACGTGAGGGCGTCGTTCTTCATCCTGCGAGTAGAAGAGCCTCACAA
>JACCYV010000115.1 GCA_013696305.1 Nitrospira sp.
GCGTGATGCAGTGCCATCCGGCTGATGGATTTGACGCGGTGAAGACGGAGACACGGACCGGCTGCGTCTCATTTCAGACGGCCGCCGGCGCGGTCGCGCTGTTTGCCGCACCAGCCTTCCTGAACGGAAAAGATCCGGGACATGCTGCGTTTCTGCTTAATGAAGGAGAGCAGGCCTGGGCTGTGCTGGCGCGGGGGGAGGTCGGTGGTCATTGGACCGATGACAATGTGACTGCCGTCCTCAATGACACTGCAGCCTATTGGCGCCGATGGGCACGCAACATCGTCTACACCGGGCCACGCGCCGGTGGTGTCGAGCGGTGCGCGATGACGGTCCACCTCCTGAGCCATGCGCCCACAGGGTCCCTTGTGGCCTCTCCCACAAGTTCCTTGCCGGAACGGTTCGGTGGGGATCGCAATTACGATTATCGATTTGCGTGGGTCCGAGATGCCTCCCTCTCGCTCGCAATCATGGCCGTTCTCGGCGACCGCCAAGCGGCCAAACGCTACATGGACTGGATCGTCAACCTCGGGTCCTCCACCGATGCACCGCTGCAAGTGCTGTATCGGCTGAGTGGCGCCACCGATGCGAGCGAATCACAACGAAAGGATCTCGCCGGTTATCGGGGCTCGCGCCCCGTTCGCTTCGGCAATCACGCGTTCCAACAGCGCCAGCACGATTCGCTGGGGTACTTCGTGGATTGCGCGGCCATCTATTCGGAGCAGGGCGGCGAGTGGCGCGAGGACTATTGGCATCTCATCCAGCGCATCGCAGACTATGTGATCCGAACGTGGGAGACGCCGGACAGCGGCATTTGGGAGCTTGGCAGCGAGCAGCATTACGTTAGCAGCAAGGTGATGAGTTGGGTTGCGCTGGATCGGGCGGCGAGGATCGCGGAACGGCTCGGTCACGTGGACCGCGTGTCACCATGGCGGGCCGTCATGAAGACGATCCATGCAGAGGTCATGGACCGGGGATGGAGCCAGAAACTGAGCGCCTTCCGACAACGGTATGAAGCGGAGACGCTCGACGCGTCGGTCTTGCTCATTCCCGTCATGGGATTCCTGCCGGCGCATCATCCGCGAGTCCGCAACACCGTGGATCGGATTGCCGAATCACTCATGCGAGACGGCCTGGTCTATCGCTTCGATCCGCAGGAGTTGCCCGAACGAGCTGCATTCCCTCTCGGGAAATTCGAAGGCGCCTTCCTCCCCTGTACCTTATGGCTGGCCACCGCGTATGCGATGGCAGGTCGGACTCGCGAAGCGGAGGACCTACTTCAGCGAGTTGAAACCACGGTCGGTAACTTGGGGCTCTTCCCGGAAGAAGTGGCAGAAGAAACGGCCATGTTTCTCGGCAACATGCCGTTGGTCTTCGCGCAGGTTGAATACATCCGTGCCGTCATGGAGTTGGACAAGGCACGGCCGTTCGGTAAGCTGCGACTCATGGCGGGTAAACTGCTCCATGCCTTTCGTCGGACAGTGGATGCAAAGGCTGAACCTCTACCAGGATGACCGTCGAGTGTCCGCCAAACCGTCCCCTTTTCCATGGCCGTGGGTTGTACTCGGACTGGTCGTGATCGCGCTTGTCTTCGCCTGGTGGGCTCTACCGGTTTCTGAATGGACCGAGCGCTTTCGGCAATGGATTACCGGGCTTGGGCACCTAGGCTATCTGCTGTTTGCGCTGGTGTATATCGTTGGGGCCGTTTTCCTCGTGCCGGAAACGCCCCTCTCGATCGCGGGTGGCTTGGCATTCGGCGCATGGGCCATCCCGCTGGTGGTGTTCTCTGCCACAGTCGGGGCCTCGTTGGCATTTCTATTGGCCCGATATGTCGCATATCATCATGTGGAAAGACAGATCCGCGACCGCCCGAAATTCAAGGCGGTCCACGAGGCGATTGGCAACGACGGCTGGAAGATCGTTCTCCTCCTCCGCCTCAGCCCCGTCGTCCCCTTCAATCTGCAGAACTACTTCTTCGGCATAACGAACATTCCCTTTTGGCATTACGCAGGCGCCACGGGCGTCGGGATCATTCCGGGCACGTGCCTCTACGTCTACCTCGGTGTGATGGGGCAAGTGGTAACCAGGGCCGATTCGATAGGAATGCTGCGATGGATTTTCTTGGCGCTGGGACTCATCGCGACGATTGTTGTGACAATCATGGTGTCGAGAAAAGCCAAGGCGACACTTGATAGGGCCGGGCTCGGCACTCCACACGGACGCTCCTCCGACCAGTGAGCGGCCACCATGTCCCGATCCACAGTATAAGAGGCTCACCACTAGAGACTGTGGGCTTCCTCCGGTCTTTCGGGCGCGCACGTCCGATCCAGCACAAAATACACTGGACAGAACCCTGAGAAAGCACTCTGGATCAATGTGATGCCGGTCAGGCCGGGCATAAGCAACCAAGCAGGATGCAGAGTATAGCCCAGCGCTACGCCCACTGTGATCACCGCCCCTACGATGCCATCGTGAATTTGTCTTTTCGTGTAGTTCATCTTCCTCCTCCCCTCGGCAACTCGAGCATCGATCATTCTCTCCCACTTTCACTAATGAAATAAGGGCTATTGGGCGAGAGCCAATTGAGTGGCGCACTCACTCAGTCCGCGTTTCCCTTGAACACGATGTCGCCATAATAGGCTTCTGCCGCTTCACCCGTGTTGTCGGTGTCCGTCATAATCGCTACGCCGGAAATCATGGGTGGCTCCTCCCCGAAGGCCCGCTGGTAATCTTCGTAGACATTCCGTTCCTCCGTAAGCCAAGTATTGAGCTTCGTTGAACCGCTTTCCACGACAATCATTTGGACTTGATCCGTAAAGGGATTGGGCGCAACAGTCCCCACCGGCGTCCGGCTCTCCCAGATGTAGTTGATAGCGCCCAGCGGCGGATATCGGCCATAGATCAACTTGGCAGCTTCGTATTTCGCCTTGCCGAAAAGACCGACTTTCGCACTGTCGTATTGGAAGGTGACATAGATCCGGGCGGGATAATCGTCGCCTGCCTTCTTGGCCACATCGCCCGCCTTCAAGATATTCGAAACTTTCCAGCGCCATTGGATGACAGGAAACCCCTTGGGATCAACCTGAACTTCTCGCGTCAGACCAGAGGAAGAGGCCAGACTCGCCGCTTTGACGACGATCTGCTCCCCATCCTTCACAAGACTGTAGGTCGTGTGCTGCGGGATCTTGGGGAAGGTGAGCGACTTCCAGCCGTCCGGCCAGGAGCCTCCTGCTGTTGCCGCCGAAAATGTGCCGATCTCCAGCATGGCTGGCGAGTTCGCGTGCAGCCGTTCGGTCCGATGAGGCTGACCGCGACCACAAGAACCGTCGCGAGGCTACTGATCATGAGAACAAGGCATCGTGTCATGTCCGATGTCCTTTGGAGAGGGTGACTTACGAGTGTGGCCATCGAGCCTGCGACATTATTTCCGCCGCCACGCAAACCACGTACTCAACATGCTTTTCTGGCCTGAGGTAAAGGTGGTCTTCCGCCAGGCGTTGGCGACCTTCTTGACGACTTCACCTTGCGTGGGATACGGATGAATCGTCGATGCCATGGTCTTCAACCCCAGGCCGGCTTTCATGGCCAGGGTGAACTCATTGATCAGGTCGCCGGCATGGGCGGCGACAATCGTCGCCCCCAGAATGCGATCCGTGCCCGCCTCCACATGCACCCGTGCAAAGCCCTCGGTGTCCCCGTCGAGCACGGCCCGGTCCACCTCGTCTACGCGATGGGTAAACGTCTCCACCTGATACCCTTTGCCTTTCGCCTCGGCTTCGTACAGCCCGACATGGGCGATCTCCGGATCGGTATAGGTCGCCCACGGGATAATCAATGAACTGACCCGGGCGGTGCCAAGCCCGAAGGGATGAGGAAAGAGCGCATTCTGAATGACGATCTGCGCCATGGCGTCCGCCGCATGGGTAAACTTATAGCGGGAACAAATATCGCCGGCCGCAAAGATATTCGGGTTCGTGGTGCGAAGCTGATCATTGACCGTGACACCCGTCTTGTCATAGTTGACTCCGGCCGCATCCAATCCCAGGCCTTCGACGTTCGGCCTCCGACCGGCCCCCACCAGAATTGCATCGACCGTGATGTCGTAAGTCCGGCCATGCGACCCTCCCGTCAGCCGCTTGCCGGATTCCGTGTTCTGGATGGTCAACTCTTTCCCGCAGCAGAATAACGTAACCCCATCGCGATGCAGGGCCTGCTCGACAATCTCCGCGGCATCACGATCTTCGTTCGGCATGATCCCGTGCATCGCCTCGATCAGGTACACCTGACTGCCAAACCGGGCGAAGGCTTGCGCCAGCTCACAGCCGATCGGCCCTGCACCGATGATCGCCAGCCTCGCAGGCAAATCGGTCAACGAAAAGACAGTTTCATTGGTCAGGTACCCTGCTTCTTGTAGCCCAGGAATGGGTGGAGCGGAGGCCCTGGCGCCGGTACAGATCGCGGCCTTGGCAAACTCCAACGTAGCGTCGCCGACCTGAACCGTTTGCGCACTGGTGAATTGTGCCTGCCCCAAGAAGACATCGACCCCCAGACTGGTAAAGCGCTGAGCCGAATCCGTCTGGCTGAGATTGGCGCGCAAGGCCCGCATGCGAGCCATGACGGCGGGAAAATCTTCCTTCACTCCGCCGGAGGAGCGGATGCCGAATTCCTCCCCGCGCCGGAAATCCGCCCAGGCGCGCGACGCTCGGATCAAGGCTTTGGAAGGCACACAACCGACGTTCAAACAGTCGCCACCCATCAGGTGCCGTTCGATCAGCGCGACTTTCGCGCCCAGCGCGGCCGCGATGGCTGCCGTCACGAGCCCGGCAGTGCCGCCCCCAATGACCACCAGGTTGTAGCGACCAGTCGCGGTCGGATTCACCCAGGCAGGTGGATGCACGTAGTTGATCAAGCGTTGATTGTGCTCGTCAACGGGCAACATCAGAGGCATGTTAGTCACACTCATGAGCGGAGTCCTTTCGGGTGATGAGGAGGCATCTGTATCGTTCATCGGTGAGAGGGAATCTCTGTCTGATTCACCGGTTCAGCTGGCTTGCTGGCGAATCGTCGGTACAGAATCGGCACCAGGGCGAGCAGCCCTAGCAGGGTGAACGCGAGGATGACGTTGGGCGAGGCAATCTCCTTGAGCGAATTGATCGTACCCAGCTGACGTCCTGCGTAGGCATAGACGAAGCTACCAGGAATAATGCCGATGGCCGTCGCGAGCACGTAGGTGCCGAGGTGGACCCTCGTCAAGCCAGACACCAGATTGACCAGGAAAAACGGAAACAATGGGACGAGCCTGAGCGTGATGAGATAGCTGAATGCGTTCTTTGCAAATCCTTCTTGAATCGGACCCAGCTTCTGCCCGAACGTCTGCTCGACCCACCCGCGCAGAAGGTACCGGGCCGTCAGGAAGGCGAGCGTGGCCCCGCTGGTAGCGCCAAGATTGACAAACGCCGTTCCCAACACACTCCCAAAGAGGAATCCCCCCACGAGGGTCAGAATCGTGGCACCGGGAAGGGATAATCCGGTCACCACGGCATAGCTGACGACGAAACTCACTACGGCGGCAATCTGATGCTCGTCAGTGAAGGCCAGAAGCCGGGCACGGTTCGCCTTCACAGTCTCCAGCGTAAGATAAGAACCCAGGTCAAACCAGAAGAATGCGCCGATGGCGAGCCCCATCACTGCAGCAATGATGAGTTTGCCGGACCGGGGCCCCTTCGCCGATTCGGAGAATATCCCAACCTCATGAGGCGAACGATTCGGATGCCCTATCTCGCAGTCGCACGAATGTTTTAAGTTACACTGTGTCTCCATCAGGAAGCTCCCTTCTCGCGACAAACTCTGGAGTTGCCTCATCTACAGTTTCGGATGCTCGTCGTGACAGGACGTTCATCCAGTATTAACCACATGGTAGCGCCATACCTGATGAAAGTCTGTGAGCCACTTCACAGTCTATGATGTTCCTGGACCGCCGGAGGGCTGCTGGTCGCTGCGTGAAGCGACGTATATAGCCCTGCCCGAGAGACACATCGTGTCACTTGACGTACGGCCGTTCAGGCGACGGGAAAAATTATCGGTTTAACCAGGATCTACAGGAAGGCCGGCAGATCGTTGCCCCGCATTGGACTGAGGCTTCCCAATCGGTCATCCTTTCCATAAGAAAGACATTGCGTCATCTCGACGACGTCCACCTGAGGTGTGTCGCAGTGACAGACCTCATGATCGTGGCGGAATCGCGAGAGTGATATGGTTCAGCAGCGCGTGGCGTTCGTAGCTCAGAAGATAGAGGTGCAGCAAAGAAGGATCGCCGGCGTCCCAATGGAGCAATGGTCCGTCAACGCCGACTGCGTGGTGGTCAATCCAGCGATTGTGCGTGTCGAGGTGAAACCCGTAAAAGGTTCGTTGCATCGTAAGATTTTCGACGACCGTGTCATACGCTTCGAAGAAGCTGGGATTGCCGATGCCGAGTGGGACTTTCCAGCCACGGTCGTAGTGCTCTGGAGATGCGACCGGAATGGTAGCCATATCAAGCCCACCGAGAATGAGTCGAGTAGATTCCCCGGTCTTATTACTGCGAAACGCGAGTTCGACCTCCACAAGTTTCTGAGATCCTCCGGTGAGTGTCACTTGCCGCAAGAAGGCCCCAGTCAATTCAGCCAGATAGTGCAGTTCAGTTTCCCGCGGGTGCGCACGGGAATAGCGCCCCGGCGGAATGAAACTGGCAAATCGAACCGGCTGGGTATACCAGTCACGATAGGTAGCGGCAATTGGCGTCAGGATGTTCTTCCGTTTGAGGGCTTGTTCGCCCTTCGCTGCAACCAGTTCATCCCACCGTGCGGTTGCCTCGATGGTCCACTCTTGCTCAACAGTTCGGAGCTTGTCGAGACGGATCGGTGTCCCTGACGGATCGACCCAGTGTTCAAGCGACCACCAGTAGGACCAATAGGAAAGCCCATTCACTTGTTCGAATGCCTGCTTGTAGAGACCGAGGGGGAACGTGAACCACAGGTGTTCGTACACGCGCTCTTCGCCGTTCTCCACTGTGAATAACAGCAGTTCCCACAATCCTGCGTTTAGGCAATTGCGAGCGAGATCAATACGACTCAATGCCCGTTGTTCGAACCCATCCCCGCCCTCGCGTACCTGAACGTGAGGCGACGTTCTGGGAAACCGAACCTGTTGCCGGTTCCATTCACGGTCGATCAATCCCACCTTCGTGAGATCCGGATCAGCTTTGACCCAGGGAGG
>JACCYV010000150.1 GCA_013696305.1 Nitrospira sp.
GTTCCCTCCTGCCGCAGCACTTGATATTGCTCGGGCGCGAGCTGCTTCTGCCACTCGCTGTCGCTCTTCTTCAACTTCACAATCGGACCGATAGCAGTCTTGTCGGCCATAATTCCCACTCATTCCACATGATGGACGATGAGACACAGGTTCATGGCGATACATTACCATGCCTGTGTCCCATCAACCAATTCGTTCTGACACCAGCTGACCCGCCGCACCAATGCTTATGTTCCGGCTACGGAGGTGCCGCTCACAATTTCAGGCTGCGGAGCCGGTTCCTCGTGGAACGCGGCCTGCAGGACTTCGTCCAACCGTTGGACTAGGAAGATCTGCAAATCTTGACGCACGTCCGCCGGGATCTCTTTCAAATCCTTTTCATTTGCTTTCGGTAGGATGATTCGTCGGAGACCGGCCCGATGGGCAGCCAGCACCTTCTCCTTAATCCCGCCGACCGGCAATACGAGGCCGGTCAAGCTGATCTCACCCGTCATCGCCGTGTCGCTTCGCACCGGCTTGCCGACGTAGGCGGAGGCCAGCGCCGTCGCCATGGTGATGCCGGCCGAAGGGCCGTCTTTTGGAATGGCGCCCGAGGGTACGTGGATGTGCACCCCGTTGCGTTTGAAGCGGGAAATGTCGAGGCCCATTGCCTCGGCATGGCTCCATAGGTAACTGCGCGCAGCGCGCGCCGATTCCTGCATCACGTCCCCCAGCTGACCCGTCAACGTCATGTCATGGTTTCCCGGCAACAGGCTGGTTTCGATGTATAGCACATCGCCGCCGGTCGGAGTCCAGGCGAGACCGGTCGCCACTCCAGCCGGAAGATCCTTCCGCGCCTCTTCCGGTTGGAACCGTTCCTGGCCGAGCCACTCATCCAACAAGGCCGGGGTAATATCGACGGTGGACGGAGCCGAGTCAGAAGGCTGGTCGTCCAATGTCACAGCGATTTTTCTGGTGAGGCGTCCCAACATTTGCTCCAGCTGCCGCACCCCCGATTCCCTGGTATAGCGGCCGATGATCTGGTCCAGCACCGCCTCAGGCAGATTCACATGTTCGGTCCGCAATCCAGCTTCCTTCCGACGCCTCGGCCAGAGATACCGCACAGCGATCTCGCGTTTTTCCCGCTCACTGTATCCGTTCAACCTGATGATCTCCATGCGATCCAGCAACGGTTGCGACAGCGTCTCCAGCGTATTGGCCGTGGTGATGAAAAACACCTTCGACAGATCGAACGGCAAATCAAGATAGTGGTCGCGGAACGTATGGTTCTGCGCCGGGTCTAAAATCTCCAGTAACGCCGCCGCGGGATCTCCGCGGAAATCGCGCCCGAGCTTATCCACCTCATCCAGCATGATGACCGGATTGTTCACGCCGGCTCGCCGCACCGCTTGGATGATGCGGCCGGGAAGGGCCCCGACGTAGGTGCGCCGGTGGCCGCGCAGTTCGCCTTCGTCATGCAGTCCGCCGAGGCTGAAGCGCTCGAAGGTGCGACCCATGGATTTGGCAATGGACTGTCCCAAGCTGGTTTTCCCCACCCCGGGAGGTCCGACCAGGCAAAGGATCGGCGCCTTGGCGGCGGGGTTCAGCTTCAGCACCGCCAAATGCTCCACGATGCGTTCTTTGACTTCCTTGATGCCGTAGTGGTCCTCGTTCAAGACCTTCCGGACATGCGCGAGGTCCAGTCCTTCTTCCGAGGCTTTGTTCCATGGCAACTCGAGCACCAGTTCCAAATAGCTCCGGATCACTTGATGTTCGGGAGAGGCGCTCGGCGTCTTGGCAAGCCGGGTAAGTTCACGGGCCGTTTCCTTCCGCACCGCCTCAGGGAGATCGGCCTCTTGAATTTGCTTCCTCAGCCCGCCGATCTCATCTTCTTCTCCATTGCTCTCGCCCAGCTCCTGCTGAATCGTTTTCAATTGCTCACGCAGGAGATATTCGCGCTGGGTCTTGCCCAGCTTTTCTCTGGCTTCGCTCGCGATCTTGTCGCGCAACTGGAGAATTTGCACCTCGCGCGACAGCGCGGCGTAGAGCCCGCGAAGCAAATCCGCGCGCGTGGAGGCTTCGAGCAACTGCTGCTCGCCGTCCAGGGTGAGGTTCAATAAGGAGGCGATACGATAAGCCAGCACAACCGGGTCTTGCTCGGTCCCGAGAGCCGCTACGGCTTCATGCACGCCGGGCGTCTGGATGAGTTTCGGCAGTTCGGTGATAATGTCGAGGATCGCCCGATGCAGCGCCTGGACTTCCGTATTCTGTTCGCTCGGCGGCGGCAACTGTTTCACCCGGGCTTGCAGATAGGGATCGACCTGGTCGAGCTTCAACAGCACGAAGCGCTCCAGGCCCTGGATCAGAATATTGTAATGGCCTTCCGGGGTGCGAGCCGTTTGTTTAATGACGGCCTTGGTACCGATGGTATAGAGATCGTGCAGGGACGGCAGGTCGATTTGCGCATCCCTCTGGGCCACGACTAGCAACGTCTTATCTTCGGTCTTCAACGCCGCTTCCACGGCCGCGATAGAACGGTCCCGCCCGACGGTCAGGGGCATCATCGTGCCGGGGAACAACACCGTTCGCTTCAGGGGGAGCACGGGCAGATTCGTGAGTATCGGGGCATTCGAATCGTTCATATCATCCTCCGGTGTGCTCGGATGGTCATCAGTAGTAACAACTGTGTAATGGGTACTCTATGAACCTTCACGCTTGTTCGTGTTGGTTAAGATAGCCATAAGACAGAGTGAGTCAAGCGCACGTTTTGGAAGGGTAGTCCACCGATCGCCATTGCCGCGGAGCGGTCGCGTGAAACCCATGCTTGGTAGCGAGGATAACACGGTCGCGAGATGGACGACGGCTGTGCAAGCAGTTGAAAACCAGTTGTGGGCTTTCAAACACTCAGAGAGCGCCGAGTCGGAGAGACCTCAGGGCGAGCGTGCAGAATGGTCAAAATGGCCGTCCGGCGAGGCCGCAGCGAGTGAAGAGTCGAGGCGTACCTCTGGGGTACGTTGAGACTCTGAACGATGCGAGAACAAAGCCGGCGGACATTTTCACCATTCTGCTAACGGTCGATGAAGAGGCTGCCCTGGTTCTCAATGTACGTTTTCCGATTGAGACGTTCCGGATGTGCGCCTGCGGTCGGCGGGGGAATGGAGGAATAATCGTCTCTGCCATCGAGATCAAAAAATGCGCCGATGCTGGTATCTTCACCATGTCCCAGCCCCCGGCCGAGCGCATATTGATCGGCGCCGCCCTCTTCGATGAAGAGTCCCCATCCGCCCAGGTCCCCCATGCCCAAACCGGTCGATGCCGGCAGGTCGTAGAAGTCGCTCGTCACGCCGCCGTCGATGGCGAGGGCGACGCTTCCGTCCCAGGCGGCCCCGCCGTTGTAAAACGGTCCCTTTGAGCCATACCGGTCCTTGCCCTGGTAATCGACGATCAGGCCGACGCCGAAGTGAGCGGCCGTGCCGTGACCATAGCGAGCCGCCTGATGATCGTCGTCACCCTGAAGATCCAACTTCACGCCGAGACCGAAAAAGTATCCATGGCCCTGAGAAAAGTTGGCGCTCCGATACCGATCGTGGCCGTCCAGATCGATCAACAGTCCCCAACCACCGGCCAGGCTCAGCGCGCGTTGCGCCGGGTCCTTGCTGAAAACGCGGAGGCCCGACCCGGTGCCCAATCCGAAACAATCGTATTGAAAGGCGGTTTCGTGAGGGGCCGCCTCCGGAGCGTCGGCCGCATTGTACGCGCTGGGATAACGCCCGCCGCACTCGTACGAATCGTTTCCGGACACATCGATGACGGCTCCCACACCCAACGGGGCTCCGAATCCCAGCGCATAGCCGAAGCTTGTATAGCGGTCGTCTCCGGCGCGGTCCACCAGCAAGCCGAATCCGCTGAAGGCCGAACCTTGGGTAAAGCGGCCGCCTTCGTAAATATCCTGCCCTTCTCCATCATACAGGATGCCGAGTCCCGCCAGGCCGACTCCTCCGGAGCCGGATGCCAGGCGATAGGTATCGTTCCCGCTATGGTCGATGACGATGCCGATCCCTGCTCGTCCCGTCGCGAGCCCAAGTGGGGCGGGCTGATAAGTATCATTGCCGCTGAGATCGATGACGATGCTGTTCCCCAGATCGCTGCTCGCGCTCGCGCCGATGAATCCGCGGTACGTGTCATTGCCGCCGAGGTCGATGATCAGCGCGGCCCCTTTCTCCAGGTCGTAGGTATTCGGACCGCGGCCGCCGACCACGAGCAATCCGTACGAGGTGTGTTGAGCCAGAAGCACGTCGCCGGTGATGCCCGGAATCGAATGGTTCACGGGTGTTCTGTTGTGGAAGGCGATGTCCAGCTGTTGCAAAAACTTTCGATTGCCGAGCCGTGCCAAGCGTTGCGCGGCGGTAATGAGCGCGGCGTAGTCGACCTGTTGCATGAGCAGGGTGGCGTATCTGGCTGCCGCTTCGGCGTCGGAAAGTTGCGCGGCCGGAGTGATTTGAGGACTGAATTGTTCCACGAGGAGGCGGGCTTGGGCGAACAAAAACTCTCGATCCTGTGGAGACAGATGGCGTAGCGCATGTTCACGGTCCTGGTAGGCGTTCTCAAGCACCTCGGTGAGAAAGCCCAGGAGATCTTCGCGTGCGAGAGTGACAGGGAAGGTAAGCGGCTTGAAAGGCGTGCCGGTGCGATCCATGCCGCCCTCAAGGATGTCGATCACGGCCGGAAGTCCCTCGACGCCGGCCTCCGCTGCTGTTGCGGCCAGCAGAGCTGCCTGCTCGATCGTCGCCAGTCCGTCCCAGGGATCGGCGAGCGCGCGCAACACTCCACCACGCTTGAATTTGGCGATTTTGTTGGACTGGTCCGCCAGACTGACACGAATCGCCGGGATGCTGGTGCTGAGGTTGTCGCGAAGGTCCGGTTCGACCATCGCCTGCATCCGGGACACGATCGCCTGCTGCTGTCGATCCACCGGCCTGTTGGGCGGCGTGGTGACGGAAAACAGGTGAGAGATCTGCGTGCAGGCGTTCAAGAGCAGCCAGAAGCCGATCATCGCCACAAGGGAGAGTCGTCGGCGGATGACGAAACGGGAACCGGGCCTCATATCTCTCCTGTGAGCACGACGTGGACCATAGGAGGCAGGCAGGGGATGAGAGAGGATGACGCGGTCGCGATCACAGACCCTCTCAGACGGCGCTCGTTGTCGAGGCGCCGACTATACAAGAGAGGGACTGTCGTCAGAAAGACTGTCGACCTGTGGCAAGAGCCCCGCGTCGCGCAGGCACACGTCGGCCCAGGCGCGAATATCGTGTGTGGCCACATAGGCGCGCATGCGACCCATCCGGCTTCGGCGTTCTTCCGGGGACATCTCCAGGGCCTGATACATCGCATCGGCCACGCCTTCGGGGTCGTAGGGATTGATGACCAGGGCGTCCGTCAGTTCTTCAGCCGCGCCGGCCATATGGCTTACGAGCAACACGCCCTTTTCTTCGACCTGACAGGAGACATATTCCTTCGCGACCAGATTCATCCCATCGTAGACCGAACTCACGAGGGCCAAGTCTGCCATCCGGTAATAGGCGGCGAGGGTATCGAGCCCGATGCGTCCCTCACGGAACTCAATCGGCCTCCAACGTGAAGCCTGCGGGCTGCCGGAATGGGTGAGGCTGCCGTATCGCATGTTGATGTCGTTGGCGGTCTCACGGATGAGGTCCCGATAGCGTCGATTCGTTTCAACGTCGCCCGGGGTCGGTACGGCGATCTGGACAAAAGTAAATTTGCCTCGATGGTGAGGGTATTGCTGGAAAAACGCATCGATGGCCCAGAAGCGTTTCAGCAGTCCTTTGGTGTAATCGAGGCGGTCGACGCCGAGTCCGATGCGTGTCTC
>JACCYV010000152.1 GCA_013696305.1 Nitrospira sp.
CCCGGATACAGAATCTCGCTCTTCATGATATGACTGCCTCCTTAACCCAACAGGGCGTCACTGCCTATTCAGCCTTGCAACCGACAACTCGGCTCATGGCCATTCTCCAGGGAACTCATGTGAATGCGGCCCGCCTCACCTATTGAGACCTATTCCATGCGGCGGCGAGCTCGATCCTCAAAGTTTGCGGCATGCAAGCTAAAATCAGCACCTTCTCACGCGGCAGGGGCATATCAATCGACCGCTCGGCAATTGAAACCAACAGAGGGCCTCGATCTGACAGAGGGGAAATTGTTTAGGCATAGGCGACGCCGACAGATACTCCTCGCGGGACGCCTTTCGCCATCCATACCTGATGTTGACGCATCGGCTCATACTCCTGGTGATTCGCCCGATTCTGTGGAATGTCCTTAGTTCTGTCAAGTCATCCCTCCTGTTCGGCCAGCCGTGGAGCCAATTCGTGTCACGCGTTTCTTTATTCCTCTCAAGATCGTCCTCATTTCAGCCGATACAGATCAACTGGACGCCCTCATTTTTCTTTTGGGGCGGCCCACAATCCATGGGCGGGCCATCGCATCCTTTCGATCAACGGCCTTCCTACCGAACGCACCGAATGTGCACGAGAGCGCCCCATGCGACGAGTGGTGATGGAAGAACTCACGCCGGGCATGATCCTGGCCAAGGCCGTCACCAATCTAGCCGGGCTCGTGGTGCTTGCCTCCGGCGCCGAACTGGATGAGGCGACCCTTCGCCGCTTGCGGCGCATGGACCTGGCTTTCGTGTGTGTCGAGGGGGAAGCAGGCGAGGCCGGTGGCAAAACCCTCGCCGAACTGGAAGCCGAACTCGATCACCGATTCCGGCTTGTCTGCCACGATCCGATCCAACGTCAACTTCAGGAAGCGCTTCGTCTCCACATTCGGTCCACGCATGGGGTCGGCGAAAGCCCGGGCCCGACACCAGGATTATGAGTCCTTCAGCCAAGGTTGATCTCCATCGACGCATCGAACAGGTCGGCGAGTTGCCGACCCTGCCCCATGGTCGTTCAAAAGCTCGCGTCCATGATCGGCCGCACCAATGTCTCGGCGGAAGAGATCGGCATCCTGATCGAGAAGGATCAGGTGCTGTCAGCCAAAGTCTTACGGCTGGCTAATTCACCGTTTTATGGATTTCCCTCGCGTATCGCGTCGGTGGCCCATGCCGTGGTGGTATTGGGATTGAACGTGGTCAAGGGTCTCACGTTATGCGCGACGGCGTTCGACATGATGAAGAACGCCGGCATGAACGAGCTCTGGCGTCACTCACTGGGCGTCGCCATCACCGCCCACATTCTCGGTACGAGAGCCGAGCTGAAAAATCCTGAAGAAGTCTTTGTCGCCGGTCTCCTGCATGACATCGGCAAAGTAGTGCTCTATGTCAAATGGCCCGATGTCGGACAACAGATCACGACTGCCACGCACAAGACATCACGCTCTTTGATGGAAACAGAACAGGAATTGTTCGAGGTGACCCATGCCGATGTGGGTGGCTGGCTCGCAACCGCGTGGCATCTTCCCTCCAGTCTGCGTGAGCCCATTTTCTATCACCATAGGCCTGCCGCAGCCCAGGACGCGCCGATGCAAACCGCCATCGTGCACGTGGCCGATGTGCTGGTAAAGGGCCTGGCTTGCGGTAATCCCGGCGACGATCTGGTGCCGCCGCTTTCCCGCCAGGCCTGGGACTTGGTGGGCTTGGATGCGCAGAGTCTGGCCTACTGCCTCGCCAAGGCCACGGAAGAATTCCAGACCATTGACCACTATCTATGAGCGGCCTTCCTCCCAACCGACGCATTCTCTTGCTGCACAATGACCCGTCCGAAATCGAGCGGCTGACAGCCGGACTGTGTCGATCGGGATTCAGTGTGGTGACGGCAGACGCCAACCGCCTGGCGATGCACGAACTAGTGCATGATCCGCCCTGTTTGGTGTTGGCCGCAGAAGGGACGAACGGACGTTCGGCAGACACCCTTGCCCGGGAGTTACGAGCCGATCCATTCTTGGGACGGCTTCCGCTAATCATCCTGGTGCGGGATATCCGGATCAATGACTTGGATTGGGCGACGCTCGGCGTGGACGACTATATCGCCGTGCCCTACCGTCCCGACGAAGTCCCGCAACGGGTGCGCCTGTGCCTCAGCCGGCTTGAACGCTCGTTGGACGCCAATCCCCTGACCAGGCTTCCAGGCAACAGCACGATTCTTCATGAAACGACCGCGCGCATCGACAGCCGGGCGCCCTTTGCCCTGGCATACCTGGATATCGACAACTTCAAGTCCTTCAACGACCGCTACGGCTATGCCCGCGGGGATGAGGTGCTGGTCGTGACCTGCCGTATCCTCACGACCGTCGTGAGCGAACTGGCCGGTACCGACGGATTTGTCGGCCATGTGGGCGGAGACGATTTTGTGTTCATGAGCACGCCCTGCGTCATTGAAGCAATCTGCCGGACTCTCATCAAGCGCTTTGATTTGGTGATCCCGGATTTCTACGATCCAGAAGATCGACAGAAGGGGCACATCGATTCAATCGATCGCCGCGGCAATCACGAGCGGTTCCCCGTCATGAGCCTGTCCATCGCCGTAGTGACCAATGAACATCGCACCATTTCCCACCCCGGCGATGTCAGCAAAACCGCCTCGGCACTGAAGAAGATTGCCAAGAGCCGACCCGGTAGCGTCTATGTAACCGATCATCGAGGAACGGAGGCGCCTGAATCCGCATCCGAAATCAGTACGATCTAACCCATCGATTCAGGTGATACCGGATATGAGAGGGACGCGACATACTACTCGGACCGTTGCCCGGCGGGGGCCTGCTCGCCGGGCGCCTGGCCGCCGTCATTCCCCCCGTGCTGACGGCGAAGCTCTCGCCGGTATGCGCGACGCTCTTCAGGCGACATACGTTGAAATTTTTCCTTCAACGTCTTGCGTTGTTCCGGCGAGAGAGACCTGAACCACTGTCTGGCATTCCGCACTGAGTCGCGTCGTTCAGGGGACAGTTGACGAAATTGTTGCAACCGTTCACGCAGTTGCTGCTGCTGCTCCGACGGAAGCGTCCGCCATTGCTTGAAACGCTGCTTCGCTTCTTGACGCTCCTCGGGCGTCATGGTTCCCCATTGCTGCGCCCCATTGCGTAACCGCTCCTGTTTACGCGGAGGGAACTGATCCCATGTGCCACTGAAGCGCTGCAATAGTTGTTGCTCTCCGGGACTCAGTTGGGTCCATGGCACTCCTATCAGTTCGCCTTGTGCCCCGGCAGGCGCCACCCTACATGCCAGCATGATCATGCAAAAAAGGAACACTCTCATGGGGGGCTGCATCCTCCGCGGCTCTGGTGGGTTTGTCAGGAGCCTGACTCAGCTCAATGCTCTCCGGCTGCCTGTCAGTGTGTTCACCGGGATCTCTCCTAATCCGCTTTCGGTCCGACGCCGAGCAGCACCAATCGCCTAGCCGGTCACAGCAGGGCCATCGGCCAGCCAGTCATAGAATTCGAGGTCTTCCGATAGTTCGATGTTCTCAGATGATTGCATCAATTCAAGATCCTCCAGCAGCGGGAGGTGGGAATGATTCCCCCCTGTGGCTGGCCACATCCACAGGGTAAGAGCCAACGCGGCAACCGATGCCATGGCCGCTCCGCCGGCCCAACGGAGCCAAGAATGCCGAGATGACGCGTGTTCCAATACATTCAGCCGCGCGCGTTACACCCGCAATATGGTCTTTTGATCGAGGTCGCGCACACTCTGATCTAAAAGGTGTTTTGCCGCTGCCGCCAACGGATCTGATTGCGGGTTCGACCATTCACTCATGGCCAATGCTCTCCTAATCGTTTTCTTAACACCTGCAACGCACGAAAAAGATGTGTCTTGACGCTCCCCTCAGAACAGCCCATCGCGTGCGCCGTTTGCGCCACATTCAGCTCTTCCCAGACGCGCAAAAGAAAGACCTGCTGTTGCCGTAAGGGGAGGGCGCGCAATGCGACATCGAGTGCCGCACCAGCGCGCTTGCGCTTCAGAGCCTCATCCGGAGCCACGGCAGTTCGGTCGGGAACTTGCTCCAGCGGATCTTCTCGTTCCTCTTCATCCTGCGGGCCCTGAAAAAATTCCCGCAGACGGTTCCGCACCCTTGTCCGGCGGTACCAGTCGCGAATACGACTCTGCAGAATACGGTGAAAGAGCGGCCCCCACTCCCCTTCGGTCCGGTTGCCATAGTTCTGCACCAGCTTCAACATGGCATCCTGCACGAGATCCAGCGCCTCGTCCTCATTCCCTGTGGCAATCTGTGCCATACGGAATGCCCGCCGTTCGATCCCTGCCAAGAACCGATCCAATGCCTGGGGTCGATCCAGAGATCCCACCCTCTCACCCAGGCAAAGGCTGCCGGGTTGTCCATCTATGGCGGTATAAGAATGAAAGTTGTTCATCGCCGTCTACCGCACCAGCACTCGATGGAGGGTCAGAACGGCATCCCGAATGTGGGTTGAACAATGGCTCCCTTGCTGCGGGCCCAGCTTCACTGGATCACCCACACGATCGCGAGTGCCCAGGAATCTCGTGGTCACGAGACCGATCCGATTTTCGACCCGATCAGCCTTGAAATCAAGAGACCGCCACGGCAACCCCATTGTTGTCCACACATCCCCGCGATCCTGAGCCCCTTCCGAGAAACCACCGATCCAAGCCCCCTACGCACGACAACGCATAGAGGATTCGCCGGTTGACGACGCCGTCAAGGCCTATTATGAAGCTTGCAGCTATGACCGGCTATCTCGTTAGAAAAGACACTTCATTCAGATGGGATTTGCTGGAAAGGCGCGAAGAACGGCGCCCGGGACGGATTACTTGCTGCTGTTCACCTCGATAGTTCGTTTGCCGCCGGCCCATGCGGTCGGAGGAATCTGCGCGACTATGTCGGATCGATCTTCCGCTTCATTGTCCTTGAGGTCCCGCCCAACACTATAGAAGACACCTTTCTTTAGGTTGACCAGCATGGGATAGCCCGTGAAGGGGTCGTAAAGGCCTTGCCCGGCCTTGGCCACTCTAGTGAGCAGATCTTGCTCAGGTGGAGCTCGGCGGAGCCAGGCTTGCAGCGACGCCAGACGCAGGCGCGCGTCGGTTTCCAAGACTCGTCCGGCATACGTTTCCCATGTCGGGAGCGGGTCGATACCGACGAGACTTTCGATGGGATTCACCATTACGTCCCCCAGGCCATACGGCGGCCTACGCACAAACTGTGACAGGTTCGGCAAGTCGGAATAGCGGCCTTCCGCCGCACCCTTACCGACGGCTTCATAGTATTGTGCATAGGCATTGAATCGACGCTGCTTCGGCAACGGCAGCGCGGCGACGATTGAGCCATAGAAGGGGCGGGCATCAGCCGGATCATGATTCACCGCCTCCTGCAGCGTCTTAGTGGCCAGCACGAATTGGCTCTGCATCGGCCAACGAACCGACTGCTCGACCAGGTCGAGCGGCCGTGCAAGTTTGGCGAGCCGACTGATCAGTCGATCATCGAGATCCGGCCGAAGGAATAGCCCGCTTACCACTGCGATGTCGTCATTAAGGGCGTCAGTGGCCAGCATTTTAACGGGCAAGGTCTTGGCCTGTCCCAATACCGTCCGCCAGGCGGTGAGATCGGTTTCGAGCCGCGCGACCCCCCCTTCCACATCTTGCGCGAACCCCTCCGCCACATAGAGTCGATGAGTATGAAGAATCACACCACAGTTCGGACTCACTGGCTGCCCGTACCCCCAATCTTCGAAGGGTTTGGTGAGCCACTGCCGATACCGTCCCATAGCAACCCCGGCCTGTGAGGCCCAGGACTTCACCATGGCCGTCTCCATCCGCATCTGAGCCGCCGGATCGACTGTCTTCAACCATTTGCCCGCCACTTCAGCCGACGCACTCTGTTGAGTGCCTTCTCCCGTCAGACAGGTGTGAGTGACGGCTCGATCGGCCTCCTCAACTCGACGGTCGATCCCGGCCTGCACAGGATCCTGAGTCGGTGGGGCACCAAAGCCAAGCAGAAGGAAATACCCGTTTTTTTGAGAATCCTGGAGCGTGCGTTGTGGCACCGCTGTCATAGCTCGATAGGCTGAAGTGGGCTGTTCTTCAAGGATCAGCCAGGTCACTGCGAGTGCGCCCACGGAGCCTGCGAGGATCGCCAAAGTGAACCCCACCAACGCCACAATCAGAACAATCAGCGATCGTGTCGACGAGACTCCAGCGCCGATGAGGGAGGATGCGACCCGACCGATATGACGCCATGCCAGTCCCGCTGCGGGTTTGTTCGGTTTTGGGCGAGGGACCTGCGGCTCCACTGGAAGGGGCGTGGAATCGTCCGATCGACCAACAGGCCGATCCGTCATCAGAAGGGTCGCCTCTGCTCGCTCACCCACCGGCGGAGTGACAGGAGGCAGAGGCTTATCAGGGATGGTCGCCGGGTGGCTGGCTTCAGGGAGAGAAACGTCTTTGGGCCTATTCAGCCAGCGTGTCAGGATGTTCCCGGTTGAGAGGGTCGGCTTCGGCGAGGAGTCATCCCACAGAATCCGCAAACTACCGTCCGTGGACGGCTCGGAAGCTGCCGGCGCCCCTGGTACGGTATCTTCTCTGGAGGCGGCTGGCTTAACAGACATCTCAAGCCCCTTTGCGGAGACAACAACTTCGACAATCTGCACGGATTCAATCGAAGCAAGGTTCGTTTCATCCGAGCAAGTGACGACAGGCTCACAAATTGATTGGGCCTGCATGCCTTCCGACATCGGCAATGCCGGTTCATTCCGAACCTCTTTAACTGGAACGACCGATTCGATCGACTGGGGTGCTCCGGCATTACAGCCGGTGACCTCGGGCATTGATGCGTGACTCTGAACCGACCACGGCGATCTCTGAGGTTCCGACGCCAGCGCAATCTCTTCCTCCACAATGACGATCTCGGAGATCAGTGCGGTCGGTTCAGCCTGCCCGACCGGGTGATCGGTCAAGAGGGAAGGTGCAATTGAAGG
>JACCYV010000174.1 GCA_013696305.1 Nitrospira sp.
GGAACCATTTTGTTCTGATCGACGTTATGGCAACTCGTACAATTTGCCCGGAAAAGCTCTTTTCCTCGGGTCGCCACGTTCGCATTCACTTTGGCGCCACGAGGCGCCGGTACGCTATCTAGGTAGGCATTCATATCGAGGAGCTTCTTGTTATCGACTCTCAACCCCACCAGACTTTCCGGCTTTCCCGCCTTGCCCGTCTTCGTCGCCTTCACGAAGGGATAATCCATGACGCCCGTTTTTTTCAGGATGGCCTCATAATCTCTGGTGAGTTCCGCGCCGGCCGCTCCGCCGATCGTAGCGAGGAACTGCTTTCCCTCGGGGGTGACGAGAGTCGTGAGATCCAGATTGATCGTATATGACGCATTGCCGATGTCGTCGAGCCGCCGATGCTCGCCCGCGGTGGCCCAAGGGGCCGCAAGGTCGGTCCGAAAGAGCGGCTGGTTCTTAACAGGATTGCCGTTGCCATCGGAAGTTTCATCAAACGTGCCGACGGGATAGAACTCACGGTTTTTCAAATAGGCGTCGACTTCCTCTTCCGTGGAGTCAGGGGTGAGGCCCTTCGGCGCCCGCCCGATAGTTTTGCCACCCAGGGTGACCTGAAGATTGGGATAATAGGCCCGTGAGTTGGCTGCCAACGCCAGTAGGGCGCCCATATCAAGGTTCAGGTTGGCCGGCCCATCGATCCTTCGTCCGATCGAACCTCCGGTCGGCATGTTATACACAGACTTATCGGTAATGGTGTGACAAATGGTGCAGGCCACGCCCACTTTGTCGCCTGCCATGACATCCAACTTTCCGTCGCCATTCGTATCCCTGGGGATAATACCCACGACCGCGTTTGCATTGATCAGCGCGACGGTTGTCTTCACATCATTCAATTTGGGGGCATGCTCAGGGGAGAGGTCCGTTTTCAATTCTGCGGACATAGCTTCGCGCATGTCAGGAGCGATAGCATCTATATCCACCTGGAGACCGGCTTTTAATGCCTGGATCGGGGTGAATTTGGCCTCTAGCACTCCTTGCGGTAGACGCATCGCATCCGTCCAGAAGCCCTCATTACCGAACGTCTCGAAGCGATACACGTCGCGCCCCGCAGCCGCATCTCCACGTTCATGTGGAAACGGATTGGACGGGGCCGTCGGACCATCCATTTTACTCACAGGTCGGATGTTGGCGGGCTCGTTGGAACTCGGTTGAGTTCGCCCGCAGGAGATCATCCCCATTTGGACTATCAGAGCCGTGAACACGAACATACAGGTGGGAACGGCGTGGCGTGACGAGGGCATAGGATTCGGCATGTTTACGTTCTCCTCTCAGACACCAATTCAACTATCACCATCGCACGAGGAGAGAGTAGCCGGCACTAGGTAAAGCCCCAGATGTACTTCTCCTTAATTGCATTGGTTGACTGCGGCTTCGTATTATGCCGTACTGTATTCATGTGGATTTTGAGCTTAAGCGGCTGGGCGGATTACAATTGAAGACTGGGGCGCCGTCTAGACCGAGGAGCGGTGGCGCACATTCGTAAGAAGGCTAGCCATGAACTCTTGTTCTGCTCTTGCTAGGTTGCAAGCAGACTCTTGAGCGTCATGGTTGGATCTTGCAAGGCCGTCTCTCGGCCCGAGAGATCTTTTTTGCTCTTGATGAGCTTCTGCAAATGCGGGAGGTCTTTGTTGTTTCCGTTGATGACGAAGTAGGCCATGAGCCGGTGATGTTTGAGATACAGCATGATGCAAGACAAATGTTCCAGTTTCCCACGGAGGAGGACTCGGTCATGTTCCTGTTCGTCCCCGGCAAATTCGAGATGCAGATCGAAGATGTCGGACCACACGTACGTCAACAGATCGTAGGGGCGGCGCGCGCCCGTCATATTGTGGGCGGGGAGTTGACCGCTGTATTCGGCATGGCCCCAATGCTCGACCCAGCGGCGTTTGCCGAAGAGCGGGTCGACATAGTTCGCAACATCTCCGGCGGCATAGATGCCCGGCTGCGAGGTCTGCAAATATTCGTCCACAACAATCCCGTTCTCGACGGTGAGTCCTGCCTGTTGGGCCAATTCCACGTTGGGCACGATCCCGACGCCGATGCAGACGAAGTTGCAGGGCAGGACGGCTCCCGATTTCAGAAGGACCGCCAACGTATCATTCTGTTGTTGGATCTCTGTCACGGACTCTCCGGTGCGAAATTCAATGCCCTTCGCGGCGCAATACTCCTGAACGACGCGGGCAAGCGCTTCATCCGCAAAGCGTGGCCAGATATGCGGCCCCGTTTCGACGACGGTGACCTGCACCCCGCGTTGAGTCAATGAAGCCGCGACCTCCAATCCGATAAATCCGGCACCGGTGAGCACAGCCATTGAGCCCGGCGTGGCATCGGCGGCCAAGCCCAGACAGTCATTCAAAGTTCGAAGATAGTGCACGCCCGGAAGGTCAGTCCCTGGAATCTTGGGATGTACCGGCCTGCCGCCGGTGGCGATCAAGGCTTTCTCAAAGCGAATTGACTCCGTCGGGGAGCGTCGCCGTTTTGAGGGCAGGATCGAGTGTGGTGACTGCCGTGTTCAAAATCAGATCGATCTGCTGAGCCGCGTAAAATGAGGGATCATCGAAAAAAACCTTTTCCTTTGTAATCTCGCCGCGTAGAAAATCTTTAGACAGAGGGGGATGATCGTAGGGTGCATGCGGGTCTTCCGTGACGAGGGTGATCGTGGCCTGCGCGTTGAGCCGCCGGAGTTGTTTGGCCGCCTGGCTGGACGCAAGGCCACCTCCGATGAGCAGATAGGTCGTCGATTCCATAATGAATACCCCTTCGTCGGTCAACGTCTCACCATACTCCAAGCGGCTCGGGGATGCACCTTGCCAGTAAATAGGATTCTTGACGCGCCTGCCTGCTGAAGGTAAGGTTCTTCAATCGATGGCAGTGAGGCTTCAATCAAGGGAGGTGCGATGGGGAAGACCCATACGGAATTGGACGAGGGACTGATCGACTTTATGGCCCGGCAGCATGTGTTTTTTGTCGGATCCGCCCCGTTGCAGGAAGAAGGTCTGGTGAATATTTCGCCCAAGGGACTACACTCCCTGATGGTGCTTGATCCCAGGACAATCGCGTATGTCGATGTGACCGGAAGCGGGATTGAGACCGTCGCCCATCTTCGTGAAAACGGCCGCATCGTGGTGATGTTCTGCGCCTTCGAGGGAGCGCCAAAGATTCTGGCGGTTATATGGACGAGGGACGGTGCTGGAACCGCAGGATCCCGGCTTCGAAGAACTCGTGAGTCATTGCCCGCCGCAACCCGGCGTTCGAGCCGTCATTCGGGTGGCTGTCAGCCGGATTGCCGATTCTTGCGGCTACGGGGTGCCGGTGCTGCGCTTTGAGCAGGATCGCGATCAGTTGACCAAATGGGCCGATAAAAAAGAGACAAAAGATATACGGGCCTATCGGCTGGAGAAAAATCGCACGAGTATCAATGGGCTTCCGGGTCTGCTAGACCTCTAGGTCGACGGTGCGAGCCGGCGGGCTATCGGCAGCCGGTTTCGCGGCTTTTCTCAAGGGCCTCTCTGTTTCCTGCCGCGGCGATGTGTTATAAACTACCTGTTTTTCCAGCCCGTCGCACTGGTTTCACAATCGGTATTTGTCAATCATTTCAGTCCTTGCCGGATATGCGCGATCGCCAGACCGCCGCATCCTAAGGGACCACATAGGGGGAATGTCAGAGGATGAGTAAGAAGGAAATCGACGCGGCGCAACGACTGATGAGCCTCATGTTCAAGGCACACCCTTGGCACGGCGTGTCCATCGGCGACCAGGCGCCCGAGGTGGTGACGGCCTACATAGAAATTGTGCCCACGGACACGGTGAAGTATGAAGTCGATAAAGCCAGCGGATTTCTCAAGGTGGACCGGCCGCAACGATTCTCGAATTTCTGTCCGGTGTATTACGGACTCATCCCGCAAACCTATTGCGGCGAGGGTGTGGCCCATCTCTTCGGGCAGCGCGCCGGCCGGCCGGGCATGATCGGAGACGGCGATCCTCTCGATATTTGCGTGCTGACCGAAAAGACCATTCCGCATAGCGATATTCTGCTGACGGCTCTCCCTATCGGCGGCCTGAGCATGGCGGACGGCGGGGAAGCGGACGACAAGATTATTGCGGTCATGCGGGACGATGCGGTCTATGGAACCTATACCGATCTCAAAGACTGCCCCATGACGCTCCTCGATCGCTTGCAGCATTATTTTCTGACCTATAAACATGCACCGGGGTCGACGCATCATAAGGTCGAGATTACGAGTATGTACGGGCGTGATGAGGCGCTCAAGGTCATTCGCACGAGTCACGACGATTACACGAAGAAATTTCCGGAGCTGGAATCACTCTGGCCTATGGGCATACGAGCGTAGTACCCAAGAAAGGTCTATCCCACCTGATGAAACACACCACGACGCATTCGCAGACGGAACCGGCGGCGAAGGGATTCTCTCCCCGGTTCGCCGCGCTCGGATTGGAAGCCTCGCTCTTAGCGACCCTCGAAGCCTTGGGCTACGAGGAGCCCACGCCGATTCAGCGTGAGGCGATTCCCCCGCTGTTGGAAGGACGTGATCTGCTGGGCCAGGCTGCCACGGGAACCGGTAAAACGGCCGCGTTCGCCTTGCCGCTGTTGCAACGCATCGCACACGGTCCGCGAAATCGCCCCACGGCACTCGTGTTAGTGCCGACCCGCGAATTGGCCGTGCAGGTCAGTGAAGCGGTGCAGCGCTACGGCAAGGAACTGCGGATCAGCGTGCTGGCCTTGTACGGCGGCCAAGCCATGGGACCGCAACTGCAGGCGCTCCGGCGCGGGGTCGAGGTCATTGTTGCGACGCCGGGACGGGCCTTGGATCATCTTCGCCGCAAGACGTTGAAACTCGCCGATCTTCAGGTCGTCGTGCTCGATGAGGCGGACGAAATGCTCGACATGGGCTTTGCCGATGATCTTGACGCCATTCTCGAGCAAACACCGGCGAGCAAACAGACAGCCTTGTTTTCAGCGACTATGCCGCCGCGCATTGCCTCCATTGCCCGCCGGCACCTCAAGAATCCGGTCGACGTGACGATCGCCCGTGAGCCGGTGAAAGCGGGGACGGCGCCGCGGGTGCAGCAGATCGCCTATGTGGTGGCCCGGCAGCATAAGGTGTCGGCCTTGGCCCGCGTGTTGGACATCGCCACACCCAAGTCGGCCCTCGTCTTTTGCCGAACCCGCTTGGAAGTGGACGAAGTGACCGCGGCGCTGAACAGCCGGGGGTATCGCGCCGAAGCTATCCACGGCGGCATGAGCCAGGTTCAGCGGGATCGCGTCATGCAGGCCTTTCGCTCCGGGCAGACTGAACTCCTGGTGGCCACCGATGTGGCCGCGCGTGGGCTGGATATTCCTTCCGTCTCGCACGTGATCAATTACGATCTTCCCTCCTCTCTGGAGGTCTACGTGCATCGTATCGGCCGAACGGGTCGCGCCGGACGAGAGGGCGCGGCGATGACCATCATCGAGCCGCGCGAACAACGGTTTTTGCGAAGCGTCGAACAACATACCAAAGCAAAAATCACGGTTGCCCCAGTGCCGTCCCTCGGAGATCTTCTCGCCAAACGTTTGGAACGGACGAAAACCGCCATTCAAGAAACCCTGGAGGCCGGTGATCTGGAAGATTTTCGCCGGGTCGTTCACGCGCTGGCCGGGTCGGCTGACCCGGCGGATATCGCTGCCGCGGCCATCAAGCTGGTCTTCCGTTCGCATGGTGGAGAGCGGTCAGAGGAAGAAATCCCGGATGTCTCGACCAGAGCACCGGAGCCCTATCGATCCTCGAGTCCGTCATACGGATCGACCGGTTCCCAGGGGGATCGCGGGCGCGCGCCACGAGGAGGTGCGGGACGTGGAGGCCGGGCGGCCGGAACCGTGCGGGTCTACGTCGGTGCGGGGCGCGCGGCGGGCGTCAGGCCGGGTGATCTGGTCGGTGCCATTGCGAATGAAGCGGGCGTGCCCTCGCGCATGATCGGCGCGATCGAAGTCGAGGAGCGATTCTCACTGGTCGATGTGCAGGAAGAGGCGGCCCGGCAGATTATCGAAGCTCTCGGGCGTACGCGCATCAAGGGACAAAAAGTAGCGGTCAGATTGTTTCGGGACTGACCGGACCAGGCCTGCTGCATGTTGGTCGATCCCGGAAATCTCGCTTTGCGAGCCCTGTCGGGACCGCCTGCCGGGCGCCAATCACCCCCCTCTAAGAGGTGCACCGATAGAATTTCCCAGGCAAGCGTGCGTCGTTCGAACTCAGTAGCGTGAAAGGGTGGCTGCTGATAGTCGCTAGAACTTTCTCTCCCATCCTTACTTCCGTTCGTGCCGGCCGGCTTTTATTCCAGTCCTAGTCTCTCACGTTCTTTAGTTCATCTCTTCGTGAATCTTCCCTCCAATTGTACAGAACATTCGCGATCTCCACTGTCTTGCGCTGTTCCCGGTGGCACGTCCATGCATCCAGTATGCTCTACTAACGAGGGGCGTTGACGGGAGCCTTCCATTCATATATTAGTAAGGAGTCCTAACTAAATGCCTGCTAATGGGGGAGGAGCTCATGGAGACGGTAAAGGTATTGATACCTGGGTTGAGGTCGGAGGGGCAATGCTCCATTTCGATGTGATGACGCAGGAAGAGGGGACGGCATTGAAACTGGCGAATGAATATGTGGCAGCGCTCGGTCACACCGCAGTGAAGGTCACGGCGCAGGAGTGCCGGTTCTGCCATCAAGAACCGCTGGCTATGTTTTTAGAAGCCCAGCAGCGGGAGTTCCACACCGTGGGCGGATTCATCGTCCCGTTACCGGCGTAGAGAGGCAGGATCATGAAGCCACTCCCCATACAGGGCGATAAGACGATCGTGGAACACATTACGGCTGGACTGGCCAAAGTGGCTGCCGCCTTGCGGAGTCAGGCCTGGGAAGGCGGCACGGCCCGCAAACTGACGCCGACGCAGGGGCAGATCCTGCTGTTGCTCGAAGAGCGAGCGGGTCAGCCTATCCGGCTCAACGATGTCGCGAATGCCTTGGGTGTGACGGCTGCCACCGCGAGTGACGCGGTCATCGCACTCGAGCACAAGCAGCTTCTTCGAAAGGGACGATCCACAGAAGATAATCGGGCGCTGACGCTCACTCTCACAGCCTCGGGACAGAGAGAAGCGCGGCGGAGCGGTGGCTGGACCGACGTGGTTCGCGCCGGCGTGCAGAGTCTCTCGTTGGAGGAACAAGCGGTATTCCTACGAGGGCTCATCAAACTGATCCGCTCGCTGCAGGAACAAGGAGCGATCTCGACCATGCGTATGTGCGCGGGCTGTATCTACTTCCGTCCCTACGCACATGCCGATGTGGCCAAGCCACACCACTGTGCATTCGTGGATGCGCCGATGGGAGAGAACCAGTTGCGGCTGGATTGTTCGGATTTCGTTCCCGTTTCCGAGGTGGACGGTGTGCGTCGGTGGCAGGAGTTTCTCAGCGGCAGTGGGGGTCGGTAACGTCTGTTCTATTAACCAAAGGGCGGAAGTATGGGCATGAATGGTATCTGGTCGGTGACCGCGATGGTGGCGATATTGATGACCGGGTCAGCCAACGCGGGCGAAACGGCGGGGAGCAAGTCCCTGTACGATCGCCTTGGAGGCAAGTGGGCCATCACGGCGGTGGTCGATACCTTTGTGGGCAATGTCGGAGGGGACAAGCGCAGATGGGGGAAAATCGATGAAGGGAATGTCGCGGGCCAGCGCCATCCAGTAGTTTTCCAGGATTTCGGATACTTCGGTGACACTCGCAAAGGTCGGTGCCGGAGGGATTTCTAACGAATGAGAGTCAGCGCCCTCGAGGTCAAACGAGTAAGAGCCTTGGGGATCTTCTAGTTTCCGCGAGCTTACCGTACACTCGCAATTTTCACTCGGATTCTCAAGATTGCGGCACTCCACCTTGCAGCCCAGTGGCACTTTATTGAAATCGCTCTGCTGGCCGCTATCGAGCGCGGTAAGCAGTTTACAGTAAGCTGATGGATCGACCTCCCCATTGATATCGTGAGGAAGGCCCTTTGTGAAACTGCCGATATAGTGTGCGGCCTTGTAGAGCACCTCATCTCCGTTACAGTTGTGCGTCGGGGAACTTGGTAATTTAAGGTATTCATCGACAGCGGCTTCATATCTATAGTTGAAGGATTGTGCCGCCCGTACGGCTCTGCCCGGCCCCAGTTCGCAGCCAACCGGACAGGGTGGAGTGTTGCGGCGACGTTTGTGCAGGCGCTCTTCCAAGCGGGATGCCGCCACACTGACGGCATCTTCAGGGGTCGCCCTCTTCTCATCTAAACGAATATCCTTACCTTCTTGGTCCGCCATGATTAGCCCTCCGGTGATGAGTTAAGATTAGGAAATGCAACCTGTGATTCCGACGCTATGTTCCAGTTTTTGTCCTGGTTAACTACTTGCCTCTCACCCTCGATGCTTACTTGAAATGCAAGATCGAAACCATATCGATCAGATAGGAAGCTGCAAAAATATAGAGCATAAGCTGAACACAGGAGGCGATCTTGCTTTCGATGTATCCGATTGGATAAATAGTGTATCCAAGTGGATACGCCCGTTTCGATAATCCGATGAACCGGATCTTTTTCCGCTCTCATCAGTAAGGAAATGTTTCACGCATTCACGCTGTGCATATCTCTGACCTTTAGACCGCGGAATGGTACGATAGCCGATGCCCGCTGCCGAAACTCCAGTCACCACTAATATTCCACAACGCATGGATCGTCTTCCCTGGTCGCGCTGGCACTGGTGGATCGTGATCGCCCTCGGCGTCACCTGGATTCTGGATGGACTCGAAGTCTCCATTGTGGCGGCCCTCGGTCCCGTGCTCACGCACAGCACCACCCTGCATCTGACGGCCTCCGAAGTGGGCCTCACAGCCTCGGCCTATTTGACGGGGTCCGTGCTCGGCGCCATGGTGTTCTCCTACCTCACCGATCGGCAGGGACGGAAGAAGTGGTTCATGATCACCCTCCTGCTCTATCTGGCCGCGACCGTGCTGACGGCCTTCTCCTGGAATCTATGGAGTTTTATGTTCTTCCGTTTCCTGACGGGTGCCGGCATCGGGGGCGAATATGCCGCGATCAACTCCGCCATCGACGAACTGATTCCGGCACGCACGCGCGGGCATACCGATCTGGCGATCAACGGCAGTTGGTGGCTCGGAAGCGCCATCGGCGCCCTGCTCACCATTGTGTTGTTGAATCCACTGCTGATCCCGGAATATCTGGGATGGCGGCTGTGTTTCGGACTGGGCGCGGTGCTCGGCGTGAGTATCCTGATGGTCCGGCGGGTCATTCCCGAGAGTCCCCGATGGCTTATGACTCACGGGCAAGTGGTGGAGGCCGAGGCAGTCGTGTCAGGCATCGAAGCGCAAATCATGCGAGACGAACAGGTCACCTCACTGCCGTCGACTGAGGGGTCGATCACCGTCCATGCGCGTCCGCATGCGACGCTCGCCACAGTCACCCGGGAGTTGTTCACGACCTATCCCCGGCGTACGGTATTGGGAATCGTGCTCATGGTGACACAGTCGTTCATGTACAACGCGATTTCGTTCACCTATCCGTTCGTACTCACCAAATTTTATGCCGTCCCGAGTCAGGACATCGGATTTTACATTCTGCCGTTCGCACTCGGCAATTTCCTGGGTCCCTTGTTGCTCGGTCGCTTTTTCGATACCATCGGCCGCAAGCCAATGATCAGCTTCACCTATGCCATTGCGGGCTGCCTGCTGGCGACGACCGGATACTTCTTTTGGCAGGGTGCCTTCACCCCCGTCACCCAGATGATGGCCTGGTCTTGTATTTTCTTTTTCGCGTCCGCCGGCGCAAGCGCCGCCTATCTGACCGTCAGCGAGATCTTTCCCATGGAGATCCGCGCGATGGCTATCGCGTTTTTCTTTATCGTAGCGCAGGGAGCAGGAATCGTGGCGCCCTGGCTGTACGGCAAGCTGATCGAAACCTCGGCCGAGAGCGTCTTCTACGGGTACTTGTTGGGAGCTGGGATGATGCTCGTCGGCGCTGCGGTGGAATTGTGGTTAGGGGTGAAAGCCGAGGGCCGATCGCTTGAACATATCGCGACGCCGCTGTCCGCGCAGCCTCTTCCGGAGAATACGCCTCACGCCTTATAGTCATTCCAATCGAAATCAGACGCACACCGTTCATGATTCCAGGCATGCGGGAGATGACATCCGCCGGTCCCCCCGTTGTGCCGGTGTCTATCATCCGTGGCCGATGCGGAATGGATCGCGAAGTAGAGAGGGCATGTGTCAACGAAACGACGAATGAGTGAAATGAGGCGCGAGTGACCCTACTCCCCTGGACAGCTGCCTTGCGCGACTGGCAGACGCGCGCGGTGTCGGACGTGCTGGCACAGACACGTATGGACTATCTGGTCACGGCGACGCCTGCGGCCGGCAAGACACGTTTTGCGCTCCGGATTGCCCATCAGTACCTGGCGGACCGAGCGGCCAGTCGTGTACTCGTGATCTGTCCGACGAACCATCTGCGGACGCAATGGGCGTCAGCGGCCGGGCAAGTGGGCATTCAGCTTGATCCGGCGCTGTCCAACGAGCAGGTCTGCGAGGCGCGCGATTATCACGGCGCTGTGGTGACGTATCAACAGGTGTGTCTGGCGCCGGAGGTGTTCAGGCGAGCCTGCCGCAGCCGGAAAACCCTGATCATTCTCGACGAGCTGCACCACGCCGGCGACAGCAAGGATTGGGGCAAGGCTCTGCGGGAAGCCTTTGCCGAAGCCGTATTTCGCCTCGCGCTGTCCGGCACGCCGTTTCGTTCGGACAATAATCCGATTCCCTACGTGCGATATGAAGAAGGTGAAAGCCAGGCGGATTTTACGTATGCCTACTCGAATTCCATCAAGGACGGGGTGTGTCGGCCGATTCTCTTTCCGAGTTACGAGGGCGAGTTGACCTGGCTCTCGGACGGGCGGGAGCATCGGGCGACGTTTGAAGACGGCTTGACCTTCGAACGCCAGCGGGAGCGGCTCAAGACCGCGCTGTTACAGGAAACCTGGCTTGAGCCGGTGCTACGGGATGCCCATACAGAGTTGCAGCGGCTGCGTAAGCAGGAACAGGCCGATGCGGGCGGGCTCATCGTGACGATGAATCAGGACCATGCGCGGCAGGTGGCGGA
>JACCYV010000195.1 GCA_013696305.1 Nitrospira sp.
GGCCGTCCGGCACGGAGAGCAGGTAGTTCGCATCGACCGATTCCTCCCAGGTTCCTCCTTGCTGAGCCTGGCCCATCGTCCACCCTTGCAGGAAGAGCAATGTGAGAATCGGCTCCATGGAAGGACCAATCGGGGACTCGGCCTGCTTCGGATCCGAGACGCGTCCCACCACGGTCACCCTCGCCCATTGATTTCATTTGGGAGGCAACCTCGCGGTGTCCGGCACCATGACCCAATAGTACCCACATTCCGGCCCCTCATTCACGGTCGGCCGACGCGGTCGATACTCCTTGTCCAGCGGCCGATTCCTGACATGCAGCCAGAGCCGTTGACCGTCCTGTTTCCGCTTGGCGATCACCCTGCCCAAATGACCGTCTTGCCGTGATATGTCTCCGGAGAAGCCGTGAGCGCGGTCAAGGTGACTCCGGGCTCTGCCTCCTGAATATATCGAGACGGCAGGGAGCCACATCCCATCAGCAGGGCCACCTCGATCGTTCCGAACCACATTCGATTGATAGACCCTGTCACAGCCTTCCCTTGGCCTTCATTCGTCGGTCAGTCCGCCGTTCACGCTTCCAGCCTCTTCCAGCCGCTGAGCACACATCGTTGGGCGAGCAACGGCGCCATCGCCTCCACATCGTGTGACACCTGCTTCATCACCTCTTCTGCGACCAGCGCATCGTTGAAACATTCATACGCGTCGTCAAGAAAGCCGCCTCGTAAGAGCGGATGGTTGAGGAATCGTGAACCTGCCCCGCTGACGACTTCGAGGGGCCATTCCACTACCGCAATCCGTTCCATATCCAACCGTTCCAGCCATCCCCGTGCCTCTCCCGCGGAGGGCCGCTCCGCCACATGGGCCGCCAGCCGCTCCCGTTCGGTCGTGAGCCCGCGCCGGCTCATTTCCATGTCGATCCGTTGCCACATCGAGTCGAATGTGCCGAGAGAAGGGAAGGTCAGGACCAATTGGCCTCCGGGTTGCAAATGCTCGATCAATCCGCGAACCGCTTCGAAACGGTGAGGCCGGAAAAACATCACCGAGAGATTGCCGGTGATACGCTGGAAGCTGGGGAAAGACGTGGGCAAGGCACGCATATCGTGGCATTCGAATCGCAGCCAGGGCAGCTCGGTCCGTTGGATCGCGCGCGCATTCGCCACCTGCCGCCGGCTCGCATCCACGCCGACGACCGTCCCGGTCGAGCCGACCTGTTCAGCCAGATAGAAAGCCGGAATGCCATGGCCGCACGCCACGTCCAGAATGGTCAGACCGGGGCTGAGATCTAATTGATCCAGCATGACTTCGGCAAACGGAGTCGACCAGTCATCCTGTATGGGAAGAGGCCAGCGCGGCGACACAAGAGGCGGAGACTCGTCCATCGGATTCCTTTCGCCACGTCATGATTCGTTGCACATTGTAGCCGAGCCCCCATAAATAATCAGGCCCCTCACCGCCTTTGACGAAAGGCCGTCTGGATTCGATGCGCGAGATTCCAAAATATTTGGAGATGGGGTTGCCTGCCGTTTTACCGAACGGAACACCCCGATATAAAGAGTCACTGCGCTTTTCACAGCGCTACGCCTCCTTACGCCCCTAGGACGCGGCAAGACGAACGGCAATGTGTGACAGACCGCAGGATAGACGACGTGAGATGGGAGTGCGGACGGTGGCCTTGATGAGGGAGGCAAGACGTTACAACTCGTATTTATGTTCTAACGAACCATTGAACCATAGGAAATGCCGCAAATAAAACTTTGGTCGCTTCGTAGTTGCACTGCGAAATGATCCTGATTTACCGGGGTGAGCCTTCTTTACGATACGACGTCACCCCGGTTTTCGTAGTCCTGCTCGCCCCGTAAGGCAGACCTAAGCCAGCCCGGGGTGCGGCGGTACTTTGTCACTCTTTTTGACGCCGCTCTCGGTCGCCGAGGAAATATCCTGCGCATGAGCACTCTTGAGAATTTGTTCGGCCCGGTCCGTCTCCGTGGAACTCTCCGAGTGCACCGAAATCAGAATGTTACCCTGCCGCAGCTTTCCCTCATATCGTTTCGCCTCGAATTCGGGAATGCCCAGTCCGACTAACGCTCCCGTCAAACCCCCAACGGCGCTTCCCACCGCTGCGCCGCTCAGGGCCGCCATAATAGGACCGGCGGCCACAAAGGGTCCCACGCCTGGAATGGCCAAGGAACCGATCCCCACCAGCCAGCCAAGCACCCCTCCTACGATTCCGCCTGTGCCGGCGCCGGCGGCCGCGCCTTCCGGTGCCTTGGTATTCTTCTCATGCGCGAAATCCCGCGTGCCTTCTTTATCCGGAAGGAGCACCGAAATGTCGTTATTGGAAAAGCCTGCCGTTTTGAGATTGTCGACAATAGTTTCGGCCTGAGCATAGGTGGTTGCAATACCGAACACTGCTTTTGACATACCATACCTCCATTCAATTACATTACCGCGATGCGACTTCGAGCTGATTGTCCACAGGACCTTTCGCGAGCTTTGCAGCCTTCTTGCCGATCTTTGCCTTTTCTTTAACCGTATCGACCGGACCTCGCAGGGTCACTTTGCCGTGTACCGTAATAATCTTAACATTCTTGGCCGTTGTGGACAGTGTGTCATCGGCTACCAAAGCCTTCCGAATATCGCGAGTCAATTTCAGGTCGTGCGGATCATTCGACTGATCGGAAGGAGTGAGCGTCTGGTTGTCGCGATCACGGACATTTCGTCCTGTGTCATCGGCTGCGGGGGCGGCATCCTTTATCCGATGGACGCTTCCCTGGCCGTAAGAACGTGAATCCGCACGATCGCTGGTGAGGAGGGCCCCAACCGTGCCCGCATGGGCATCGACGCTCACAGCCGAAAGACAAAGACCGGCGAAAACAACCGCAAGCAAGCGGGCTGGCCCAAGGTGAGCTATCGAAATGACTTTCATGGTTCTCCTTTATTTCTGACGACAACTGATCGACCCATCCATTAGGCTTCACCATAAAGGGGAGGAGGCAAGGCTCTCAACTAGGCAATCCGCTAGTTTCACTGACCTACCAGCCCTTGCTTCGATCATTGCAGAAAGCTGTTGCGGGAAAGGCCGTCCCCTTTCCACGACTTAAATACGTGTTGTTCTAAAGGAGGGGGGCCCGCATGGGACTTAGAGTAAGTGGCTGTAGATAGACTGCCAATTTACCATTCGCGGGTGCATAGATAGAAGCTACGTAGGACCCGTACCTGCCTCATGTCGGGAAGTCGCGTGACCCGATGTATCCGTACACATGACAGCATAATGAATCCTAATGGCACTAATCCGGGAATATGAGGATGGTGTCGACGGGATACGTGTTTTCAGAATTTGCCTCGGTTGACACAGATTTTTACAAAGGGGGACCTGTCCAATCTGTAATGCGCCGCCTCAGGTGATTGCCTTTAGTGTCTCCTGCCCGTCCACGGTCAATCGCGCGCTTTGGACGGAGACACCCCACTCGAATAGCTGCGGGTTCTCTTCGATCGTCTCCCAGATCACCTGAGCCTTCCACTGTCTGAGCAGTTCCTGCAGCCGCAGATTCCTTTCCGGACTGCCGATGGGCAGGGCGCACAGCGCCAAACAGTCTCGGAGCTTGGCGTCGATCACCGGATGGTACGCTCCCATAGGCGACTTCCCATGCCCGGCTGAGAAACCGGAAGGTAATTGATAGTTAATTATTGTAATCCCCCGTCGAGCGAAAATGGACGGGGAACAACCCTGGGCATCGCCAAGAATGGATAGACGCCTCGACTCCAATACATTAGAAGGGTTCTTTCCTAAACGTTCTCTCGAACGGGACCGGACAGATACTCTACGCTTCCGCACGAAACTCCTTGCCTCATCACTCCTCCTCCTTCGAGAAATAGATCTCACGTCACTCTGCATACTCGTCGGATCCTATCACCCACATAAAGGACTGGAGGTCGATCATATCTCGTGGCCGCAGATCCGTGAGATCACGGCGTAGGGCCGCGGCGAAGCCAAGAAAACTTTCATAATTCATCCAGGACGGTCGCGGCTGATACGTCATGCCCGTTCCATAGAGGCGAGCCGCCTCTCGCATGGCGTTGGGCTTGAGGAAGATATGCGCCTCCGGCTGCGCAATGAATCCGAACACGGTCATCACCGGCCATGTCATGACGCGCGTTTGCTTGCGAGGAAGCGCGGCCACGACCTGGCACCAATTTTCAAATCTGCGCTCTTGGGTTCCCGGGCCATACAGGAAGGCAAAGAGACCTTCTGCGAATGACCGGCTCCCCTTTGACGATTTGACGGCATCGCGCAATGCCATTTTTTCAAACGAGAAGAGAAGATTCGTCCGCGACTCAATCCGGACGGCACGCATAGCTATTTCAGCGTGCTTACCTTGCCGCAACAAAGACCGGTAGGCAGTTCGATTAAGTTCCGTCTCCCATTCGAGGTGCGCCTCCCATTTGTAATTTCGTTCCCAGCTGAGATACTTGTCATCCCGAAACCCCTTTGGAAAGAGACGTAGAAATTTGCGGCGACATCGTGCGGCTTGCTGTGCCTTGTTTTCATTTTTCATAACAGTCATTCTACGTCGAGGATACTACCGGGGTACCGCTGTGCGAGGCGCTCGTTTCAAAGGCTACATCGTGTCGGCCCGTGCGTGTCCACATAGCCTTTCCTCGTAGGCTCTGACAACCATCCTTGCCTTTGGCGGCCTGGCGCTCGCTCCGCGATTTCTCGTGACGGCCAGCGGGCAATTCCACACTGTTTCCCTCCGCCTATGATGTCGAGCGAGTATTCACCATGACCGTGGCGGTGCTTGGACTCCACTAGGGATTGTGCTAGTCCCTGCTGGACCAATAGTTCGAGGTACTCAAAAAGGCAGGAACGTCCCGCCTTAAACACGAGTTCGTTTACCACCGGCCCGGTAAGGCCCGCGCATGAAGCCTCGCTTCCCCTTCCTCGTGCCCGCGCCATTTCCTTTACATTTTCAAAGGGCGTCATTTGCTCTGCCTCCGCGGAGCCTATACC
>JACCYV010000213.1 GCA_013696305.1 Nitrospira sp.
CTCGAACGCAGGCGACGGGGGATCGAGAGAATGGCACATGAACACATCCGTCCCGAAGGCCTCGGCGAGGCTGGAGCTGATGCTGTCCCACGACCTGTCAGCTGGTTGATTCACCACCGCAATAATAGGAACTCGCAGGCACGTGGTTCTCAGACGGGAAACGGTGCTGTGGAATGGCGCAGGAACAGTCGAAAAACCGACCACGATGATATCCGGATGAAGCTCCTGGAGGTTGCGCTCCAGCTGGGGGACTGCGGACGTCAAGGTGGCCTGATACCCGTGCCGGGCAAACCAATCGGCGAATCGGTATCCCGTCGTCAACCGCCGAAGATCGCTCGACTCATGTCCACCGACGTGCCTGAAAGACCGTCGACAACGAATGAAATGAGATGGCGGACTGAATCATGCGCCGAGGATGCTACAGCGGGAGAGACAGTGAGGCTATCGGCAGAGGTGGGATTCTTGTGTCACGAATAGACACGGTGTGTTGTCGTGGTTTATTCGACGTTCTTACAGACGGTCACACGACCAGACCATGCTGCAGTGCATACCGGGTCAGCTCGGCATTATTCTTTAAATTCATTTTGTCCAAAATTCTTGCTCGGTAGGTGCTGATAGTGGTGACGCTGAGATGGATATTCTCCGCGATATCGCTGACCGTCTGTCCCGAGGCAATCAGGCATAACACTTCATATTCTCGATCCGACAATCGTTCATGCGGCAACTTGTCGACTCCCGTCCTGACCGTGAGCGCCAAGGCTTCTCCCACCGACGCGCTCACGTACTGTCCGCCGGCCAACACCTTTCTTGCGGCCTCGACCAATTCTTCCGGCGCACTGGCCTTTGTCAGATATCCCGCCGCACCGGCCTTGAACATGCGAATCGCGTACTGGTCTTCGGGGTGCATACTCAAAATCAACACCGGCAACGTCGGCGCGAGGTGTTTGAGCTCTTTCAGCACCTCCGGACCGCTTCTTCCCGGCATACTGATATCCATCACGACCAGATCGTACGGGCGCTCTCGAACCTGATCGAGCATTTCCTGGGCATTTCCGCATTCCGCCATACTGGCGCCTTCGAACCCTTCCTCGAGAATATCTTTTACCCCGCGGCGAAAAGAGGGATGATCATCGACGACTAGAATCCGAACTGTCGCGGTTGTTCGCATAGTCACCTCACTGTTTTAGACTCCTTCTTCTTAACGGGGCAAATGCAATAAGATGGTGGTCCCTTCGCCTTCACGCGTATCGATCCGGACTTCTCCTGCCAGCAGCGCGGCACGTTCCCGCATTCCCAGGAGACCAAACGACTTGGCATCAGCCAGCCGGTCATGGGGAATGCCTCGCCCATTATCACTCACCTGCAGCACCAATCTCACGCCTTCATCTTCCAATCGAACCTGCACGTCCGTTGCCTGGGCATGCCGGGCCACATTGGTCAATGCCTCCTGACAGATCCGAAAGACCGCCGTGGCGTGTTCCGGATCAACCCGTAAATCTTCATGACTGACCGTACAGCGGCAGGCAATACCGGTGCGCCGCTGAAAATCCCGGCATTGCCATTCGATCGCCGCCACCAGGCCGAGATCATCGAGCACCCCGGGACGCAGTTCCGCAACGATGCGTTGCACCGAGGTAATCGTGCTGTCCACCTGTTCCTTCATCCCTCTAACTTTCTCGTCGACCTTGGCGCGATCCTGCGGGGCCAGGCGTTCCGCAAACAGTCCTCCCAGACGGGAGAGATCGATCTTGAGGCAGGTCAATCCCACTCCCAATTCGTCATGCAGTTCGCGCGCGATTCGTCCCCGCTCCTCTTCCCGAATCCCTTCCATCCGACCCGATAATTTTCGCAGACGACGCAATGAGTCCTGTAATTGCTCTTCGGCGCGTTTGCGATCCGTGGTGTCTTTAAACACGACCACCGCCCCAACGATCTCCCCTCGTTCCTGAATCGGCGTGCTCACATACTCGACGGGAAAGCTTGTTCCGTCCCTCCGCCAGAACAGACTATCCACATGTTCTCGAGGCACGCCTCCCATGATCGTCTCGACGATAGGACAAGGCTGCTCCGCGAATGGCATGTCGTTGAGATCGGGCCGGTGCACCAATGCCTGAAGGGACTGACCGATCAACGCGTCTGCTTCCCAACCGAACATGATGGCCGCCGCCGGATTGACGAACGTCAGCCGGCCTCCCCGATCCACCCCGTAGATCCCCTCACCGGCTGAGTTCAGCACGACTTGATTGTGATGATGTAAGCGGTCCAATTGCTCCTCCGCCGAACGTCGTTCGCTGATATCGCGCAGGATGAGCGTGAAAAAGAGATCGGACTTTCCTTTCCAGGAGGTGACACTCAGTTCCAATGGAAAATCATTTCCGTCCTTTCGTCGGCCGACGAGTTCCAGTGTCCTACTCACCAAATGCGGGCCGTTCAGCACCCGAACCCGCTGCACATGGCGCATGAGATGCTCGTGATGCCGGTCCTGAATAATCATGGTCACGGGCTGTCCGATAATTTCCTCAACCGTATAGCCGAAGGTCTCCTCGGCGCCCTTGTTCCAGAATGCCACTTTCATGAGCGCATTGACCAGCACAATGGCATCTGTCGTCGATTGGACGATGGAGCGCAGCCGTTCCTCGCCGACACGCAGCGCATCTTCGATCCGGCGCCGTTCGGTCACATCACGGATAATTCCCAATACCCCGACCACACGACCCTCCCGAACTTGCGGTGTCCCGACAAACTCTCCCGTAATGTACCCTCCCTGCTTCATGCTGACTTGCATGGAGCACGTCAATGGCGTCCCACGTTCAAGGATCGCCTGCACGACATCTTGGCTGAACCCGGCGTCATCGGGATGCAAAAGAGCCACGAACGGCTCTCCCATCCATTGCGAACGCGACCAGCCGGTGGCCGATTCGAAGGCGGGATTGAGCGAGGTGAGCGAGCTATCGACCGAAATGGTGAAAATGATGTCGCGAGCCCCTTCCACCACACTTCGGAAGCGACCTTCCGATTCAAACAACGCATCCTGCGCGCGTTTCAACCAGGTGATGTCATGAAACACGGCGACAGTTCCACACAGGACGCCGTCAGCGTCCGTCACTGATCGGGCGTTGATACTAATCCAGCGGCCGGGAGCGTCGTGCGAAGCCCGCATATAGACCTCCAGCCAATCGATCTTCTCCCCCTTGAGCGCGCGGACCAGCGGCCATTCTTGCCGTTGAAAAGGCGTCACGGTGTCGGCATGGAAGAATTGATAATGCTGCGTCCATTCCGTCGGAGAGACCGTACCGGGTGCAATGCCGAGAATACTTTCGATGGCAGGGTTGGCGACCACCAACTGTCCCACTCTGTCGGTCACGACCACGCCATCGCCCATACTCCGCAAAATCGAGTTCACAATGCGAGTTTGTTCGAGCAACGCATGCTCGGATCGCTCCAAGGCGTCGGCCCGTTCACGGAATCCCTGCTGAGCCCGGGCTATCCCCGCCGATTGTGTCCGCACTGCATTCTCATATACCCTCAGCAGTTGTTCGGCGACGGCTACGCGAGACTGATACCGTGCACTCGCTGCCTGCTTAGCGATCGCTCCGGACTCTGTCGCCGATCGTTGGTCCTCCGTCGCATCCAGCACACCCGATTCATCGAAGGCCAGCAATGAGGACTTCACGCTGAGCGCGAGCGACCTGCACAGCGTCGCGGTGTCCCGAGGCACCGGCGTTCGAGAAAATAAAATCACGGCGAACAAATCACGGGACGGTAGCATCCCGCCGAAACATAAGACCGATTTCACGCCATATTTCCGGACAAAATCATCTTGAACCGGCACATAGGGACTGGCCACGGCATCAGGTACATAAAACACGTTGTACGTCTTCTCATCTTCATCCACCAACCACTCACCCTGAGGCGTCACGTCGAAGGCCGCAGACACCCCGAACTGGTGCAACAGCTGTGAGAACATGGGAAATTGCTTCACGAAGTCGGCGTCGACCATCGGAATCACCCGGTAGCGATGGGAACGTTCAATCTGATTCCAATCCGGCTGCTCACCAGCCGTGGCGATGAGCGTAAAGCACTTCAGGTCTGCAAATGGAGTAATACCCCCCAGCTTCTCACGGGCAACCTGCTGAGTCGCCGGGTCCAACCGGCTGTAGGAGATGGTCTTAAAGCACCGCACCAGGATGCAATCGCGCGTGTTCGTATCGGGATTCCCGAGGGTGGCGTAGAGATAGTCCACCGCTCGCGAAGCAGCCTCCCGCAGCGAACTCGACTGTTCACCCAACTGCCGCAACACGGCCGAACATTCGGTCATTTCCAGCAAGGAGAAGCGAGCCAGACTATACACAGGCGGGCCCTCAGATGAACGATGAGGAATACGTGACGAACGCGCCGCTGGCTGACGTTCTTCTGATGTTGCCAAGTCGTGTGGTGAAGCAAGTACCAGCAGGTCACTGCCTTGTCAGGCGAGGCACAGGGACCCGATGGAGGGAAGTCTAGTAAAGGGTGCCCGGCTTGTCAAGATTGACAGGTTGCAGGCGGGCATCTGGCAGGCACAGGCATTTTACGCCTTCCAGACGGCTGACGAGAGGCCAGGTCACTGCGTCATCACCCGCAAGGTCCGTGCGCGAGGGCTTGCGACAATAACGCCACGTCCGATGCGTAGCTGAGACGTCCGAGCGCTTCTTGACGATTCACCCACTGCACCTCTTCCACTTCTCCGTCAGGAACGCCAGACTGTTCGAGGGGCGACATTCTAAACCATACGACCGTTTTACGGAATCGCCGTCCATCTCGTTGAAACCAATATTCGCTGGTCGAGAGGTCCGCCTCAATCCGGCAACGCCAACCTGTTTCTTCTAACACTTCTCGCACCGCAGCCTGGGCGGGAGTTTCGCCTGCGTCCAGTCGCCCCTTAGGAAAAGACCAGATGGGACGACCTTTGAGATCGGACACGCGGATCAGCAACACGTCGTTTTGCCGCAACACCACCCCCCCCGCCGACCTGACCAGTCCTGGTTCAGACATGACAGGGCCTTATTCTGTCCACGACCGTTCCTCCACTTGGCCCCAGAGGTCTTGGTCTATACATGATGTGGGAATCCCAAGTACCACGCAAGCAGACGATCCTGAACACGATCAGGCAAGGCCCATTTCAGCAGCGCTCTGAATCGTGCGTCCTTGCCGACCAGGTACCGCACCCGGGGACAGGCAGCGGTTAACGCGTGCGCCACGGCATGCGCGACAATCTCCGCTGGAATGGCCCGCGAGGCTGCCCGGGCCATCACGTTCTGCATGCGAGACAAAGGCTGTTCATAAAGTCGGAATAACTCCGGCGCCACTCCTTCGAGAATACGCGTGGCGGACATCGTGGCACGTTGCCAGATCTGCGACTGCACCGCGCCAGGCTCCACCAGCGAAACCGCGATGCCCCACGGCGACAACTCCAAGCGCAAGGCGTCGCTCATCGCCTCGAGCGCAAACTTCGAGCTGCAATAGGCGCCAAGAAACGGTGTCGCCGCCCGGCCGGCAATCGAACTGATATTGACAATCCGGCCGCGTCCCTTCCGCAACAGCGGTAAGAGAGTTTGCGTCATCGCAAGTGCGCCGATCACGTTGACTTCGAACTGCGTGCGTACTTCGGATAACGGCAGTAGTTCAAGCGGTCCGGCAACGGAGATGCCGGCATTATTGACGAGACCCGCCAACCCTTTCTCACCGAGGGCCTCCGTCAAGGTCCGACCGGCCGCAGCGATGGATTCCGGATCCGTGACATCCAGCATGCAGACATGCAGGCGAGTCGAGGTCAGACGCGCAAGCTCGTCAGCATCTTCTTGCCGTCGAACGCCCGCCCATACCGTGAGCCCTCGTTCATCGAGATAGCGCGCGCAGGCCGCTCCAATTCCCGAAGAAGCTCCGGTGATAAGAATCGCACCTGAGGCTGGCATCGGCTCTCCTTCCCCCGACAACCTTCGGATCTGTGTAGCGCGAGGCCGTCAGAGAGTACCACGCGGATGCTGAAAGAGGCATCATGCCGTGCTGTCATCAGCCATCCCGGATTTTTCAGTTGGGAATCGGCAGAGCCGGGAATAAGACCTCTGTATGTTCCCTGCTTGTCTGACTCGTTCATCCGCCGGACGGCGATAGGCGACAGCTGCCTCGCAACCGGGGCCGCGTCTGATTTGACAATCAACAACCCTCATCTAGACTTAATACATGCGCGCGCCGGCCACTCACAGCCACACAGGATCGTCCTTGATTGTGGCAGCGGTCGCCTTATTACTGGCCGGTCTTCTGCCGCTACTTCCTTCAACAGCCTTCGCAAGCCGGACCGTCACGGTTCCCATCTCCGTCGCGACGGCCACGGACCAGCAGCTGAGCTTCCCGACGTTCGTGATGAAATGGGACGAGGGCGGTCAACCTGACCCGTTGACCTTGCGATGGGGGCGCAGCCAGGTGCCCGTCAGACACGCGGGGATGGGATCGGTTCAACGCGCCTTCCGGTTCGCCGTCGAACGCCTCGCACCATCGGTCCATCCGACCGGGATCGTGTCCTTGCTCGCCACATTCGCCGGCCCGCTGAGCGTAGATGGGTCGACTGCGGAAACCGCCTTGGCGATCGGCTTTCTTGCCCTACTCAAGGGAGATGCGTTGATCAGGGCATCGCCCTCACCGGGACGCTGGAAGCGGACGGCACGATCGGTCAGGTGACCCACGTAGCTGAAAAAAACCACCGCGGCGGTTCGCGCAGGATACCGTGTCCTTTTGGTTCCGCGAGGCCAGTTTTATGCACCTCGAATCAATCGTGTTGCACACAATCTCGAATCAATGGTGCTGGTCCGGGAGGTGAACACGATCGAGGAGGCTTATGAGATCATGACAGGTAAAAAACTATAACGTCGTGATCTTCCCGTCAGAGATTCGGAATCGTCCTTCGAATCAGATCCACCCCACGATAGTCATACCACAACGCCTTCAAGAGTCGCATGCACATCACTCAACATGCCCGGATCTGACCGGATGTTCAATCCGCCCCCCTCTCCGTAGCGATCGAGACCACTCTGCATCACATCCAGTTATTGATTAAGAGGAAAGCTGCCCAAAAGCTCGGGTGGCTGTGGCCGCGTTGGGCTAGAATTTTCTGCTGCGCCCGCTGAAGCGCCACCGCTTTCGACAGGGTAGAATCTTGTAATTGTCGATAGAATTCGGATACGAGTTCAGAGGTGGTTTCCTCAGAGATCCAGAGACTGGCTAATGCACTCCGCGCGCCGGTCTTGACTGCGACACCGGTCAGACCGAGAGCGGCGCGATCGTCTTCTATTGAGGTTTCGCAGGCACTGAGGGTCAACAAATCCAGTGGCTGTTGCCGATACTGCTGCAGCCCGACAAGTTGCGATAATCGATCCATGGTAATCCTGCCGTCGTGGGCCAGCACAAACGAATTCCGTGGGTCACTCGCCACTACGCTATGGGAAGCCACATGAACAATTCCCACTCCCTGATCCTTGATTTCCTCCTCAAGAGAGGGTTCAGAAAACTGTCTGTTCATCAGAAGATTCCCGCCGTACAGCATTCTGATGGCTTGGACTTCGGCTTCCGCATAACGCGGAGCGGGCACCCCTTCCACGGCTTCGGTCAAGCCAACGGATAAGAGGGTCCCCTTTCGACGCGGGCCGGAACCCAGATCGGTCAGTTCCAGACTGGGCGTGACAGCCACGGCGAACTTGTCCACGACAAACTGCCGGCCATCATGCAACGCGCCGACCGGAATCGTCCGGAGCGATCCTTGAGCCACCATCACAAGAGTGGTAATCCCAGCCGCCTGCAAGTCCCGTTGCAGTGGCGCCACCAGCCATCCATGTAATGCCTGAGCGGGAAGCAGGTAGTTCTGCGATCGATGGTCCTGGATCGATCGCCTGAACGTCCGGATTTCCTGCGTCAGTTTATCCCGGCTGACGGGAACCGTCACCTGTTTCAGGCCGTCTGCCGTTTCCACCACCAACTCAAGGCGATCCTGAAACGAAATCGTATACACCACAGCCGTCCCCGGCGGAATCGTCGCCTTACGGCCGTAAGTTGGTACTGCGCCGACACAATCTTCCTGGAAATAATCCTGCAATTCGGCGGCATGAGACGTTTCGACCGTGTCTTTCACCCGCGCGAGCCACTGCTCGCTTTGCTCCGGAGTCTTCGCCGCCGAGGCCTGTCGCAGCAAGACGTTTTCGTATTCCATAAACAGCGGAGCCACGGAATCGTAGAACGAGTGGTGCCGATTTTGATACCCGACGGAATACTCGTATCGGATCGGTTTCAACAGCGTCACCGCGCGCTGATAGGCCGCCAATGCCTCATCGTCTTTGCCGCCGGCTCTCAGCAGCCGTGCGGTCTGCCATTGCCAGCGGTACAGCGCTTCTGGCGCATTCACCTTCTGGGCTGCAAAGGTAGCCTTTCGCGAAGACTCCAACGCCTCGATGTTTCGGTGCTCCTTCTCAAGCAATTCACCCTGGTATCCCCAGGCATACGATTGTCCGCGCGCATCACCTGTCCGCATCGCCACCTCGCCGGCAGCGATAAACGCGTCGGACGATTGCCACAAGAGCCTGTCAGGCATCGCACCCGACGCTGAAGTGGCCCCTCCCCGTATGGCACCACTGCCCACATCCTGTTTCCTGCCTGCCAACTGCCGTTCGCTCTGGGACGGTTGCCGGGAACCCATGACTGCCGAGTGAAGGTCCTGATATCCGAGACCGATATTGAGTAACCCCGCGGTCTTTGCCTGGCTATCCGCCAGTGACTGCGCCTCCGACAGGGCCTGATCGAATTGTCGTTCTGCGTCGGTCAACTGTTGGTCGTGCAGAAGGGCCGCCGCCCCGTTGATCTGAGCCGTCACAGCCAGAGCAGCCTGGTTGGTCTCCCGCGCAATGCTCCGACTCTCCGCATAGACGTCGATCGCTTCGGCAAACTGGTGGCGGGCCACGAGCGTATTCCCTAAATCGTTGAGCACACCGGCGACGAGCGCAGGGTTCTGTTCCTCACGCGCCAGCGCCAGCGCTTTGGTCAAATGTTCTGTCGCCGGCTCCTCTTTCCCTAAGATGTGCGACGTGGCTCCGAGTTGCCCGAGGATCGTGGCCGTCAGTAGCCGATGGCCTATCTGCTCCGAGAGCTTGAGCGCCGTCTGCAAGGTCCCCTGCGCCCGGCGAATCTGCCCCTCTTGCTGGAGCGCGTGCGACAAATTGATCAAAGCCTGGCACTGTTCCTTTGGCTGTTCGTGCTCTTCGTACAGGTGCGCTGCCGTCATCCAATGTCTCGCCGCCTGCGCAAAACCACCATGTTGAAACCGTGCGCGCGCCTCATGCATTTCTTGAGCCGATGACGTCATGGACGAACTCATCGGCTCCGCAAAGGCAGGCCAGACCAGTCCGGTGAGTGCCAGCATTCCCACTCCCCACCCAAGAGCCATTAATGGCAAAGAGCGAACGAGTCTGAGGCAGAGAGAGGCGGGCATCATCCCGCCGTTCAGGGCGCCGCAAACAACATTCTTACGCATCATAGGCATGATGTCCTCCTGGTCGCGGGCTAGCACCCCTGCCATGGTTCGATCACTGGTGCGGTTATAAAATTGTACCCCTGTGCCGTCGGCATGGCCGGAGCCTCCGACTCAGTCTCCACTTCCTGCAGCACCGCCGGAGCCGCCAGAGCGACACCCGGCTGCGAAGGCGTCACATCCCGCGGGGCTTGAACCAGGCTACTGAACCGACCATCATTCTGCGCGGCGCACCGGCTGGCCAACAAGAGAGCTGGTGCGGCCGGAACCTGTTGCGGGAGCATGACCGCCGCACGGTTGAGGAATACTACTGGGTCGATCAAATTAGGGGTTGTTACCGTCGACGTAACAAATGAAAGTGGCGACAGGTTGCTGGCCGAAGGACCCACGACCTCGAGTTGGGTGACCCGTTGAGTCCCGGGGACAATCGTCCTATTGACCTGAGATCCGGCCGGCACTGTAATGGTGCTAGGAAAGACGTCCACCGACGCAGGTATCACGGCCCCGCCTCCTGCGAGGAGCAGCGTGCCAGGCGTGGCCTGAACTTGGCCATTCCCCACGGCGCCAGAGAAGGGATCCACAACCGCCGGCTGCGCGCTAATGTCCCCAACCGAGGCAGTGCTGCCTACAATAATTCTCTGCGCGGTAATTTTTGATCCATTAATTTGAATGGTTCCCCCAATCAATCCAACCGCCACGTTGGCTTGGAGAACGGTTCCGGAGGAAAGTACGATCGGGTTGTAAGGCCCGGGCCCGAGAAAGCCAAACGACACCGGCGAGCCGACCGATAACGTCGCATCCAACGCAGGAGTGGTAGCAGAGAAAATCCCGCCCCCGCTGAGGCGCAATTGCGGCGCCGTACTGAAATAGGCAGAAAAGGTCACATTCAAATGAGCAGCCGGGCCAAACACGATCCCTGCAGGGTTGAGGAAATACAGATTCGTGCTCAGCGCCTGAATGGTCCCATAGATATTCGACGGTGATCCACCGGCCATCACCCGGCTGATGATATTGGATACTCCGCCGGGATTCACAAATGCCGCGACTTCTCCTGTCCCCACCGAGAATTGATTGAAGCTATGAAAGAGATTAGGTCCGCCTCCGGGCCTCGTCCCGCCAGTGATGTTCGTGGTGTTGCCCGAGGTGCTGAGGGACGTGCCAAGGCCGCCGACTCCCGGCGGAGTGGCGACAATGTTCGTAGTCTGCGCATGGGCGGCTGAGGCGGTGTACCCCACATACAACAGAATGGTGAGTAACCCCTGGGCCACTATCGACGGCCCTGCGGTGTGAATCATCATGGCGATTCTCCTCGGATGGTAGAGAGGACGGACCTCCTGTATTACCCTAACCACTTCGCAACGTCAATCAGCGGCAATCTCGTTGTGCACCCCCGATCAAAACGCTTCCACGACCACTTGGAGATGGACGCCCTGGTCCTGAAGGTTATCTCGCTCGGTGTCAAACCGCTTCAATTGCTTCCCATAATAAATTTCGAAATGGCTCCCGCGCCAAAAGTTCCAGATGGCGCCGATGCCGACGCTGGCCAGTGTTTTGGGCGGCGTACCGGGAGTCGCCACCGTCGTCTGCCACCCATGGCCGAAATCGAAGAACGGCGCCAGAAATACCGAATCGACGCCTGCCTTGGTCGCATAGACAGGAACCCGCGCCTCAATTGAACCCATAGCGGCATTGTCTCGAATGAGCGTGAACTCACGATACCCACGGACACTGTACCGTCCCCCGACCGCAATCTGCTCGAGGGGAAAGAGATGATCGTTCGACAGCTGCACGACCCCCCGGCTGATCAAGAGCGTTCGCAGAAACGGAAGCTGTCGAGTCCACTGCGCCTCGCCCAACCAGCTAAAGAACCGTGCATCCGGCAGAGTGGGATCACCATTGGAGGTGGCGCCCATTGCTCCGACTCCGACCGACAATCGCGAGAGAGCCGAGAACACCTGATCGGCGGAGCGTTTCACATATTCCTGACCGAAGCGTAGCGCCGTCACTCGGAATCGACCGCCGGGAGAGCCGGCGATCAATTCGGCCGGGGATCCCAGCAGGAAACTTTCGTTGCGTGAATGTTCACCCGTCAGCGAAAGGGCGAACTCCTGCTCAACGGTTCGATAGACGGGATGTCTGACGGAGATCCCGAAGATTTGGGCCTTGTTCTTGATATCCAATTCTTCAAAGGGATCCTCTTTGACCGCAAAATCAAAACGGCGATATTGGAGGGCGATCGTCGTATCACGAGGGCTCACCGGGATTTCATACCGGAAATTGAGCAGAGGATTCACGCCGGCAGACCGGCCATACTGTAGATTGAGCGTGTCACCGAATCCCAGGAGATTTCGGTGGGCGAGGGTGACAAATCCTTGCTCTGCGCCGACGACCGGGGACTGGTAGTTATTAAACTCCAACCAGGCCTTCAACGGATTCGCTTCCTTCACTTTCACGTTGAGGGTATTTTCTCCTATTGCCGAACCTGGAAGAAGTTCGGTATTGATTCGTTCGATACGCGGATTGGACTGGATGATCCGCAGTCGATCTTCCAACTCACCCACATGCAGCGGAGGCCCTGCGGCCAAATTGATACGGCTCTGAAAATAGACGGGACGAAACCATTTGAGGTCTTCGACATTGACCGCCGTGATCCTGCCCTCAATGATCTGCATTGTCAGGATGCCGTCCGCGACATCCTGCTCCGGTACCACCGCCCCTGAGGTCACATACCCGTGATTGATGTAATAGTAGGTGAGGCCCAGCCGCAACGCTTCTAGATCCTCAGCCGTCAACTCGCGATTGGTATAGGGCGCCGTGACTTCGGCCAGCTGCGACGGCATGAAGGCCGTGCTCCCCACGACTCGAATATCCTTCACCATGATCTTCGGACTCGTTGCAGATGTGCCGGGAACGCTCGGAGGACGCGGTGACGGCATTTCGAGTCCCGGGGGCTGGACCGGAGGCGGAACAGTCGGCAATTGAGGCGGTTTAGGTGGCAACGGAATGACCTGAGACCAGACCGGTGACGCCATCATCCACAGCAGGACACTCAGTACGATCACACACATTCGGCACAAACGCTGCGGCATCTCTACCCTGGTCCATGTACCCGATCGGTCGGCACGAATGGAGGCATCTGTATGCTTTGCAGCCTCACGCCTGGCACCTGTTCTGCAATCTCCTTCACGCAAGCGATCAAGGCCTCCTCTCCTTCTTGATGACGGGCACAATGGTCTGTCGAGTGGGTGCCCGTAAAATCATTGGCCCCAATGAAGCTTGCTTAATATCACGCCTATTGCACCGCGCGATTTATTCGCTCGCTCGGATAAATACGCCTCCGTCTGACTGTAGAGTCAGGCAATGCAATACGTATCTCTTGGAAGCCAATGACCTGCGAAGGAGTTGCTTATAACATGTCTCGAAACATAATACTCCTCGCTATTGAAATTTTTTCGTCGGATCACAATCGTGCTTCAGGTTGGCACACAATCTTGGGGGATCGTCGCAGAGAAGGAGAGACAGATCGGGTGATATTTCTCTGAGTGGAGGACCAACTCGCAGGTGAAGCGTGCCCACTCTAAATGGATCGAACTTCACAGGGCGAGCCGTGGAACGTGAGGCTTGTCCCGAGATATGGGTCACGCTCCATCTTCATGACAGGCGTCCACGCTTCACACACGCCCTAAAGTGCCATAGATGAGGGCGTGGTACGTCATGATCAATCCTCCGATGGCGTCCCGGCTCAGACCATCATGCACCAGAGAGAAAAATCATGCTCCTTAGTATGCCGCTGAGTCAGGCCGGCATTCTTATCACTGACATCTTCAGAATGAGTATGAGGGTTTACCATTCCCGGTCCGGCGACGACCTCGACTTTGAACGGAGAGCTAGCTTCACCCATAGATAACGTCCGGTGCGGAAAATGAATCTCGATCGCGTGAGCCTCGAACGCCTTCTTGAGACCGCGCCGGTATTCACGCCCGATGTTCCACTGTTCGAGCGGCTTCGTTTTGATGCGGGCACGGAGGATCACGGCAGAGTCGGCAAAGTTCTCGATCCCCCACCACTTCGATCGGTTCGATCATCAGCGGACCGAACTGCCCATCCCGGCGAAGTTCCTCACCGACGGCCTGCATGACCTCAATGACCCGATCGGTATCCTCGTGATAGGCCAC
>JACCYV010000246.1 GCA_013696305.1 Nitrospira sp.
CTCGACAAAATCACCTGTCTCGACATTCTTATAATATAGGACCCGGGCGTTACCGGTGTGCTTACGCCCCCAGTGATCAAAGCCCTCGCCGCTCGGAATATGCAAGAATCCAGGTTTCGCCCGGGCCTGGATAGGTGAAAAAAATCCGATGTCAGGACGCGTGATCACTACCGCGTCATATGACATGCCCTGAGTTCCTTCGTATTCCTGTAATAAATTAACGGCTCCCTCGATATTAAAGACCATCGAAAAAATACGGGCAGGATTAAGACCGAAGATCCACTCGCGGGATGCCACGATAGCTCCCTGGCGAAGAAATTCCGCCGAGTCAAGATCATGGAAATGGTAGTCACGAATCGTGGGGCTATAGGCCTTCAGAAAAGATTCCCGGTTCACCAGGCTCACAGGATCAACCGAGCCTTTGGGGTTCTTTTTTAGATTGCCAAAGTAATCGAGACGACCGCTGTGTAGTTTAGTGGGGACATCAGATCGGGCAGGGCCGAAATAAAAAACATCGGCATTGTTGGGCGCTACGACGTGACGATGAAATGAGCCGGCCGTAACCTCGAAGGTGCGCAGCATTCCGTACAACAATACCGCAACTTTACGGGGCTGCGCAGTAGTAGCCGAACGCCTCATGGCATCTCCGTCAACTCTGTCGCTCGCGTAAGCCTAGGGGCTTGGAGTAAGGTGACCCTGCGTCCTGCTTACCACGTTTAGGGGTCGCGGACATGCGCGTCTGTAAATGTTTGATCATCTCTGCATCAGATGCATTCGCTTCCGAGTTCTCCAGATCTTCGGGTGTACCGAAGCTGACGAAGTGCTCCACTTCATATCCTTTGATAAAACCGCCTTCGGCGATCATTTGATTATAGAGCGGACCTAGATAGTACTCGCCATTGACTGTGTCCCCGCGTCGCATCGACTTGACGATGAGGTCCACCATTTGGGCCGCAGAGCGAAAATAGTATGTTCCAGACGAGGCGAATTGTGAAATGGGGTCTTTCTCTGTAACCTGGCTGATACGCCAATGTTCGTCGACAGCGGCATAGCTCCACTTAGCGCCGGTACCGCGGAACAGCAGAAGGGCTCCATCGGCAGCCACAGGAGGAAATTGATCCATGCTACGCAACTGGAACGCGCTGTCCGCGTTGTGCACAAGAATGGGGTGATGTAACGTGACATAGTCTTTGGCCCAAAGTACGGACTCCGCCTGTCCGCGTGTCTGGTGATCAATCTCCACGACGATCGGGTGATACTGGAAGAACTCTTTTTCGATATCATCCCGAAGTATGGCTGAGTGGCGATCGGATCTAATAATGCAGACAAGGGTTTCTGCCATATGGAGGGGAAGCGATCTAATGGCGTGGCGATACATCGGTTCGCCAAATGCATGAATAAGCGGCTTTGGCAGGTCATACCCGGCTCTAGTAAAGCGAGAACCGGCTCCCGCCATTGGCACCACGATATTCATCTAGCTGCTTTCTTCAGCGGAACCATACCCGCCTCCAGCACAACCTTATTTACATTTAGGAGGACGCTCGCGAAGCGCGTCCTGCAGTAAAATGAGTCCTCTCAGATAAAGGGCAGTCTGCCGCTTGGCGTCATCGGAGTGAAGGGGAAGCATCGTCAGGAATAAGAGAGCCTCGAGGAGGAGCAAGTCCTTTAGCTCGTACTCCTTCCACATGCCCAAGATTTGAAAAAGAACTGCCTCTGCCTCGCGAGCTGAATCAGAACGAAGTAATGTCATCTCGTACTGGTTTTTGCGCACAACATTGAGTTCATACATCTCGTGCAGGATGAAGTCGTATCCGCCATGGAACGAATGGAGCAGTTTAGCCAAATCATAGCGTGGGTCGCCGCTGCAGCCCTCTTCAAAGAACTCGCCTCGTGGATCGATGAGCTTGATGAGCCTCGTTCGTGGATCATAGAGGATATTACTGCAGCAAAGGTCGCCATGAATTGAGGTAATGAAGCATCGACTCGCGATGTCGTGGATGCGTCTTTGTATTACGGGACGACACGTTCTCCACCCCGCGTAAATGGACCCATTGATCACAACTTCTTCTGCCTCCAATAAAGACAAGATGGCTGTAAGATGTTGCCGGTCACCGAGCCGAGTCTCTATCTTTCCCCAGTAGAACTCGAAAACCCGATCGGCGCCTATGGGAGGTTCGCGCCTCGACGCGAAGGCCGCGTGTATGGCGAGAATCTTCGTCAACACCTGACGCCAGACCGGGGTCGGTACTTCATAGAAGACTAAGTACTCCGATAAGGTTTTGTAGCCGTAATACTCAATGGTGTATGACACATCTTTCCCTATCCGGCTCTCCAGCATTCTCGGGAAATATGCCGTCAGCTCTCGCGGCAAGCGGTTGTAATAATTGATCTCCTGCAATAATTTTTCATGATTCCTGCCCCGTTTGGTGATCAATCCGCGCATTTCATCGATATCAAGTTGATTGCATTCTCGTGTATCCAGCACCTGGTTGCGAATGTTGGCCGAAGTATCGAGATGACCCAGGTCTGACCATACGGGGAGGCTTTGTAGGGCGATCTGGCGACCATACAAGTGAAACAGCAAGCCTCCAACTGTGGAGACAGGCAGGGAGGATCCTTTAAGGGCCAAGTAAGCATCGTTCATCGACGGAACATAGTAGAGACCAATGTCCGTGAACTGCGCTGTCGCCGTTTGGCCGGGCTGGCGAACCAGTTTTTTGCCGGCCCATGCCTCCTCGAACGCATAGCCATCCTCGGTCACATAAATGGACGAGTATTTATCCGAGTCAATGTAGTCGGAGGTGAACACTATGGGGCGTTCCATTGGAAACGGCTCCAGGCCGTAGCAGCAGTCGCCATGCGCAATAAGCATGGCGGCGTCAAGGGATCCAGACTGGGTGGCGACATTCAAGGCCGCTTTCAGTGAACCTAGAGGCGTAGCCCCTGGCAGGCTTGGGGCACGAACAATGGTCAACGTTATTCGGCCACCAAAGGAAGACCGAAGAAATGCCTCCACTCTTCGCTCACTCTCTGGTATGACGACAAGAACCTTATTCCCGCCCAGTCTAAGGAAACTAAGGACGGCTATATAAATTAGCGGTCTCCCCATGTAGGGGAGCATAGCCGGAGATGTGACATCCATAAGGCTGACATAGTCCTGACGAACGTGGCCCCCGGCCAGCAGCACGAGAGTGGTGTCCGTTATGGACTTCGACGTCGCTAAGACCTCACTGGAGGCCAAAGTAGAATTTATGGTCATGCTAGCCGCATCCTTAGTATGCATTTAGTGACTCCTAGAGGTGGTCCCCAGTTTCTAATTGAGGAGCCAGTCCTACCTGATAGACAGCGTCATGGGCTTCTTGGCTCCATGCAGCTCGAACACGACCACGTTCAAGATGAATGATTCGATTGCACACATTGCTGAGCAGCTGTTCAGAATGGGAGGCTAGCACCAAGATCTTCGAGCGGGACAAAAATCGCATGAGGCGTTCCTCGGCACGTTTCTGAAAATCAGCATCACCTACCGACAACCATTCGTCCATCAGCACAATATCGGCCTCAATGGCCGTCGAGACCGCAAATCCTAGTCGCAAATGCATACCGGCCGAATAGGTCCGAACGGGCATAGAAAGAAAACTTCCCAATTGTGTGAATTGAGCAACATCGTCCAGCAGGTTGTCGGTCTCCCGTCGAGACAGACCGAGAAGAATGCCCCGCATTCGAATGTTCTCGACGCCACTCGCCTCCCCTTCCATGCCGAGGTTGCAATCAATCAGGGACGCGATACTGCCTACGACGTCCAAACGGCCTGACAGAGGCGGATAGATTCCTGCGATTGCACGGAGAAGCGTCGTTTTCCCCGAACCGTTGTCGCCCCGCAATCCGAGGCGGTCCCCCGGGTTCAACTGGAAGGACACTTCATCGAGAGCCCGGACGACAGCGACTTTGCCTCGCTGCCCGATCCGGCCCCCGGTGGCAGACTGGATGAGTTGGTGCTTGAATGATCGATGATCGATGCTATACATCGGAAACTCAACCACGATGCGACTCGCATGGACAGACGGCATCAAAACTACATCCAATATGCGATTCGGTCTCGCTGCCGGCCGAGAAGCCAGAGGCACGACATCCCAAGCGCGCCAATTGAGCCCATCGTCCATAGGTAATGTGTCGTATCTGGGAGACAACCCAGTAACGGCTGACGAATGACCTCAATCCAATGGTACAAAGGGTTTAGTTGAGCTATCCAGGCTAACGATCTTAGGGCGCTCGGCTCCCACAGGATGGGAGTCAGAAAAAACGACACCTGAAGGCTATTCGCAACAATCGGCGAAAGATCGCGGTAACGCGTGCAGCAAATAGCAATAAGAATGGATAAAGAGACGCAAATTATGGTAACGAGAGCGAGACCCACCAGAGCCAGGAAGGAGACTGCGTTGAGACCGGTTTGGCAGAGTATGAGTACGGCCACCACGACAATAGCGTTGTGAGACATAATAAGGCCGTGCCGCACGCAAAGGCGGAGAAGGTAGGTCGGATACGGCAGCCTCGTATGTTTGATGATGTGCTCAAACTGCGTAAAGCCTGTGCAGGCGTCATTTATCTGCGCTGAGAACCAAATCCAGATGACGTGTCCGATTGCAAAAAACGGCAAGTATTGCGCCACTGGAGATTGAAAGATTCGTGACCATAACAGGCCAAGGAGGGCTAT
>JACCYV010000252.1 GCA_013696305.1 Nitrospira sp.
CGTGCAGGCGAGGATGACCGGTCGAGCCGGCAGATCAGTCTGTCGATGGTCCATCGCTTCATAACAGCCGGCCCAGAAGAGGCACGCAAGCTGGTTCAGCACCAATCCGATGCCGGTATAGCCCGGCGACCAATCAGGCTGCCGTGCTGCCCGCTCTCCCCATACCATGTGGCTAATGGCATTGAATCCAGGCGCGCTTCGGCCGGTGACGGTCTGACTGACGGCTCCAATCGCGACGGCCATAAGAAGGCCTGCCGCATTTCCGGACACGCAGGATCGCTGTAATACATTTCGTCCCTTCTGCGGCGAAGGCCGCTCCAGATCCTTCTTCTCCATATCAGCCTCCGAAGACGTCTTGAGGGTTGCACGAATCGCGCTCATGAGTGATCGCTGCAAACCCATCGTATTGTCCACGACAATTCGTGCGCCGTGCCTTTCAAGCGTGAATGGACGAGCCGGCGAAACCGCTGCTGTGGTCGCCCGGCCCCTTAGCGCGCCTGTTCCTCGGAGGCCGCCAACATGGAGGATCCTTGCGCGCCGAGCGGTTTCGATCGCAGGACGACCATCGAGCGACCCTTGAGCTCGTACGTTTCGTTCCCTTTATACTTGGCGCCGCTTCCCGATGGATCAGCCGTATCAATCAAGCGGTCCCATGCCTGTCCTTCACCCTGTGACGGGACTGAAAAGGGTATGGGCTCATAGTGGGCATTGATCAGCAGCACAATGGAGTCTCCGGTGATCGGCTCGCCTCGTTCATCGACATCTCCGATCAAATCGCCCGGCAGCCGGACTCCCAGGCACTGACCGAACCCTGCATTCCACGCTTCGTCGGTCATTTCTTGGCCGGATGGTTGAAACCACGAGATGTCCGGTACGTCGGCGCCTTCGAGGTGGCGCCCCTGAAAAAATTTGCGACGCTGGAATACCGGTTCTTTCCGGCGGACATCGATCACCGCACGAACAAACTCTAAAAACTGTCGTTGCTCGTCGGTAAAATTCCAGTTTATCCAGGTCGTTTCATTGTCCTGACAATACGTATTGTTATTGCCCCGTTGCGTATGGCCTACTTCATCGCCGGCCAGGATCATCGGCACCCCGGCAGAGAGGAGCAAGGTCGTCATGAAATTGCGTCGTTGTTGAGCTCGCAACGCATTGATCGCAGGATCGTCGGTCGGCCCCTCGACCCCGCAATTCCAGGTATTGTTGTCATTCGCGCCGTCCTGATTGTTCTCGCCATTGGCTTCATTGTGTTTTTCATTGTAACTGACTAAATCGTGCAGGCTGAATCCGTCATGGCAGGTGACGAAATTGATACTGGCATACGGCTTCCGGCCATCGTCTTTGTACAGGTCGCTGCTGCCGGTGAGACGAGTGGCGAATTCGGACAGGAGTCCGTTATCACCTTTCCAAAATCTGCGGACGTTATCCCGGTAGATACCGTTCCACTCGCTCCACAAGACAGGGAAGTTTCCAACCTGGTAGCCTCCCTCTCCCACGTCCCAAGGCTCGGCAATGAGCTTCACTTGAGATAGAATGGGATCCTGGTGAATGATGTCAAAGAAGGCGCCCAGCCGGTCCACCTCGTAGAGCCCCCGGGCCAAGGTGCTCGCCAGATCAAAGCGGAACCCGTCCACATGCATATCGGTGACCCAATATCGCAAGCTGTCCATAATGAGCTGGAGGGTTCGTGGATGCCGGACATTGAGGGAGTTGCCGGTGCCGGTATAGTCCAGGTTATAACGACGATCTTCCTCCGTCAGCTTGTAGTACGCGCTGTTGTCGATGCCTCGCATGGAGAGGGTCGGGCCCAGATGGGTGCCCTCAGCCGTGTGGTTATACACGACGTCAAGAATGACTTCGATGCCGGCCTGGTGGAATGCCGCGACCATCATCTTGAACTGTTGAACGGCGTCTTGCTGAATATGCGTGGCGGCGAACCGGCTGGCAGGCGCGAAATAGCCGAGGGTGTTGTAGCCCCAGTAATTGGTGAGCCCCCGTTCGAGCAAATGCCGGTCGTTCAGGAAATAATGCACGGGTTCCAATTCGACGGCAGTGATGCCGAGGCCGGTCAGGTGTTTGATGACCGATTCTGACGCGAGCCCCGCATACGTCCCGCGCAGCGCCTGAGGCAGTGCCGGGTGCAATTGGGTAAAGCCTTTCACATGCAGCTCGTAGACGATGGTTTTGTGCCATGGTGTCCGTGGAGGGCGATCATCTGCCCAGGTAAATGCCGGATCGACTACCATCGCCAGTGGCGCATATGCTGCGCTATCGCGATCGTCGAAGGAGAGATCACCTTCCGCATCACCGAGGCGGTAACCAAAGACTTCGTCCGCCCATTTCACGTCCCGTCCGATCCCTTTGGCATAGGGATCTAAGAGCACCTTGTTGGAGTTGAAACGATGCCCTTGCCCGGGATCGTAAGGGCCATACACCCGATAACCGTATAACTGACCGGGTAACACTTCCGGCAGGTAGGCATGCCAGACATGATCCGTATATTCGGTGAAACGGATACGCTCGGCTTCCTTCTCGGCATCCGGCGAGTCGAACAAACACAGTTCCACTCCCGTGGCATACTCGGAAAAAATGGCAAAATTGACGCCTTTGCCGTCCCACGTGGCGCCCAGCGGATAAGAAGAGCCGGGCCATTGCTTGATCATTCTTTCCGGTCCATTCATGTGTTGAGTCCCTTCACGTGTCACCCTTTTTGGTCATTCAAAGTGTCGGACATCTGATCGACATCTGTGCCGAATGTATCTCATCTGGAACAAAGAATTCCACAGCCTCGGTCGACGGCTGCTGGAGCGAGGCCATCAGGAAGCGCACTGGGGAAAACGCGCCCTATTGCCTCTGAAGATGCCGCAATTCATGGATGATAGATGCATGGAGACGGGACTCTCGATTGCACGTGAACCGGGCAGCCGGCGGCCTATGTGGTCGAACCTTTGTCGCTATACAATTGGGTGACGGAAGGCACGGGGTTGACGGTCGTCGCCTGAGGACCCTTCTCACCCGGCTCGACATTGAGGCTGACCTCTAATCCATCTTCAATCTCTTCAAATGCGAGATCGTGGACCGCGTTTCTGTGGAAATAGACGTCTGTGCCGTCTTCCATGGTAATGAATCCATACCCCTCGCCTTGAAAGACCTTGCTGACGATGCCTCGTTCCGGCGGCGCGTTGGTTCGAATGTCATGCGAAGTGCGTTTCTCGCGAATCTTGTCCAGCTCGACTTTTATCGCGGCAAAGGTAATCCGAATCGCTTCCTCAAAACTGTCCTGCTGCTTTCTTGCCGTGACCGTGTGCCCGGGGACTTGAACGACGATGAGGACATCGTAAGAATCCTCAGCTTTTCGGTGATCGTGCTTCGTCAGCGTGACCCGCGCATGCGTCATGCCATGTCCCGGATGCAGGTCGGCCGCGCGCGCTTCGATGTCCGCTCTCCATTCAGCCGTCACGCCTGTGTGGCGTCCTTCGATCTGTAGATCCATGGTCCCTCCCAGTCTGCTTGTTCCCGATGAACTTCATTACCAGGGGATACTTTTCAGTATCGATAAACAGCGGCGAGTAGTTCGTGACCCGGAATGTCCTCCGGCTTGGAAGCATAGACGGTGCCGCCTTGGAGTACGGTCGGCATGGCCGCCAGGTCGATCAATTCCTCGTCCCCAGGCTGCTCATGCTCAATTCTCGCGCATTTACGGAGCGGCTTCCCTCTGTAATCAACCGGCTTTCCGCCTGCTTCAATAGATTTCTCAGTCTAATGGGATCCTGTTGTATCTCCGGACCGGCCCGATGGGTTGGTAAGAAAATAAACACCGCGGGACCCTGGCCTGCCGCAATGACCGATTTCAATTCCTCTTGAGACAATGTCGCCATGATGTTCTCCTGCAATAATGGAGTCCTTGGCGATGCTATCTTCTGGACCGGCCTGAACCGGCCATCATCCGGCTATGTGGTGACCAGCCCACCGCCTCAACAAGGAAAAAACATAGAGCGATCACTTATCCGTGCGCACGCCTGCTTGCCCCGTCCTTCTTCTTGATTCGCTTGGTGACGTGAGTCGGATCCTGTCTGACTCGAATCGCGGTGCTTATCCTTATCTGGTTCAGGCTGGGATGGTGTTCTCACCGCTCCCGCAGCGGATTGTCCTCATTGCGGCCTGTATTGGGGCCGGTACGATGGTCCTGTTGCAGCATCTGCACAGCGTCAGCCGACGAGGCTTCATTGTCCCTCCTTTTTGATGCAGTCGCATTCTGCGTCCGCCGCGGCATGATGGCCCCCTTTCATATTGTCGAATGATCACTGATGTGATCGAATCGACCGTTACCCGTTCACCACCGTGCCGCCGTTGGGGTGCAGCACCTGTCCGGTCATGTATGAGGCATCGTCCGACGCCAGGAACACGTAACTCGGGGCGACCTCTTCGGGCTGGCCCGCCCGTTCTAAGGGGACGTTGGAACCGAATGTCTCAACTTTTTCTTCGGGAAAGGTCGAGGGAATGAGCGGTGTCCAGATAGGACCCGGCGCCACCGCATTCACGCGAATTCGCTTCTCCGCCAGCGATTGGGACAAAGACCGGGTGAAGGCCACGATCGCTCCCTTGGTTGAAGAATAGTCCAGCAGATGCCCGCTGCCCTTATAGGCCGTCACGGAGGTCGTGTTGATAATGGCGCTGCCTTCCGGCAGATGCGGGAGCGCCGCCTGAGTCATATAAAAAAAAGAAAAGATATTCGTTCGAAATGTGCGTTCCAGTTGGTCGGGAGATATCTTCGTGATGCTGTCCTGCGGATGCTGTTCGGCCGCATTGTTCACCAGAATATTCAGGTGACCGAACTCGCGAAGCGTGCGATCCACGCTCTCAGTGCAAAATTGCGGCGTCCCGACGTCGCCTGGGATGGCGAGGCACCGCCGGCCCTCTTTTTCCACGAGCCCTGTGGTCTCTTCGGCATCCTGATGTTCGTTCAGATACAGGATCACGATATCTGCACCTTCGCGTGCGAACGCAATCGCCACGGCGCGTCCGATCCCGCTGTCTCCGCCGGTAATGACGGCTACCTTTCGTAGGAGCTTTCCCGAACCTCTATGTGAAGGGTCATCCGATTTCGGGCGGGGAGTCATGTCCGTTTCCAGACCGGGGCGACGGTGCTGCTGTTGCGGCGGTTGTTGCTGCTTGGGCATACAGGTACTCCTTTTATTTTCATGGCGTGCGAATGCTGCCGCAGTCCCCCTGAAATTCAAGGCTCTCTTCCTCCGACTGGACTGAAAGAACTCCAGCAGGGCCATGACCGACCGAAAAACACTCGATATCAATCACGGCCCGTGACGAGCGGATTTAGTGCGTCGGAAGCCGTTTCATTCGAGACTTCTGCGTGGCATCGTGATGATCGGGGTGCCAGCGAGATAATTCTGAGCACATGCGACCGCAGTACCAGGCCGCAGTTCAAAAGCGATTGAACGGCCTAGCTCGGGTGCAGCGCTGCGAGTTGCCCGGAGCCTGGAGAAATGTTCGCTCTTATGTACAATGAATTTTAACGGTCAGACTGGGAAACCGCGCCTGGAGGCGAGAAACCGAATAGCCGGTTCCTCGCCTCCGGACAACCTAACCAGTTGTCTATCTGCCTCCCCCGCCTCCGCTTCCGCCGGCTCCCGAGCCGCCGCTGGATCCCGAGCCGCCGCTGGATCCCATGCCACCACTGGATCCCGAGGTTCCGCCGGAGCCCATACTTCCGCCGGAGCTTGATCCCATGCCCGATCCCGAACCCATGCCCGATCCCGAACCACCCGACCCGCTGCCGCCCCCTTGCGAGCCACCGGATGAGCTTCCCGTCGTCCCTTGAGTGCCCATGGATCCGGACTGGCCCTGCCCTGATTGTCCCTGTCCGGAGGATCCACTCGATGTACCTCCTTTTCCTTCCGTTACTGTCGGAGGTGTTCCCCCGCTCGAATGTTGAGCCTTGGACGGCAACGCCGTCACGGCGACGAGGCCTCCTGCGATACAAACCACCGTCAATACTTGTGCGCTATTCATTTTTATTCTCCTTACATACAAAAGGGTGTGATGTCCGCCGATGAGCAGTTGCGTTGCAAGATGAAGACCTTGTGTGCAGGCGTGCCGGCCGTAACCCGTCAAAGCGGGAATCGCAGAACTGTCTGTCTGGACGCAGTCTTGTCACGGCAGGTCAAGAACCAGGAGAAGGCAGGGCGGTTGATAGGCGTTAAATTGATGAAGCATGAAAGACAGGATGTCTTTTAAAGGACAATCTGTCCGAGATCATTCCGGAAAACCTTGCGTACTAAAGCCATGGGCGGACTGCGTCTCCCTGCGCCGCCACTCACATTATTCCAGCAAGCCGCGCAATGGTCTTTTCCTGGTATCACGAGTGCGACCGAAGTCGGTTTCATGGGACTCGGCCGCAAAGCTCCTAATATGAGTAATACTTTCCGTGATGAGATCGCAAAAGGATCATGTGACGTAACAATGCTCCCGGTAGGGCACTCGGCCAATCGGCTACAATCGCGATGGGAAAACCCTTTTTGAGGATCAGCCGTTTTGTCAGCAAGCGGGGTGAGGGTAGCACTTCTCAGTTGTCTGCGCGGGTACGCCGATAAGAGCGAGTCGACCTTCCGTCAAATTGTGCAGCAGCAGATGCAGTCAATCTCAGATTCGCCCAAGGGATGCATCACACACACAGATTCGCCGCCTGCCTGAATTTGGGGTGGCAACCCGGGTCAGGCAGGTGTCTCTAAATGGGTGGTTCATTGCGCTCGAACCGCACATGAAATCTGCGGAACGGAGTCCGTACCAATTTGCGGACGACAAACGGCATCACGAGAAAAGTGCACAGGAGCGTCGCCAGAGCCAAAGGAACCAGAGCTACCCAAAGGGACGGGCTTGTCCGGGTCAGTTCAGGCAACAGAAAGATAAGTAAGGCGTTCACCGCGAATGTGAGCACAAGAAAGCTGCCGACGCCGCGCCAAAACAATGACCATCCCACCTTCAGTGATTCAGCGTAGGTTGGTTCGTGCAATTGCATCGCGATATTCACTCCGAGTACCTGTTCCGCCACTCATCGCGACCGCAGGAATTGGGTGTCGGCATGGCAGTGTCTGAGTGAGTTCTTAAATATACTCGGTCCGGATAGTCACGATCGTAGTCCTGTCTCCGCCCCATAAAGCTCAAGCATCTTCTGAATTCTCGCTGTATCTCCATCGGTTTTGACGGTGATCAATATTTTACCCTGGCGCACGGCTTCGTCGTACTGGCGGGCTGCGGTTTCCGGAACGTTAATGCTGATCAGCGCGCCGACAAGTCCCCGCGGCCTCGCCGATTTCATCCACGAGATCCTGATCGGGCGTGAGGTTCGATCCTCCCGATGTTTCCGTGCCCTCATCGATAGCTTGAGAAGACACATCCGGATCCCCACCGTTCCATGGATCGGGGCCATCATTGATCCGATCGAGTTACCGGCGAGTTGCGCGGCGGTGGACACGGTTTCCATCGGCATACGAAAGGCTTCGCTTTCGGAAGGTGGAAGGTGGTTGATTCTCGTAGTAATCCCGGATGATCTGGTCGGCAGCGGTGACTTTTTTTAGCTCTTCCTGGTTGCATGTAATCACCTCGTAAATTGTTTCAAGAATGAGAGTCGATGCAAAATACAGACCGGAAGAGGACAGGCGTTAAGTCACGCGGTGAGAATGAGAAGTGAGCCGCAACACTGAGAATGAGGTCGCGGGTCATGTAGGCGCATCCGCAGGAGACACGCGAGTCGGGACAGACTGTCGACTTTCGGACAGCCTGTCCGCGAAGACGGTGCCAGCCTCGTAACTTCCAGTTGAAAGTGAGTTGAAAGGTGCCGGGAGTGGAGTACAGTGATTAAGATTTCCCTCGGCGGACAACCTGTCCATCAGGAGACAGCTCCTTAGTCGGAGGGTACTGTTCAAGAAAGCTTCAAGCCCCCTCAACCAGTATTGAATCGATCTAACTTGAGCGATTGTCTGGAATTATTTGAAAGGATACGGACGGAACTGGGCTGTAGTGCTAATCGGGTGGAGCAGGTGGGATTGGTTTTGGAGCAGGGGCAGGGATCGGTGAGGGAGGCAAAGGTTTGGGCGAAGGGCCGGGGATGGGTGCTGGCGGGATAGGTTCCGGTCGTTGAAGCAGTGGTGTGACCTCGAAATGGGCAAGGCCGACGAAACAAATCATGGCCCACCACAACTTCCATGTCGGCGACAAAGCTTCGAGTCTCAGCCCTTTGTTTACCATGGTATAAATGACGGCACGACTCAGTTCCTATTGTAAATGCCGCAATCAGAGCAGCGCCTAGGTTCTGGCATTCCAGAAATTCCATTTACTGCCACAGTCAATCTTTGTACCAGATCCTGTCATAAATGGCGTCTTAATAGCCTTGTTGCTGGCTCTGCAGATCGAATCAGCGCCGTTGGAATCGCTTTTTCCAAGTCGAGCTGTAAGAAAGTTTAGGCCCGTGTTTTTCATTGGAACAATATCGGGGTTGAGTTGGAGGCGGCTTTGCTCAGGAGGAACAGAGGCAGAATGTGGCGGGAGCAGACTGCGGAGCTCGGAGCAGTGTCATGTAACTCCTTGGAGGCGGAATCAGCTGCAAGGGGGACCCGCCGCAAGAAACTGCTTCGGACCCCCATTGCCCTTGCATCCGTTCAGATCGCTCAGGCTGCTGCCGCGCCCATGCATACGATCCGTTCACTCCAACCCCGTTGAGGCGCTCGCTTCTTGACATAGCTTGCTAACCAGTGGAGCCGTGTCTGATCCGCCTCGGACATGCGAATAAATTCGATCCCCGCCTCACAGCTCGCCTCCCATTTTCGTGGTCGATGCCGGCAGGCCTACTACGAGGAGATCCTAGGCAGCATAGCCATCCACAGTCAGTCACCTTGAGAAAGTCGTCGTGTATCTCCTATCGCAACCAGCCAACTCGCCTCAGCGTACTCCTTACAATTGCTGCAGTTTTCTCGCTTGGAGGCAAGCGGCCCTTCTTCATATCCTTTCAGCGAACATATCGCCCTGCATTTTGAGCAGATCCAGGATCCATCCGTGAGGCGCATGGAAACCTCCTTGGTAGTCAGATTACAGCCTAGAAGAAAGGCGAACCCGTATACAAGGCTTCAACTGATCTGTATGGAGGTGAAGGCCGCGAACTTCGCCGCTTTTTTGGGGGATTTGGTTTAACCTTAAGACTTACCTGTTTCCGAAATGTCGGAATTGCTGTCGCACGGTGACGTAGTTTATATCACGGGACAATGCTCGCCTGCCCTTGACACCCCCGCAGGCTGCTGGGTAGGGTCGTAACGTAAACTAGTGGCTTATTCTATTTGATGGGAGAAGGTTTATGATCCTTAAGCGGTTTTCTACCGGTTCGATTCTAGTCACCTCAATGCAATTGCTGGCCGGCTGTGTGATCATCGGTGCCTCAATCGCGCTTGCGTCCCCATCCGGCTATGCACCACATGGAACGGTGACGATCGACGGCATCACGGTGCCGGACATCGGCCCGATGCCGACGCAGGTGCCGACGCCGCCAACCAATCTGAGCTATTCGGAGAAGGTAGAACTCGGTAAGCAGCTCTATTTCGACACTCGCCTCTCAAAAAACAATACCGTCTCCTGTGCCTTTTGCCACAACCCTGGAACGGGGTTTGCCGACGCCCGCCAGGTTTCGATCGGGGCGTTCGGCACAGCGGGCGGCAGGCAAGCGCCGACGGTTTACAATACAGGGTTCATCCCCTTTCAATTTTGGGACGGCCGGGCGGGGTCCCTCGAAGAGCAGGCGATCGGCCCGATTCACAATCCCGTCGAGATGGCAGAGCAACATAATACCGTCGTGCCAAAAATCGCGAAGGTCGCAGCCTATCAAAAGCAGTTTCACCTCGTATTTGGCGGTGGGGCTAGCTTGCAACATATCGCGGAAGCGATCGCCGCCTTTGAACGCACGATCGTGTCCCAGAACAGCGCGTTCGACAAGCACGTGATGGGAACAGCGGGGGCCATGAATGACTCGGCGGTGCGGGGAATGGACCTGTTCAAAGGCAAAGCGCGGTGTATTCTCTGCCATAACGGTCCGAATTTGACCGACAATAAGTTTCATAATCTTGGAGTGCCGCAGGTTGGACCGTTGAAGGAAGACCTGGGTCGGTACATGGTTACGCGAGCGGAGAAGGATAAGGGTGCCTTCAAAACGCCAACCTTGCGCAGCGTTCTCGAGACCTCTCCCTACATGCATGACGGTGTGTTTAAGACCCTGGAAGAGGTGATCGACTTTTTCGATCAGGGCGGCGGGCACAACCCGCATCTCAGTCCATTTATGAAACCCTTGGGGATGAGGCCTGAGGAAAAGGCCGATTTGCTGGAATTTCTCAAGGCTGTGACAGGCACACCACTTAAGATCACCATCCCCAAATTACCGAAGTAGGGCTGCACCATACTGCGGAAGTATCGCGAGACGGTCCCAGACGTTTTTGTCCTTGATCCATAAGAGCGCGAGGGTTGAGCGAGGGCCCCTCGATTCGGAACTCATTGTAAAAACGCTTGCGTTTCTGGGTCACGAGAGACTCCCACTCCTTGTTCTTCATCGAACATGCGGAACAGAAGTTATAACCAAGGAGCTGTTGATGCACTTCAGTCATTCGGAGTCGGCATCAAACTCAAGGACTTTCTGATGCTCATAGCAAGCTGGAATGTAAACTCAATAAAATCTCGCTTGTCTCAGGTCTTACATTGGCTAGAGGCGCGTAAGCCAGACGTACTTCTTTTGCAAGAACTGAAGGGCACAGAGTTTCCTGTCGACGCCTTTAAGTCCATCGGATTCCATGCCGAATTTGTGGCGCAGAAAGCTTATCACGGCGTCGCAACTCTCTCCCGGCGTCCTATTGCGGTGGTTTTGACAAGCCTTGCCGGTGACAAGAGCGACATTCACGCCCGCTACCTGGAAACTACCATCGAGGATCTGCGGATTATTAATATTTACTTACCGAACGGAAATCCGATTGGTACAGAAAAGTTTGAGTATAAGCTGGCATGGATGGACAGATTGAAAAAACGATTGGCAGCTTTGAAAAAGCAAAAGGTGCCGACAATAGTGGGAGGTGATTTTAACGTCATCCCGGAGGATATCGATTGCTTCAGCCCCAGATACTGGAAGAACAATGCTCTATTCCAGCCGGAACCTCGTGATCGATTCCGTGGATTAACTAAAGCAGGATATATAGATGCCTTCAGGCATTTTAATAAGGAGCCGGGACATTATACGTTCTGGGAGTATTTCCTCGACCACTGGGCCCATAACCGCGGCATTCGCATCGATCACTTTCTCGTGTCATCCTCTCTGCAAGAGCGCATGACGGGTTGCATGATCGACAAAGGCCCGCGCGGTCTCATAAAGCCCTCCGATCACACGCCCATCATTCTCGCGATCAGGTAGCGAACTTCTTTAGGAACCTGAGCAAATTTTAAGGCGAAGTCGACCGGGGGGGCGGATCGGCTATCGCTGTTCGAATTCCACAACTTTTCAGATTTATTTCCCCAGAGACCTTCCCCTTCCCGTTGATATTGCGGCATTGCCGCCCTTCGGATTCAGGCAACCCATACTACTTGTCGCGTGGAATCCCCTGCGGTTCTATGCGCGGGGCCGAATTCAAGCGATGCCTGCTCTCACTAATGTGGGGGTAGATTATCCTCCGAAGGCGATTGATGACCCCCAGCGGACGATGTTCAGGAAGCGCGTGCCACGGATCGAATGAGAGGTTCTCGCAGAAGAGGTTCTGCTCTGGCGTATCAAATTCCTGCTGAGGAATGTGGATGGTCGCCACCTTCACGAAGGGCGCGTCCGCCTCTTTCCATTCATCCTTGGAATTTTCGACGCTCATCGAGGGAGCCCGAGGCTGAAGAAAAAATTGCATGCAGGCCTGTCCGTTAGTCAGCGTGTGGCGCAGAGCCTGGCGTAAAAAATTCGGGTGAGGATCCGAAGGGAACTCGTCGTGCAGCGCCGGGCAGGACTGGCTGGAATCAGAGAACGGCTTCGCAGAAAACTTGATCGCCTGGCGTCCGGGTCCCGTTCCTAACTGATAGGGCACCATAGACCAGTATCGGGTCTGCAAGGGATTTTCGATCGTCTTCCTCGTAATCTGATACGCATTCCACGCACCTTTCAGCCCCAGGGTGAACGGTACGACTATTTTATTCAGCCATTTCGTGTTCGTGATCTCCTCTTGAAAAGATACATAGTCAGAGGGATCGTCCATGATAAATGTCGGATGACTGATCATGATGAAATCTTGAGTGAGGGCTTCAGTGCCCGTCGTCTGAAGTTCGCTCCTCTGAATTCCCATCAATTTTATCGCCAGTCCTCTGCCGTCGCCTGTGATATCGGCCTGATCCGGATCGGCACTGCTGTTAGAAAAACGGAGCCAGGCCTCGTAGGTGTAGCCCGACCGAAACACCCCTTTGGCGAGACTGGCATCAAGGGTCTCATCGACCTGGAAGAGGGCCTTCACGCAGCCATGGGCTTTCGGGTGCGCATCCCGAATGGCCGCACCACGTGTATGGTAACCCTCCTCAACGGCCTGTT
>JACCYV010000139.1 GCA_013696305.1 Nitrospira sp.
AAAATTCCTATCGGCGTCTTCGGCTTTCAAAACGGCGGCGGCCCCGAATGGCTGGGCGGTCGTATCGAGGAAGTCCTGAAGGCGGATCTACAACGCTCATTGGTATTTTCGCTGGTGGACCTGCCGGGGATCGGGGTCAAGACGCGCGAGGTTACAACCGCCGATAAGGCCGTCTTCAAACAGGCGGCCGAAAACGGCGTTTCTGTCTTGGTATGGGGAAAGTCCGGCCCGAGAAATGGCAACCCCGACTCCGAATTATCGATGGATGGTTTTGTCTATGACAGCGGCAGCGACGAAGTCGTCGGCGGGAAACGGTATGTCGGCTCCACCTCTGTCGTGCGGTTGATGGCCCATCGGTTTGCCGACGAATTGGTGTTTCGCTACACGGGAGAGCCCGGCATTGCTCGAACGAAGATTGTGTACGTGGCGGAGCACGGTAATGCGCGCGAACTGTTTGTGATGGACTATGACGGGTATGAGCCCAAGCAGATTACGGCGGACGGATTTCTCAATCTGATGCCGCGGTGGTCGCCGGATCGCCGGTTCATCGTGTTCACGGCCTATCGGAGCCGGAATACGCAGGATATCGACATTCTTGAGCTCGGGACGGGCAAGCGATGGACTCTGGTCTCCATGGCGGGTCTGAACATTACTCCTGCCTTGTCGCCTGACGGCAACTTCCTGGCGTTCGCAAGCAGTCAGGACGGCAACTCGGAGATTTACAAGCTCGACACCCGAAACAAAGCGTCGCATCGACTGACGGTGAATCTGGGCGGGGATCTCTCGCCGACGTGGTCCCCCACCGGCCGTGAAATTGCGTTTACGTCCGACCGTGGCGGCGCCCCGCAGGTGTTTGTCATGAGTGCGGATGGGTCGAACGTGCGCCGGTTAACGTATGAAGGCGACTACAATGCAGCCCCCGCATGGTCCCCGCGCGGGAACTGGATCGCCTATGTCTGCCGGACGCCGCAGCGGTTGTACAAACTGTGCATCGTATCGCCGGACGGACAGAAGCGGGTTCAGGTCACGACAGGGCATGGGATCGACGACTCTCCCTCCTGGTCTCCCGATGGCCGGCATATCGCCTTCAGTTCGACGGTCGATGGTAAGAGCCATATCTATATGGTGGATACGGACGGGAAGAATTTGGAGCGCATCACTTTCGGAGGGACCCATAATAGCTCGCCGTCATGGTCTCCGGCGCTGTAGGCGCGACCATCACACAATATGAAGTGTCTACGAATCTTAACCATTCACCAGCCATGAGGAGTAGCGACATGACGATACGGGTAGTGACAATCGGTGTAACAGTGGCAGTCGGGATGCTGTTGATCATCCAGGGGGGGTGTTCGAAAAAATCGATTCAATCCGGCGGCGACGCGCAGTCTTCGGACCGCGGGATGGCGAAGTCGGGAGGTCCCGCTCCGAGTGCGATGGGTTCGATGGGATCAGCCGGTAGTGGTGCGTTCGACGCTCCGAGCGCCACGTTCCCGGATTTGTCACTGACGAGCAAGCCGCAGGATGAGCTCGAAAGCGGTGGTTTGCGCGGATTCGATTCGGTGTCCGGCGGCAAGGCCCCATCCGAAGAACGGCTGGGTGGCGGAGGTACGATGCTGGCCAAGGTGGAGCCGTCGGAGAGCACCGCGCGCCAGATTGAAGACATTCGCCGGGAGCAGGCCAAAGAGCAAGCGGCGTCGGCGGAGGCGGGATTGCGCGATGTATTTTTTGGCTACGATAGCTGGACGATTTCTGAAGAGGGACGGCAATCGTTGACGCAGGACGCCCAGTGGATCAAGGGGAACTCCGGAGCCTTGGTCAAGATCGAAGGCCATTGTGACGAACGCGGAACATTGGCTTACAATCTGGTGTTGGGGGAAAAGCGGGCGAAGGCCGTGCGTAATTATCTGGTCGAACTTGGCGTGGGAGCCAACCGGCTGGCCGTGGTGTCCTACGGGAAAGAACGACCCTTCTGTAATGAACGCAATGAAGGATGTTATCAGCAGAATCGGCGTGGTCACGTAGTGGTCCGATCGAAATAGCTGTTCGGATTATGGGCGATGTGGCATGATTCCCCGAACAGACACCGGTCAAGGGAGACTTGTCATGGATGATAGATGGATTCATCGAAAGATGATGGTGCACGAACCATCGACAGTGGGCCAGGAGATGTTAGGCGGCCGGCGTATGCGGTGCAGGGTTGAGGTCCTGGCGTGTGTGGTGGCGGGGTTCGCCTTGTTATCGGGGTGTGTGGCGCAACAGGCTGATCTCAAACAGACCGAACGGGAACTCCAACGTCGCATCAAGCAAACGACTGAAGAGCAGGCCCAGAACAGGGCTCGACAAAATCAGGAGATTGTGTCCTTGCGCGAGCAAGACATTCCCTCCTTGCGTGGCGATGTCGATAAAGCCATCCATCGTACTCAGGAATTGGAACACCGTGAAGATGACCTGCTGAATAAAATCGCAAACCTCAACAAACAGAGCGAGCAGCGGACGGTTGAAAGTGAGAAACGCTCCGCTGAAAGCAACAAACGATTGGGGTGGGTTGAAAAGCAGTTGGTGGACCAAGACGCCATGCTCAAGGGGGAGCGGGACCGGAGCCGGACCGAAATTGCAAGCGCGACCGCTCGGATGGATCAAGTCACGAATCACATCGATGCCATTCAGAAGAACATGCTTGATGCCATGCAGAAAACCACGACGGCGCTCGCGCAAAAAGTCGACTCGCGGCTGGAGGAACAGCAGAAGAGGCTGGATGAGCAGCAGAAACTGTCGCACGCCCTGGAAACCCGGTCGCACAATGTGGCGCAATTGGATGCTCAGAACAAGACGCTGGCGGACCAAGTGTCGAAGCTCAATCAGGCACTGGTCGATTTCAAACAGGCATTAGGTGGTATGGGTGAACGTCTTGTGCAGCAGGATCAAACGGTCAAGCATCTTGCGGCTTCATTCGACCAGGACACCACCGCCTTGAGCCGGCGCACGGATGCACTGACTGGAAAGATTGATGCGGATAATAAAGTGACGGCGGACCACCTCAATGAAGTGAACCGAAGCGTGTCGTCGGTAATGAAGGCATTGGAGAATGTCGGTGGAAAGTTCGTCACCCGCGGGGACGAGCAGGAACATCGCCTTGACGAAACCACGCGTGAGCTGGCGCATATGCGGGCTCAAATTCAGACCTTAGACAAGAACCTGGAAAATCAACATGCGTTCCTGAAGCAGGTCGAACAGCATCTCGTCACTCTTCGAGCGAACACCTTGCAACGGAGCGAGCAGGCGTCGGCTGTCGCTGAGATGGCGCCTCTTGCCCAGACGCAATCGATGCCTGCACCGGATGCCCCTCCGGCGCCGGTCACAACTCAGTCCAATGGCTCGGCATCCTCTCGCTTTGAAAACCGCAGTGCCGTCTTGATGGCGGATCGAGAGTCCTACGAACGGACGTTGACCCGTTTTAAAGAGGGAGATCTGGATGGCGCCCGCCAGGGATTCGGGGAGTTCATCGTTCAACATCCCCATTCGGATCTGGCTCCCAACGCCAGGTTTTGGTTGGGCGAGTCGTATTACGGCAAAAAAGATTACTCGCGTGCAATCGATGCCTATGATCAGGTGCAGTTGAATCATCCCGCCAGCGAAAAGGTGCCGGCGGCGCTTCTGAAAAAGGGGTATGCGTATTTAGCCCTCAAGGATCGAAAGCGTGCCGCTTCGGCGTTGAAACAGGTCATTGATTTGTACCCAAGATCTCCGGAAGCGAATAAAGCTACCGACAAGCTGAATCAATTAAAGGAGTTGCACGAACGATGAGGCTCCGGCTCGTGGTGTCATTGCAAATGGGCGCAGCGCTGGCCTGTGGTCTTGTTCTGGCAGGCTGTGCGAAGCATGCCGATTTTTTGGAGATTCGGGATCAGGTGTCGATCATCGCGAAGACGCAGGATCAGGAACAGAAGCGGTTCGAGGCGATGCAGCGCCGGCTGGAGTCACTCGAACGGGTTCGCGAGCCGGAAGGCGGAAAACTGAGGCTTGACGATGCGCAGGGGCGACTCCAAAAATTAGAGGGGCGGCTGGCGAAAGTCGAGGAGGCCCAACTCGTTCAGGCCGCTTCCATGCGATCCGACCTCGTGATCGCTGAAGCGAGTCGCCAAGCACGAGCGACGAAGCCGGCCGGGCCACTGGATCTTCCGACGATTGTGCCGGGTGTGCCGTCCATCACCCCGACCTCGGCGTTCAACCTGGCGTATAATGACTACCTCAACGGAAAATTTGACCTGGCGGTCAGCGGTTTCCAGCGTTTCATCAAGGACTTTCCCTCCACGTCGCTGACCCCCAATGCACATTACTGGCTGGGCGAGTCGTATTACGGCCAGAAGGATTATATCCGGGCGATACAATCGTTCGAGCATGTGGCGAATGAATATGCCGGAAACGAAAAGGTGCCCGCCGCGCTCTTCAAGCTCGGCTTGTCGGCAGCCGAAACCGGAGATACGGTCAAATCACGGAAGTATCTGAAACGGGTCATCGAGGAATACTCCACCTCAGACGAAGCGAAGCTCGCGAAAGCGAAGATGGCCGAAATTCGATGACCCCGGGTCTGCCGCGTCTCCTCTCCACCAATTCATCTTCGATTCACACCGCAGGGGGCGTTTCCTCCCATGGACATAGCCAGTAGTTTGGGAAAGATCCAGGTCATCCCGAACGATGTCATTGGGAGAATTGCGGCAGGAGAAGTCGTGGAACGCCCGGCGGCGGTCGTGAAGGAACTGGTCGAGAACAGCCTGGACGCCGGCAGTACCGCGATTACCGTCGACATCAAAGACGGAGGCCTCGGGGTGATTCGCATCACCGACGATGGCGAAGGCATGTCGCGAACCGATGCCTGCCTGGCCTTTGAGCGGCACGCCACAAGTAAATTGCAATCCGACCAACAACTCAACGCGATCCGCACGATGGGGTTTCGCGGAGAGGCGTTGCCGAGTATTGCGGCCGTGTCGAAAGTCCGGCTGACGACCGTGGCCCGGCACGAACAAGTAGGGACGCAGCTGTGGCTCACCGGAGGGGTGGTAACCCGGGTGAACGATGCGGCGGCGATTCCTGGCACGTCGATCGAGGTTTCTGAGCTTTTCTACAATACGCCGGCCCGCAAGAAGTTTCTCAAAACGACGACTACCGAGTTCTCCCACATCAGCCATGCGGTGCAGCAGGCCGGTTTAGCCTGGCCGGAGGTGCACGTTCGCTTGATTCACAACGGGTACGACGTATTCAATTTTCCCGGTGTGTCCTCGCATCGTGATCGAGTCTTGCAAGTTTACCGCGCGGTATTCAGGGACGGGGCATTGGTCGTCGAGGCCGAACGAAATAGTTTATCCGTTAAAGGATTTATCATCGATCCCCTGCGGGCACGCGCCGGACGGACCCCGCAGGAATTGTTCGTCAATCGCCGACCGATCAAGAACAGCACCGTGCAACATGCGGTCATCGACGGGTACAGTTCCTTCCTCGCCAAGGGTCACGTTCCGCTCTTTGTGCTCTTTCTCGATGTCGAGCCTGGCCGGGTCGACGTCAATGTTCACCCGACCAAACGGGAAGTACGGTTTGCCGATACGGAACACGTGCATCAGCTCGTTCGCTCGGCGGTGCGCCATGCTCTCGGTCGCGCCCAGGTTGAAGCCTCAATGGCAGGTTCCGCCCATGCTCAACTGAGCAGTTCGACTCCATCGTCCATGTCCGCTCATCGTGAAGGCAGCCCCCGCGTTGCATGGGCAGTCGAAGAGAGCCGGCCACTCGCCAGGTCGAACGATCGTGTCCCGGAGCCCGCATCGACCGATGATCAAACTTCCTTTGTCAGCGAGGCAGTGAGCCCCTACGACTCTCCTGTATCACCGGGGATTCTTCCGTTGGGTCAAATGAGCCGCACGTTTCTCATCGCGCAGGTGGGAACCGAGCTACAGGTGATCGATCAACATACCGCCCATGAGCGAGTATTGTTTGAACGTTTGTGGCGGGCGTGGCAAAGCCGCCGCCTGTTATCACAACCGTTATTGTTGCCGGAGCCGTTAGAGTTGCCGGTTCAACAGGCCCTGATTCTCCAACGCCATCTAGCAGAGTTGGAACGGCTTGGTTTGCTGATCGAGCCATTTGGACCTTCGTCGTTTCTCATCCGCAGCCTGCCGGTCATATTGGGGCATACCGATCTGGCCGCCCTCGTGCAGGATCTCATCGATGACCTTGAGCAGTGGGATGCCATCTCTTCACTGGAAACGAAAGTGAAACCCATCCTGGCGTCGCTGGCCTGCCACGGAGCTGTACGTGCCGGTCGGGCCATGGGGCTTCCCGAGATCAAGCAATTGGTGCAGGATTGGGTGTCGGAAGGTCTCATCATGACCTGTCCGCACGGCCGGCGCGTGGCGTTCCGTCTGTCGGCCGACGAACTGGCCCGTCTGTTTGACCGCGGCTAAGGAGAGAGGGAGTAAGGACGCATGGTCCGGCTGCCCGAATCGGAGTTGACGTTGCGACCGCTTGTAGCGCTGGTTGGCCCGACGGCGGTGGGGAAAAGTGAGATCGGCGCCCGGCTTGCCTGCGCGCTGGACACGGAAGTGTTGACGGCGGATTCTCGCCAGGTGTATCGAGGGATGGACATCGCCACCGACAAACCTGCGCCTGAGCAGCGGCGAGGGGTGCCCCACCGGCTCATTGATTTGGTCGATCCCGACATGTCCTTCGATGCCGGGCAGTATCGTCGCCTGGCTCTGCAGGAAATCGAACGGCTTTATGGTGAACGACGGCTGCCCCTGATAGTCGGTGGCACGGGGCTGTACGTTCGGACCCTGATCCATGGGCTCTGCGATGCTCCGCGTGCGGATCAGGCCTACCGCGCGTTGTTGTTGCAGGAAGCCCGTGAGCAGGGCCGGCATTTTCTTCACGGTGAGCTGAGGCGTGTTGATCCTGAACTGGCCGGGCGACTCCATCCGCATGACGAAGTTAAGATCATGCGGGCACTGGAAGTGCACCATTTGTCGGGGCGCCGCCTGTCGGAGATGCAGCGGCTGCCTCGTGTTTCCGAACCACCTTTTTCGGTATTGATGATCGGGTTGATTCGGGATCGCGAATGCCTGTATCGCACAATCGACGGGCGAGTGGACGGAATGTTTCAGCGGGGCGTCGTGGAGGAAACCGCGCAACTTTTGGCCAAAGGCTATGGGCGAGAGTTAGGGGCGATGAAGGGGCTGGGGTATCGGCAGGTCGCCGGGTATCTGGCGGGCGAATACGATCAGGCGGAAGCGCGCCGCCTCATGAAGCGTGACACCAGGCACTTCGCGAAGCGCCAGTTGACATGGTTTCGGAAGGAACCGGACCTGCGCTGGTGGTCACTCGATACGCGAGACAGTCCGGACGTAATCACTGGGCGACTTTTCGAAACGATTCAGGCGTTTGTGGAGGATGTATCCCACCCACGGCCGGCGGCCATGATACCGCCGCCGCTCACAATGGAAACGGAATCGACGGCATGACAGGATCAAAAAAAACCGCTCAGCCCGCCATCGGCATTATCGGCGGCAGTGGGCTGTACAACATTGACGGGTTGGAAAAGGTTCGCGAGGTGCGCGTGCGCACACCGTTCGGTGACCCATCGGATGCTCTGATCGTGGGCACGTTGGATGGAGTGCGAGTCGTATTTATCTCTCGGCACGGTCGCGGTCATCGGATCAATCCCAGCAGCATCAATTACCGCGCGAATATGTATGCGCTGAAATCAATGGGTGTCACCCAAGTGATTTCCGTCAGCGCAGTCGGCAGCATGAAGGAGTCGATTCATCCCGGAGATGTGGTGCTGCCGGATCAGTTCATTGATCTCACCAAGCGCCGGATCTCGACGTTTTTCGATGAGGGTATTGTGGCACATGTCGGGTTCAGTGAGCCGGTCTGCCGATTGGTGGCCGACGCGCTGGAGCAGGCGGGGCGCTCCGTGGGGGCGAGTCTGCAGCGAGACGGGACCTATGTGTGTATGGAGGGGCCTCAATTCTCAACCAAGGCCGAGTCGCGGCTGTATCGCCAGTGGGGGGTAGATGTAATCGGCATGACCAATATGCCGGAAGCCAAGCTCGCGCGTGAAGCTGAATTGTGTTATGCGACGGTGGCGCTGGCGACGGACTACGACTGCTGGCATGACACGGAGGAAGCCGTGACCGTCGAGGCCATTTTGGCCACACTCCATAAGAACGTGACGCTTGCTAAACAATTGTTGAAGGCCGCGGTGCCCACGCTTATGCCTGGTCGAGCCTGTGCATGCCACCAGGCGCTCCGGAACGCCATCGTGACCGCTCCGGATCACATTCCGGCTTCGACGAAGCGACGATTGAATCTCTTGATTGCTCCCTATGTGCAGAAGCGGAAAGGAACCAGGTGAGGCATGGTAAATTACTAGTGGTCGGGTCGGTCGCGTTGGACACGGTCAAAACGCCGTTCGGCGAGGTGTCCGAGGTGCTCGGTGGATCGGCGACTTACTTTTCTACAGCGGCCAGCTATTTCACCAGCGTGGATCTCATCGCGGTTGTCGGCGAGGATTTTCCCGATCAACATGTCGCGTTTCTCAAGAGCCGCAAGATCGACTTGACGGGGTTGGAGCGGCGGCCTGGCGCCACATTCCGCTGGAAAGGCGCCTATTCGCATCAATTGAACGAAGCCCAGACGCTCG
>JACCYV010000269.1 GCA_013696305.1 Nitrospira sp.
TCACGGTGGTGCCGGAAGAGCGGGTCGAGCCGATTCTGGCGGGTCTAGGTCCGATCTTCAATAAACATTCAGGCGCGATGTTTGTGACTGACGTGGCAGTCAGCCGTCGTGACCACTTTCTCGCCAAGTAAGAAGGACGGTCGTTTTGTCTACTCACACTGGCCGCAGGAAACGCTGCTCGAGGTGGACCTGACCAGAGCTGCCCCGATTCCCGCGCAAGAACGGTTCGCTCAATCTCAGGAGGGGCGTGCTCAAACTCAGGCAGATGAGTCAGGCGCTGTTCATGGGGGGACGCGATATGCTAAAGAAGGAACTCGAAGAGATCCTTGGAGGAGCAATCTATGAGATGAGCACCGACCTAGACCCATTGTCTGGAAAGAAGAACGATGGTCATCAGGTTCGATGTGGCGTACAACTCAAGACCTCATCTGACCGACCGTAGGACCTCATCGAAATAAGCAGATAGGATTTATTCCTTCGCCCGCGGCACATCAGCACCCAACTTTCTGCCTCAGTGCATGACGTCTTCGCTTCGTTCCAGCGACCGTACCTGGTGCAGGATGTTATTTTACTTTGGAAAAATCGGCGTCGAATTGCAGGAGTTGTCCATCCTGCAAGGTCACAATCACGGTCGTCTTGGCACTGGGGTCAAACGTCTCGTATCCAAACCTGGCCGTAAAACGCGACCGATAGGGGGGGCCTGCTCCTTCGTTTTTTCTGCCCCGATCAGCCGGGCTGATGTCCACCGGACGGATGGTTTTTCCCTTTTGCTGAAACACCACGTCGGCCTTCTCCGCAAAGTATTCATCGTCGCCGCAGACTTGCACCTCCACTTCCATATTCGGCATGTCCACGACTTTCTGAATAAACTCCTCAGGCATGCGCACGTCTTTCTTCTGTTTTTTCGATTCCGCGGCTTCCTGTCTGCCGAAGGCTTCCAGCCGATACCGCTTGGTGCGTAAGACAGCGCTCGCGCCGCACGGATCCTTTTCAGGATCTGCGCCCACTCTCGTGACCAAAGAAGCCTGTTGCAAGACCTTCTTCACATCTTCAGGCGAATTAGCCTTTTCCATCGGCGCTCGTCCGGCCTCAAGGGCTTTCTTCGCGTCTTCGGGTAATAACTTGATGTCGATGGCCCACGCCATCCCGCTGAATCCCCAGAAGATCGACCCGATGAGAAACCCGACGTTCAGACCGTGGGATGCAGGACACCGAACTGCCATCCAATGATGAGCGCGCATGACTACCTCCCTGACGCGAATAATGGGCCGCATTGTAAAGCGATGGAAAAGATCTTTCAATCTCGCGAGCGACATCCGGCTAGGAGCCGAAGCGACTCCAGTTCGGATATGGTTTGAGGGCATAGAGTCGATCGACATCCATAGGGCAACGCATCCCGCGCCGGTGCAACATGCCGGCGACCATGCGCAGTGGAAGTCCTACAGCCGCGGTATAATCGCCTTCAATTCGATCGATGAGCGCCCCGCCGGCTCCCTGAATGGAATAGGCGCCCGCCTTGCCGAGACTCTCCCCGGTCCGTAGGTACGCGGCCAGCGCACCCTCGTGAAATGCGTGCATCACAACCTGCACGGTCGCGACTTGCACATCGCAGAATTCACGAGCATGACTCACGAGCGCGACCGCGGTAAAAATGGTATGCGCCCGGCCGGCCAATCGCCGCAGCATGGCTTCCGCATCACTCAAGTTACGGGGCTTTCCCAGGACCTCAGACCCGAGGCTGATCAAGGTGTCACTTCCGAGGATGAGCGCATCAGGATGGTCAGGCACGCAGGACCGTGCCTTGCCCGCCGCGAACTCGGACACCTGCCGGTCGACGGGACACTGCGGCATCAGCTCCTCGACAAACGGCGGAGCGACGACTTGGAAGGGCAGTCCCAGGAGAGTCAATAACTCATGCCGCCTCGGCGAGGTAGAAGCAAGAATGAGTCGCATGCGATCAGGAACTACAGGGCTGGGAGGTGTGGATCTCGAAGGCGGTTGTATAGGGAAGATCCATCGTTTCTATCATGAGGTGGCTGCAACAGTCCGCGATCACGCGCTCGACATCGTGTGCGTTGCAGACCTGGAACATCTGGGCGCGCATCGCCGCGGCATGCGGAAACCCTTTGCAGTACCACCCAAGATGTTTGCGGATGGAACGAAATCGCTCCAGGCCGGCAATCGCTTCATACTGTCGCGCGTGGTCCAGCATCACTTGCATCCGCTGCGTGACTGATACCTGCGGCTCCCACACCGTTGCGGCGAGAGCAGACAGCTCTTCCTGCTCGCAAAACGCCATCCTGGCCTGTTTCTTTTCGCGAAAAAACCACGGTGCACCCAATGTCCCTCGTCCGACTAAGACACCTTGCACGTGACTTTCCGCAATACGCCGGACGGCACCCACCAATGAGTTGATATCCCCGTTTCCAAGAATCAGCGTCTCCGTACCCTGCGCGAGTTTTGCGGCCTCGGCAATGGCCGACCAATCGGCCGCGCCCCGGTACATCTGCTGCAACGTCCGTCCATGCAGAGTGATCGCCGCCGGCCGGGCCTCCAGCAAATGTTCCACCCAGCGTTCGACCACCACACAATCAAATCCCAGTCGCGTTTTGATGGACAGCGGCAGGAGGCGTCGGGGGACCGTCGGCACGCCGGCACGGCTGCGGTTCATCGCCTGAATGTACTCGATGCGAGAGGATTTCAATCCCTGCCGGTCCAGCATCTGACCGCCGGCCCAATCGTCCAGGCCTTGCTGCGCGGCACGCACAATCGCATGGGCCAGATCCGGCGTTCGGATCAACGCCGCCCCTGAGCCCGAAGCCGCCACGTTCTTCGAGGGGCAACCCATATTGATATCAAGGCCATCGAACCCGAGCTCGCAGACTACCTGCGCCGCACGATAAAATTGGTCCGGATCCTTGCCGTACAACTGGGCCACGATCGGTCGTTCAGCCTCGCTATAAATCAAGGCGGACAGCAGATGTTCGGGGCCACGACAAATCTCACTGACATTGGTGAACTCCGTAAAGGTGATGTCCGGCCGTCCCTGAGAGGCTACGACTCGCCGGAAGGTGGCGTCGGTCACGCCGTCCATCGGAGCCAGCCCCAAAATAGGCTGTGGCAGCGTCGACCAAAAACTCATGCATGCACCGCGTCCCACTCGATCGGTTCATTCGCCGCACGATAGGCTGCGCGCAATTCCTCCGCCTCCTGTGTCACGGTTGTGCATGCGGATAGACCGTTGCCGGCCACAAACTCCACAAACCGGTCAATCTTCAATAGGAAAAAGTCATAGTCCTGCTGTTCCGGTCTCGGCTTGTCGAACCAGAAAGGAATGAACCGCTCTAGCGGGATATCCGCCGCAGCCAGCAGGCCACAGGTCTTCGGAAACATATCCGTTAACTCTCCCCCCCAATGCAAGAGTTCATGGGGCAGGTAGGCCTCACGATACCGCTTGAGGTCGTTGAGGGATCCACCCAACAGTGAGAGGTCTGACGTCATCGGCAGGCGATCCGGAGTCGTGACGAGTTCGACATAGCCTTGGTACTGCCCACGTAGTGCCGCTTGTTCAGCCAAGGTCAGGACGTTGCGAGGGTCCCGGCATTGAAATAGGTCCTGCCTAGCCCGATGCGGTGGGTCATCAGAACGGATCTGCTTCACGCAAGGGATCCCGCTCGCAAACCGGTCAAGAAACCGGCGAAACTCCGGGACGATGACAGCAATAGGCTTGGTGTCGACTTCGAGCGCGACGCCCTTCAGCGACGTCAGGCGGGGATGAGCCAATACCTGAGTCAGCATGTCGAATAAGACGTCTGGAATGGGAGCGCCATGACCATCGATCCAGTAGGGCAACGACAGACCGCCTGCATCCCGCGTAGGAACATTGTGCCAGGGAAATTCTGCGAGGCCGGCCACATGAATTTCAATCACCCGCTCCATCGGGAAGGCATCCAAAAACTTGGCGACAAAAACCTCCAGCGTTTGCATGCGCCACGCTTCCGTATAGCGATAGACCGTCCACAGGTGGCCGATATCAAGGACCAGGCCGCAAGCCGCTCGTTCGGTCACCGCTCGAAAAAACGCAGGAATCCTGAGAGACCCGCAGGCAAAATAGGTCAGCGGCGGCATTTCCAGCAATACCAGAGTGGGATCGCTCTCATCGTCTTGCGCCTGCGCGTCGAGGTGTTTCTGCAAATAGGCAAGATTCTCGGCCGTCATCCTGGCAGACAATTCCGTATATAAAGGCGGCAGATAGGTTCCGAACGCATGCCCTGCCATGTATTTGGTGGCGCATTCATGATTCAGCCAGGCGCTTCCCAGAGCGGCGATGTGCGCACAGGCTTTCGCTATACCCTGCCGTCCGGAACAGCTCTGAGGAAAATCCGGTTGCGTCACCCACAGGCCTTCTCCATGATACGTCAGCTTCATCTCCGGAAGCCGGCGTCGCACCCACTGCATCGCGGAGGTCGTCGCCTTGAAGATCTCCAAATACCCTGGCTGCAGTCCCTCGTCGTGAAGGCTGTGGACAAGTTGAATGATGCCCGGAGCATACACATCCACAGACAACCCCAGGCCATGGGCGGGGATCTGATTCGCGCGTTGTGTGAATTCGCTTTCCATCATGTCGGGTTTGGCTTATTTTGAAGCGACAATAGTGACGATAATTCTCGTGCAGTTTAAGCGCCTAACGTCTTGGTTGACAAGGGAAGATGGCAAAACGAATCCAACAGATCGATCTGGTATACTTCCTTTCGACGTGGTGGTCGCCGGGCCGACACGTCAGCCCCTCTCGGCACGAGAAACAGGCTTAAGCGATGACAAAGGCCGGCTACATGCTCCGCGACAAACCGTCTCATTATGCAACCTCCATGGTAGCCCACATGATGACACCCGGCGTGGTTCAAGTTCCCGGGGATGTCTCTGTAAGCGAAGCGGCCTTACTCATCGACCGGGAACGGATTCCCTGTCTGCTGGTGAAAGACAGCGACACCACCTTCGGCATCATGACCTCCGGCGACATCGTGAAAAAAGTCGTCGCCCAGGGGCTCGAGCCGCATGATGTGGAAGTCCGGGCAATCATGTCGAAACCCGTGCATTCCATCGAATGTGATCAGATTCTTGACGATGCCGCGAGTGTGATGTCCTCCACCGGCGCCTCGCTCTTAATCGTGACGAAACAAGGACAGCCGGTGGGCATTCTGACGGCGCGAGACCTGGCGCTGGCGCCGAAGCGATGTGAGACCTGTCTTCCCGCCACGATACGGGTCACGAATGGTGACGGCGAAGGGGCCAAACACACGGCCACCATCCGGCAGCTCAGTCACGTGGGCGCGTTCATCGAAAGTCGCACCCTGCTCCTCCCCGGCACGACCGTCGTACTCTCCTTTTTGCTTCCGGGAGGAGACTTGAGCTTCTCTGTGCGCGGCACCATCCTCAACAGCAGCTATGAACCGGACCTTTCTGAAACCGGTGGCGTGATCGGAATCAATCCTGGCGTCGATATCCAGTTCGCCCCTCTCCCCTCATCCGACGAATCGAAAATTCGCGCCTGGGTGCTTCAAAATTTGCCACGCACCTCTGAACCCTCCTAAGCCTCCTTCGATGAATCTTTGCTTCACCGGCCACAGCTTGTTATGATTTCCTGCTCCGACGATAGACGCTCGGAGTACACCGTGTTTTAGGTGACCACTGATGAAAAGCCCTGTCGCCCGCTCGAAACCGGCCCTGACCAAAGACGAAATACTTACGCAACTCAGCACACTTCTCGACCGTCCGGACGACGATATCCAGGCGGCGCTCATGAAGGAAATCCTAACGGGCGTGATCCGCTTATCGGACTCACAGCTGGACGTCCTGGATCTGAAGATCGTCAATCGCGCATTGAAGGAACTCCGGCATGCCTTCAGGGTGTTCCAGGGTTACCGGCATCGTCTCAAAATCAGCGTGTTCGGGTCGGCCCGCACTCCCGCTGACGATCCCAACTATCAGATGGCCTTCGAGTTCGGCAGACGGATGGTGGAAGAAGGGTATATGACCATCACCGGAGGCGCGGACGGCATCATGCGAGCCTCGCAGGAAGGAGCCGGACGCGAGCATAGTTTCGGCGTCAATATCATGCTGCCCTTCGAGCAGGGCGCCAATGCCGTCATCGCCGATGATCCCAAACTCGTGACCTTTAAGTACTTCTTCACCCGCAAGCTCATGTTCCAAAAAGAGTCGCATGCTATTGCCCTGTTTCCAGGCGGATTCGGCACCCACGATGAAGGGTTTGAGATTCTGACCCTCGTGCAAACCGGCAAGAGCGACCCAAAACCGATCGTGTGCCTCCAAGCTCCGGGATGCGACTATTGGAACCACTGGCACGCCTTCATCACCGAGCAATTGCTGAAGCGGCGACTGATCAATGCCGAGGATCTCGCGCTCTTCACCATCGTCGACAAGGTGGAAGATGCCGTCACCGAAATCCGTTTGTTCTACCAACGGTATCACTCACTGCGATTCGTGGGACGCCAGCTCGCCATCAGACTAAAAACCCCCTTGACCGGGGTGCAAGTCGAGGAGGTAAAGCGGGAATTCAGCGATATGCTGACGGAAGGCACCTTTGAACAACGGGGGGCTTTGCCGGAGGAAATCGATGAACCGGGACTGAAGGATCTCGCGCGTTTGACACTCTCGTTCAATCGCCGAAATGCCGGTCGTCTCCGACAACTCATCAACCATCTCAACCGGCTTCCTGCGACGCCTTAAGCGAGCTTACGGGGATGTCGGGATGACCGATCTCGCACTCTCGTGAGATAACCCTTTGGTCTCCACGGCTGGACATGCTAAGGTTGGTCGCCTATGAGCGCAGCCTCCATGCGACGTCGTTCCGTTTCTCCCCCCACGCTGATTCTCTATCACGCAGAATGTGCGGATGGTTTTGGTGCCGCCTGGGCCATCTGGAGACGCTTCCCGGACGCACAGTATCGACCCGTGAAACATGGGGAAACCCCACCCACAGACCTGACCGGTCAGCATATTGTCATCGTGGATTTCAGTTACGCCCGGCCTGTCCTCGAAGCGATGGCTGAGAGCGCGGCCAGCCTTGTCGTCCTCGATCATCACATTACCGCCGAAAAAACGTTGGCCGACCTTCCCTATGCCTATTTCGATCTCAAGAAGTCGGGAGCGGTGCTCGGCTGGGAATGGGCGCATGATGAGCCGGCACCGTGGTTGTTACGCTATATCCAAGACAAAGATTTATGGCACTGGGCGCTGCCGAATAGCCGTGAGATCAGCGCCGCGCTCGCATCGTACCCATTCGACTTTGCGCTCTGGAACCGCTTCGAGCAGCAGGAATTAGAGCGGGAAGGCCGCGCCATTCTCCGATATGAAAACGAACTCGTCATGAAACTCGCTGCCCACGCGACGATGGTACAGTTTGAGGGCGCCACGGTCCCGGCGGTGCAGAGTGCGATCCTTACCAGTCAGATCGGTGAACGCCTGTCAGCCGACTCCCCATTCTGCCTCATCTGGCACGATCGCAACGGTCGGCGCTATTACAGCCTCCGGTCCCGTGAAGAAGGAACCGACGTGGGTTCGATCGCGGCATCATTCGGCGGCGGAGGCCATACCCATGCGGCTGGATTTTCGATTCCGTTGCAAGCCGACGGATCGCTCCCTTCGAATCCTCGACTTCCTCAACCAGCGCCGTAACGGCTTTCGACGATAGGTGGAGCGATGCTGCCCCTGAATGACGATACCCCGACCGACAGCAAGCCGGTCGTGACCGTCACCTTCATCGTCGCCTGCTCCCTCGTCTTTTTGTATCAAAGCTCCCTTCTCCCGGGCCCAGGGGAAACCTTCGTCTATCAATACGGAGCGATCCCGGCCGTCGTCTTCGGTCATACGACGCTCCCGCCTGAAGTCATGGCGATCCCAGCCTTCTCGACCGTCCTGACGAGCATGTTCCTGCACGGCAGTTGGATGCATCTCATCGGCAATATGTTGTACCTCTGGGTCTTCGGCAACAATGTCGAAGACGTCATGGGTTCATCGAGATTTGTTGTGTTCTATCTACTATGCGGCATTGTGGCAGCATTCAGCCATGCCCTCACCGATCCTGCATCAACGGTCCCGATGGTCGGTGCCAGCGGCGCGGTCTCGGGAGTTCTGGGCGCCTATCTGCTGCTGTTTCCCCATGCCCGCATCTTACTGCTCGCGCCGGTAGTGGGTACAACCTATGTGCCGGCCGGCATCGTGCTGGGGTTCTGGTTCGTGATGCAGATCCTGAGCGGCGGAGCGAGCCTGGGATCGCAAGGGGGAGGGGTGGCCTTCTTCGCGCACATCGGGGGATTTGTCGCGGGAATGGTTTTGATCGGCTTCTTTAAACGACCGGGGGTACGGTTCTTTTCACCTGCCCGAACATCGTCTTGGCGGTCCTAGCGTCCCGTCGGCCACTCACACATCCTGCAATTCACGGATCTTCCCGGCCAAATCGTGCTGACGGTAGGGTTGCTGCAGAAAATACTTTTTGTTGACCCGATGACTCGCAATGGTTTCGTTCGAAAACCCTGACACGAACAGCGCCTTCATCTTGGGATGTTGGAGCACGAGGCGCTTGGCCAGGTCCCGTCCGCTGATCTCGGGCATCGAGAGGTGGCTCACGGTGAGATGAATGGGCCCCCCATGCTGCTGAGCTACCAGCAAGGCCTCCACCGCAGATCCGGCTTCCAAGACATGGTATCGATGGCGGTGGAGCGTCGATAACGCAAGCTTCCTGGCGATCTCATCCTCCTCCACGAACAGAACCGTCTCAGCTCCTTTTGATAGCGCCTCACTGACGACCGTCGTATCCCGCACTACCCCATTCCGCTCGACTAACGGGAAATAGACACGCACCGTCGTCCCCTGCCCTGCTTGACTTTGCACGTCGACCGTACCTTCGAATTGCCTGACGATTCCATAGACCAGTGTCAGGCCAAGGCCGACATGGGTGTCCTTCGTCGAAAAAAACGGCTCGAACATTTGCGACTGGACATTCAGGCTCATGCCGGCGCCGCTATCGCTCACCGCTATCCTTGCCATACGCTTCCGGGGATTCTTTTCCAGTTGCTCAACGGGAAGCGCCTCGCCGGTGACGACCTGAACCGTGATATCTACGCGGCCACCTTCCGGCATCGCGTCCCGCGCGTTCGCAACCAGATGCACGAGTACCTGCTCCAGCCGGTCGTGACCGATTTCCACCAACGCCGGCGTCGAGCCACCCGCCACACACAAGTCGATTCCGTCGGAAAGCAATCCCTGAAGCGTCGCGTGCATCGCCTCGATCGAGGGGCCCAGCGACAGGGTGTCCCGAATAGTCGTTTCACGAACGTGTAGCGCCAAGAGTTGCGCCGTCAACGCAGCCGCCCGTTCTCCGCTTCTGAAAATCTCTTCCACCGGAACCTGCAGTGGATCATCCGGCTTCAGCTTGGACACCATGACGCCCGTCTGCTTGCCGATGACCGCCAGCGTCTGATTGAATTCATGCGCCAGCCGGGAAGCCAAGCGGCCGACAGCTTCGAACTTCTGGGCTTCGCGCAGCTGTCGTTCCAGCCCTGTCCGTTCCGCCATACCCTGACGAATCTCCTGATTCACGCGCGAAAGCCCTTGCTTCAACCCTTGCACGCGCGTTTCGAGTTGAGTCCGGCGCTCCTCCAGTGCATGTTCAGACTGTTTCAATCCTTGTACATTTTCTTGTAAGGAGCGATTGCGCCGGCGTTCGGTGGCGACCGTCTCTAGCGTCAAGCCATAAAACACCGCCATGATCAGCAACACGGGAATGCCCAGGAGATGACCCACTGCGAACGTGCCCGACTGCATGGCATGTTCGTACACCAACACGCCATAGCCGGTGCAGATCACCAACGAGAGACCGAGCAGCTGTCTGAGTGATGGAGCCGAGGAGGCAATCAGCACGAGGAGGAAATAGGTGAGATACAATTCGGAGCTGGCGTTTCCCGACAGATAAATCGTCCCGGTGACCAGCACCGTATTGATGCTGATCAGCGCGCCGGGAAACCAGGTGCGTTCGAGAAGATTCCGCTGCAACAGCATGATCCCGCAACTGATGAGGACCAGGCCGACCGCCACCATTCGGCTCACTGCATGCCCGAAGATCGTCTCGTTACTGACCAGCAGTTCGTAGGAGAGAATCCCTGCCACCAGACTCTGCAGAAAAATCGTACGCGATCGGGGATGGTTGAGAAATCTGTCCACCCCTCGCGTGCTTAAATGTCGCCCGGTTTGGTCGAGTTCGGATGGGGAAAGTGGAACGCTTATCACCGAGCCTGCCTTCAGTAGAAGAGTGTGACGCCGGGTTGGAAGTCAGCAAGTTTTATGCCCTCTTTGGAATGTGGCCCGTCATCTGAATTCAATTGCGCCGACGAGAAAAAGCGACAGGGAAGGACGAGAACGCTCACGTCCAATCACAAAAACGAACAGCCCCCTCTCGCTTCGCCTGCGCCAACCGGTGCGAATGAGCACCATCGTGATACGGTCCGTGGAGTATGAGCTGGAGCACTACCTTACTGGGGAGGCTGGGGGTGACGGGATCGGAACGCCGCCGCTTTCGCGAGAGCTTCCGCGCAGGTCGAGGCGAGAAACGTGATGTGGCCCATTTTTCGTTTCGGCCGGATTGCACGTTTTCCATAGAGATGGACCACCGCGCCCGGCTCGCACAGAAGCTCTTGATTGGCGGGTGACACCGTGGCAAACAAGACCTCGTCGCCGATGAGATTGAGCATGACGGCAGGACTGAGCAGGCGCACCTCCCCCAAGGGCTGACCACACAGGGCGCGCACCTGCTGCTCGAACTGCGACACCGTACAGGCATCCAATGAGTAATGACCGGAATTATGCGGCCTGGGCGCCACCTCGTTGACCAGCAGCCGGCCGTCTCCCATCAGAAACAGTTCCACGCAGAAAACGCCCACCCCGTCCAAGGCCTGCACCGCACTTCGCGCCATCATCACAGCTTGTTGTGTCACGGCTGCCGGCACATCCGCCGGTACCGTCGTCTGGCGAAGCATGCCGTCCTCGTGGATATTTTCGACGAGGGGATAGGTCCGCATCGTCCCGTCGATGCTTCGCACAACCAGGATTGAGACCTCGCGTTCGAACAGAAGAAATTCTTCCAGGATCCAACGAGAACCGGGCCTCATGGTCCGGATCAAGTCCTCCTGCACCACGGCACAATCTTCCACTCGACTGATTTTCCATTGTCCTTTGCCGTCGTACCCCGCCGTCGCCGTTTTGCAGATCAGCGGGTATCCAAGCACGGCTTGCCGATCGAGTTCCTCCGGCAATGAAATTCCGTAAAACGCCGGTACGTTCAATCCATGAGTTTGCAGAAACGTCTTTTGTTCAATTCGATCTTGAATCACGCGAAGCACTCGGCTCGAGGGTCGAACCGGAACCTCGAGCTCCAACTGCTCACAGAGTTCACCCGGCACATTTTCCCATTCATACGTTACAGCATGGACATGCCGTGCAAAATCTTTGCGGGCGGCCACGTCGGAAAATGGCTGGGTCAGCGAATAGTCGGCAAGACGATGAGCGGGCGCTTCAGCGTGAGGATCCCATACCGCCACCCCGTACCCCATGCGGCGAGCCGCTGTCGCAAACATGGCGCCCAGCTGCCCTCCCCCGAGCACACCCAGGGTCGCTCCGGGATCGATGATCGTGACGTTCACGATCGACGGCTCGGCCGCGGACTTCGTTTGCTAAGAAAGGGAGGAGACAATCGAGCGTCGTCTTGTGAATCGAGCACCGACTGTGTTTGGGAAGCACGGAACCGCTCTACTCGTTGTCTGATTTTGGCCGACCGTAATCCGAGGATCTGCGCGGCCAGGAGTGCGGCATTTTCGGCACCGCCGATGGCGACGGTCGCGACCGGAATGCCTCGGGGCATTTGCACGATGGACAGTAATGAATCCAACCCCCAGAGCTGTTCAGTGGGGATAGGAACGCCGATAACCGGCAAGGCAGTCTTCGCCGCCAACATCCCGGGGAGATGGGCTGCCCCTCCGGCTCCTGCGATGATGACCTGGATGCCTCGCTCCCATGCCTGTTCCGCATAGGCGAAGAGGCGATCAGGAGTGCGATGGGCCGACACCACCAGCAGCTCATTGGGAATCCTGAGCACATTCAGCAGGGCGACGGCCTTCTCGAGAATGGGGAAATCCGACTTGCTTCCACCGAGTACCCCGACGGAAGGCCGAACCATGATGCCGCTGATTGACATGCGCGTGGACACCTTTGGCTGAAGGAGAGTGAAACGGTGCAAACCTTAGCCGTTCTCTAGCCGAAGGGTCAAGCGGTGCCCCCCGGAAACCCATCGTTGAATTGACCAACTCTGCCACAATCCACTATGATGAACATCCGAGAATTGTCACCGGTGGTGCCCGGGAGGGGACACGTGCAGCGCATCCGTGAAGGACTCAAGACCAGGCTCCGCTCCCTCGTCACGCAGCGCACCGGATTGGACGAAATGGCCGTCGATGATCTGGCGACATCGACGAAATTGCTGTCCTGGGAAGCGGTCCAAATCCCGGAGCGGCTCCGCTTCTCTTCCCGTCTGGCTATTCTTTTGGTCGGGCTCTTCATTCTGATCGTCGCGTTCGTCCCTTGGACGCAAACCATCACGGTCACCGGTCAACTCTCCGCCTATGCACCTTTCGAACGGCCCCAAGACGTCGAAGCGCAAATCACCGGCCGCATCAAGAAGTGGCACATCTACGAAGGCGTGCGGGTCAAAACAGGCGACGTGATTCTCGAACTCGACGACTACGACCCCAATTTCATGGCACCGGATCTCTTGAATTTGCTGGAGCAGCGCAAGAAAGCATTGGAGGATACCCGAAAGGCCGCGCTGAGTCGGGCTGATCAGCTGGACAAGCGCATCAAAGAAATGCAAAACCTCGTCAAGGCGGCGGTACCGTCGGCGGGCGCTCGCATCCTGGAGGGGGACAGCAAGGTGCGGGAGGCGCGGCAGAAAATCGAATCGGTTAAGATCGCCGTCGCCACCGCCGAACTGAACGTGGAACGTCACCAAGAACTGGCCCGACAGGGCCTCGTCTCCCAACGCGAACTGGAACTCACCATTCAAGCCGCTATCGCCAGTAAGGCCGACTTGCAAGGAGCGCAGGCCAGCCTCAGCGCCGCCGAACAGGGCATGAAGGCACTGAGCTTCGGGCGTGATCAGATCAGCGCCGAAGTCCTCCAACGGCTCCTTGACGCCGGGGCGGCACGCGATGCGTCAATCGGGGAAGCGGCGAGAGCCGCCGATCAGGTCGCAGATGTGTCGCTACGACTTTCTAACGCCAATCAGCGTCGGGTGGCCGGACGCATTCTTTCACCGATCGACGGGACCGTGGTGAAAATGGCGCAGGCCGGCGCGGGGGAAACGGTTCGACCGGGGGAAAAACTGGTTAGAATTTCTCCGAGCAGCACGGATAAAGCCATCGAAATGGTCGCCGACGGAATTGACGCACCGTTGCTCAACGTCGGACGGAGAGTCAAAATTCTCTTCTATGGGATTCCCGCTATCCCGTTGCCGGCATGGCCGGAAATGATGGCCGGTACCTACAATGGCGTCATCAAGGTCGTCGATCAGGTGGACGATGGGAAAGGCAACTTCCGCTTCTGGGTCGTCCCCGATCTAGAGGAACGTCCTTGGCCTCCCCAAGAACATGTCCGCCAGGGCACCAAAGCCATGGGGTGGGTCATTCTCAACCGTGTCCCGCTCTGGTATGAGTTGTGGCGCCGATTCAACCTCTTTCCGCCCGACTACCAGGAACGGCCCCCGAGTTTGATCGATACACTCTTGCCGAAAGCCGGGCGAGGAGCCAAGTAACTCGTTTCCCCTAACCGGCGCTCGCACCGGAGCGCCCCTATTCCTCGATTCTCACACGCTCTCGATTGATTTCAGAAAGGAGTGGCCTCATGAAGAAAAATCTTTGGGTCTGTATGGTTGCAGCCTGCGCGCTCTGCTGGCTGCCCCAAGGTAGCGTGGCCGGAGACGACGCCGCTAAACCGAGAACCCTTCCGCCGATTCCACTTTCCTTGAATGAAGTCCTGGCTTGGATCGATCGGTCTCATCCGCTGTTGAAAGGAGCCGGAACCGAAAAGGTTTCGGCGCGCGGCAAAATGCTCAA
>JACCYV010000281.1 GCA_013696305.1 Nitrospira sp.
CCTCAATGTCACTCGTCAACAAACGAGGCACGACGGCAGCGGGAGCCGTTTCGAGAAGCCTCGCGCTTCGCTCGCTGTAGGGGCTGCCCACTAACGAATCCCCCTCCAGATACAGCGCATCGAACATGAATGGCGACAGCGGAATCTCCCTCCTGAGCGTCTCGACCTCCTTGTTCCGCCCAAGACGCCGCATTGTCACCTGAAACGGATGCGGACGCCCATCGGGTCTGAGCGCCAGCGCTTCACCATCCAGCACCGCCTCTCGCACCGGCAATGTCCGCGCCCACTCCACCAAATCCGGCACGCGTTCGGTCACATTCTGTAATTGTCGCGTGAAAATGCGCACATCCTGACCGCCCTTGTGCACCTGAATGCGCGCGCCGTCCAGCTTGTATTCGAAGGCCGCTTCGTCCAGTCTCTCGAACGCTTCTTCGACATCTTCCGCGCTGCCGGCCAGCATGGGCCAGACCGGTTGGAAGAGGCGCAACGAGAAACGGGTAAGATCATCGGGCCCCGCCTCCAGTGCCGCGCGAGCGACCTCCCCGATATGGCCGGAGAACATGAAAGCCTGACGAATGTCTGCGGTCGTCCGACCGGCTGCCTTGGCGAGGCATTGAGCAGCAGCCCTTCCAAGGCGCCTTGGCGGATCTCTCCCACCACCAGCCGTGCAAGGAATTGTCGTTCGTCAGGCATCGCGCGAACGAACAAGCGGCCGAGTTGGATCATCCTTCGCCCGGTCGAGCCGGGACCTTGATCGGCCGCCACTGCGGTCAACCCCCGGTCGACGTCTGAGAGTGCCAGCCGCTCGCCGATCGCCGGACCCTCAGCCATGGCCTTCCGAAGTACCGTCCAGCCGACGCCGATCTTCCCCTGGGGTAGCGAACCGCACAAGTACAGCGCCGCCAGTTCTGTCTCGTGCCCTCGCGTCTGCTGCAGGAGTTCAGCGAGGAGACGCACTTTCTCGGTTTTCCTGGGGGTCGCCCGAACCAGCTCGACCACATTGACCAACTGTGTAAGATCCATAATTTACTGTAGCGGGTTCGTCATGCTCGGACAAGGCCAGGTCGACCCTCGGCCGACGAGGCGCTTCTCCATGATTCTGGTCGCCTTGACCTCGAGGAAAAGACCTTGAATAAGCCGGCTGAGTTCTCCAAGCTGATCAAGAAGGCGCGACATGCAATTGTAAAGGAGGCTTCTTATGCGACAGGCCATACTTGCCGGCGTTATCGGGTTGGTGATGCTCACCTTCAGCGGATGCAGCTATCTGTTCTATCCGCATGCGAAGGAATTTACCGAAAAAGCCAAAGGCGCCGATAGCGTCGAGACGCTGATCAATCTGACGACCATGATGGAAGCGAGCGCCAAAGCCGCTCAACCCGGAAAAGGGGACGATCAAGCCTTCAGCGATCTGTACAACCAGATTCATGCTTTCGATAACTCGCTCTGTTGCGTCGAAAAGGAGAAGCGCGACACTCCTGGCTATGCGCTGACCGTCACGCACAATAAGGAATTGCGGGCGATTTTTAAACGAGTGTGCCAGTTCAAAGACGATCATCCCCAACGCAGCCAGCATCTGGAACTTTTTGTCACCGAGGTGCGAGAGCTGCGCGAGTCCCTGCAGGCATTGAAATGATTCTCGCAATGTTGCACAGTGCGCCACGATGCATCATGCGGTGATCCTGTGAGCACACCGGGATTCACGCCGAGTATGTGCTTCAAGAGATTCGTCAAGAAGGTTCGCCCCGCGATCGTCGTCACGCATGTGGCGCTGATCGCGGATGAATCATTTTGGCCTGGTCGGCGGGTCATGCGGGAGCAGCGATGGTGCCGGATAGGCGCATGCAAGACGACAGTTTCAAGGACTTTGTGTTGGACCAACTCGGCGCAATGCCAGACCTCACAGTCAAGGCCATGTTTGGCGGTTATGGCCTCTACCACGTGGCGAGCTTTTTCGGCATCGTCCATAAAAGCCGGCTGTTTTTTAAAACCAACGCGATCACGCAACCCCTATTTCGCTCGCGCGGCATGCAACCCTTCCGCCCCGGCGCCCGGCAAACCCTCACACGGTATTACGAAGTGCCCGTGGACATCCTTGAAGATCGACAGGAGCTGACGGCCTGGGCACAGCATGCCGCCGTCCCGCCAACCGCCCAGCTTTCGCTTCCTTTTACGATGCCGCCCGAAGACACTTTCGGCTACCGTGACCTGGCCGTGGTCGTCGGAATAGGGGCGTAATTTTTTCTCGAGTCTCCATCATGACCTTGAGATCACACACATCCATGCCGACGCTCTGGACCATTGGCCATTCGACCCATTCGAGCGAAGACTTCCTCGCGTTGTTGACGGCCCATAGGATCTCACGGATCGTCGACGTACGTCGTTTCCCGGGATCGCGACGCTACCCCCACTTTGGCTCGGACGCGCTGGGGAAGAGCCTCACCGACGCAAAGGTTGGTTATCAACACATGCCGACATTAGGTGGTCGGCGCACGGCCCAACCGGATTCACGTAATGATGGATGGAAGAATGCCGGCTTTCGCGGGTATGCGGATTACATGCAAACCGAGGAATTTCAGCGGGCCATCGATGAGCTGAGGGCCGACGCCACTCAGGCGCGAACGGCTATCATGTGCGCGGAGGCTGTGCCCTGGCGTTGCCATCGCTCATTGATCGCCGACGCTCTCGTGACGCAGGGATGGGAAGTCGCGCATATTATGAGCATGGGTCAGGCACAGGTTCATCGCGTCACAGCCTTTGCCGTCCGGCAGGGTGACCGGCTTGTCTACCCGGCACCGGCCGACCAGGATGCCCCGCCTCGCCTGTTCTGACTCGCTTTCTCCTGCATTGCGTTCCCACCCGCCTTTCTGCAGACTGTGCAGCGATGTGGTGGTATCGACTGGGCGCCGATCTGGTGGTGGTCCTTCACCTGGCCTTCGTAATTTTCGTGGTGGCAGGGGGCCTGTTAGTAGTGCGCTGGCCCCGCATGGCATGGCTGCACGTGACGGCAGCGGTCTGGGGCGCGACCGTCGAATTCACCGGTTGGATCTGTCCCCTCACCCCGCTCGAACAATTCTTGCGGACCGGTGCCGGAAGCACGTCATATGAGACCGATTTCATTGGGCACTACATCCTGCCCCTGCTCTATCCGGCTGAACTGACCCGCGACATTCAGCTGGTTCTCGGGATGATTGTCATAGGTGTGAATGTCGCGCTCTATGGCTGGATCTGGCGACGCAAGAAGATGAAGAACAGACCGTAGCGCTCACGCGCCAGACAGCGGCTGCCTGTGCTCGCTTCATACTAGGAATTGTCGAGGATTCCCCCGAGCATGACGAGTTTGACGACCTGATACAGGGACACGTTCCGCAGCACGTTCATTTCAAAGAAGAAGATCAGGAGGGACACAGGAATCAGGAACGTGCCGGTCATGATCAGACCCGGCAATAGTTTGGGATTGTGAAACTGCTGGAGGGCAAACACAAAACAGACGTAGACGAGGACGGAAAAGGTAAAGGTTTTGAAGAAGACCCACGGCTTGGGCCACGTGGTGTCCACCGCCGACAGCGGCGGCGTGGTAGAGGCAGTGCCGACGGTGAAATGCTCCTCCACATGCTCGTTCAATCTCGCACGAAACACTTCGGAGAACATCTCGCGCGCGTCGAAACCCTGAATCTTTTCCACCCCGGCGACGGAACTGATGCGACCCGTAATATCTTCCAGCCACCCTTCGACTCTCGAACTCGATCC
>JACCYV010000284.1 GCA_013696305.1 Nitrospira sp.
GGTCTTTCCGGCGAACGTTCATATGGCCATGCACCCCGAACAGTACCCATGGGCGTCGCCGCATGTGCTGTGGCTTCGCTTGCCGCTGCAAGGCCTCTTGATCCTGTGGGCCTACTGGTATACCAGGATGGACTATCGCGAAAGTCAATGAAAGCGAGGAGGATCTGCTTTGAGGACGCGCAGATTTCTCTCACCATGGGAAACGTGCATACTCAGATAAAATCGGCAGCGGGGCGTGGGCGGTCGATCATGACCGAGCCCCCCGGACTTAACCCAAGGAGGCAGCCATGGTGACCGTCGCATTATTCGTTCGTCTCGAAGCCAAGCCCGGCAAAGAAAAAGAGGTGGAGCAGTTCCTGCGTAGCGGACTTCCGCTGGTCAACGACGAGCCTGCAACCACGGCCTGGTTCGGCATCCTTCTTGGCCCCTCGACCTTCGGTATCTTTGATGCCTTTCCCGACGAGAATGGACGGCAGGCCCATCTCTCCGGCAAGGTTGCTGCGGCATTGATGGCGAAGGCCGGTGACCTGTTCTCGAAGCCGCCCGGCATTGAGAAGGTGGATGTCTTAGCCGCAAAGCTCCCTGGCAAGTGAGCGCCCACCGTTCGTTACACTCAGCTTGTCGCCGCGTGTCGAGCGTAAGCGGAGCGAGAAGGCTTGCGTTCGGTCGGTGTGATGCGTGAGATCTTCTAGTTCATCAGCAGACGTACGAAGTCTCGTGCGCCGTGCAGTACGCGATGAATCAGGACCGTCTTTTCTTTGACCTTGTAGAGCGCGAGGTAGTTGTGGATGGCGAGGACTCGATACCCGAGTCGGGCGAGTTTCGGATCATTGGGAGTCCGTCCGAGGAAGGGGTGACGTTGTAAGCCTTGCAGTTGGGTTTCGAGCCGATCGAGCGCTGTGGCTGCTGCGTCGGGATTTTCTGCGGCCAGGTAGGAGATCAGCTCTTGCAGATCCCGGTCGGCAACCGAGAGCAATCGGACTGCGTGGTTATTGGAACCCACGAATCCGCTTCCTCAAATCGGCCATTACCTGGTTCAGTGCCCGTCCCCGATTTCCCCTTACGGCTTCTGCCTCTGCGGCAGCCAGTTTTACGTAAAGATCCAGCGTGCGCTTGATCTCGCCATATGTGGCCAGGGACATGAGAACCATGTCGCCTTCGCCGTTCTTCGTGATGAAGACCGGTTCATGACTCTTGTGCACTACCTCGGAAATCTGGTGGTTTTATTTCGCAGGTCAGAAATGGGTTTGATAATCGGCATTGCGAGCCCTCCTCAGTCCTATCATGATTCATACATTATCGTGATAGGAGGAGGGGAGAGGAAAGACGCGAATAAATATGCGAGTGGAACGTAGATGCGCCAGGCACCAGGCCTTCGCGGAAGATGCTTACCGTGACTGCCTGATTGAAATCTCCACCGTCATCTGGGCGGTCGGGGATGAGTCCTGGCTCACCACGTAGGTGGCCTGTTCTTGTGCGCCGGTTCCGCCGGGAGAGACCGATTCGATGAGAAGATTGGCTGCGAACCGATCGAGCATGCCGACTTCCTGCATCGTCAGCGGCGCAAATGGTTTCGGAGAAAGACGGACGATGAGACTGAGCAATCCGCTCTCTGCCGGTGGAGGGAGGGGAATCTCACTCCGTCTTCCGGCAATCACTTTGAGCGAGATTTTCCCCGTTTCCTGTGGAGGCCACCAGAGTCTGGTGCCGGCCGTGCCCAGTGTTTGGAGGATTTGAAGGTAGGCATCCTGATTCGCTTCCACGCTGATGCGCACCCGTCCCGTACTATGCGCAGCGGTCGGGATGTCCACTTCCTTGTCCTGCCCATCGTTTCCCTGAATGACGAAGCTGTAACGCAAACCCAAGGGCTTGAGCGGTGCGACCGATCCCGCTGCCTTACCTGCGACTGCAACCCGTTCCTCTTTGCCTGGTTCGCTTCCATAAAACAATGAACGCGCGTCGGTGGTCGGCAGGCCTGTGCTGCTGAGAGGAGCACCGGTCGGAGCTTGCGGTGCCTGGGAGAGGGGAGCCGCGGGGGGAGTTCCGGGACGTTTCTCCCCTTGTATGCGAGCGTCGTCTCGTTCGGCTCGTTCCTCCTGGGGAAGGGACGGTGCAACTAGACTCTTTCGCTCGGCGAGCCTTTCGGTTGGAGCATCTTTCTTCGCCGGTTTACTCACAGAGTCCAGGCCCTCCTTCCCCACTTGTGGTTCGACTTCAGAAAGCCGTGCGGGTGACGATGGGCGTTGCACAGGAGCCTGTTGGGCTGCGGGTGTGGTATCTTCGGTCGCGACTGATTGGGCTGTCCGATCGATACCCTCCAAATAGATCTTCGTGCCGAATGCCACTGCAAAAACGGCAGCGGCGAGACCGCCTGCAATGGCGAGACCAGCCGGTCGTCTGAACCAGTCCCACCACGAGAGGGAACCGCTGGCCCTCAGGGTGCCAGTTTGCTTCAAGGCTGCCAAGAGTCTGGTGCGCACGAGTGGATCGGCCAGCAACTCTTTCAGTGTCTGTTCGTCGGCGAGAGCATTGAACAATGGCTGGTCCTGCATGGCGGCCGTGTAGAGCCGGATGCGCTCCTCCGGCATCAAGGTATCCGCGGCGAAGCCGCCTAGCAGTTTTTCTAAGTCGTGCTCAGACATGAATCCCCGTCGTTCAGAAAATGTTCAAGGTTCAATTCTTAATATTCAATGCACAGCATTGAACATTCAACATTGGCAATCGACTTGTCTTAGTCCCAACTTCCTCCCATCCATTCCAGCAGCTGCTTAAGACAACGCAGACCCCAGGCGTAGATGGTATTGATCGAATGCTGTCCCATGATCTTCTGGATTTACGGGAAAGTATGTCCTTCCAGCTTTAATGTGAACAGTTGCCGGCGGCGCTCGCCGAGTTGAGCCATGGCGGCCGCCAATCGGTCTATGCGTTGCTTTTGAACCAGTTGCCTGGCCGGATCGCCGTCTGGATGGGCCAGTGGATGGTCATCTATCGATTCCTGATTATACTCGCCTCGACGGAGCGACTTACGAGGGGCGTCCAGCATTTTGAATCGCAGGACTTGAAACGCGAGCGGAACCAGTTCGGTGAGTTCGATGACATTCGCATATTTCTCATGTAGCACGATCAACGCCTCTTGGGTGAGGTCTTCCGTCGCTTCCCTCGTGACTTGTGATGTCGCGAAGGAGAGAATCCTTGCGCGGAGATGGGCGAGTATCAGGTCTCGATCCATGAATTACAAGCGCGGCGGAACCGTGGACCGACCGGCCAATTCGCCGAAGGAACCAAATTTGAGTCCCAACCCCCGGCAGACCGCCACCTGCCGGTCGAAGCGGTTCTTCGTCCGGATGATCGCGCGGAGTGAACCAAGTGCCGCGCGTCCCCATGCGGGAAAGTGGAGCACAGGCAGCGGATAGTCGGTGCCGAAGAGCAGGCGCTCATGGATCTCCGGATGCCGGCGAAGGTGCCAGAGCATGCGGACACGGTTCGGGAGTGTCAACGCGGAGATATCGGCGTAGAAATGTGGATAGCGTTGGACGAAGTCTTGTAACGTCGGCAAAAATTTTTCATGAAGCATCAGGCCATAGCTGCAGGCATGGGCCGCGATGACGGTGACGCCTTCGTCGAGGGCGGTACGTAGCCGGTCCGGATCGCCGACGGATTGATCTTTCCCGATCAGACTGAACTCGAAGCCGACATGGCTGAGCAAGGGAAGCTTGCGCTCCGTGAGCGCGCGATAAAATGGAATGTACTTGGGATCGGCAGGGTTGAACTGTTGCGCATTCGGCAGTATTTTTACCAGCACGGCGCCCGCATCCGCGCAACGATGGACTTCTTCGATGGCATCGCGCCGTTGCGGATTGATCGAGACACCGGCAAGAAGCTGCCGGGGATGGGCTCGCGCCCGGTCCAGCAGATAGCCGTTGCCGATGAGAAAATCCGTATGCTCCAGGTCGAGGTGTCCCTGGTGGTCGTACACCCCGTCCATACCGAGGACCACCGCCTGCTGAACGTGGCGGGAGGCGTCTAATTCCTCCAGCAGGTCATCCAGATATTTTTGGTTCGCCTCACGCGGGTGATCGGGTGACAGCCCATGCTTCCACAGGAGGAATCGAAACAGGGGGCTCTTCAGCGTTTTTGGAGAGATGTAACAACCGTTGTTCCCCTCGGCCAGCGCTGCCAGATGGACGTGGCAGTCGATCAGGGTTTTTTCGGCCGATGCCGTCATGCGCGGTTCCCGTATCTCCTCGTTCGTCGTTCGGATCTCGCGCGCCGTTTCATGCAAGAGGCGTCATGCTCCTCGTTCTCCAAGTCTTTCCAGCGCGATGCGTTTCAGCGCGCGAAGGTCCAACTTGCCTGTCCCCAAGACCGGCAACGCGTCGACCTTGATGAAGTGACTGCGTGACGGCAGATACAGGTTGGGGAGACCACTGGCTCCGGCCTTGGCCACGAGCGGCGGAATCATATCCTCACTGAGCGTGTGGAGCACAGCCAGCTGCTCGCCTCTGCGTTCATCCGGCACGCCGGTGACCGCGCAGATCTGCGCCTCTTCCCCGGACGCCAGTTGAAGGGCCTCTTCCACCCGCCGATGGGGCACCATTTCTCCGCCGATCTTGGAGAATCGCGAGAGGCGATCGGTGATCGTGAGGAACCCCTCGTCGTCGAGCGTGGCAATGTCCCCGGTGATGTACCAGCCGTCGCGGATGGCCTGCGCCGTCAAATCCTCGCGTCCAAGATATCCGGCCATGACGTTCGCTCCTTTGACAAGCAACATACCTGCCGTGCCGGGTGGGAGCAGGGCGAAGCTGTCTGGATCGACGATGCGGACGGAAATGCCGGGGAGCGGCCGGCCGACGGTTCCGCGCCGGGATGCCGGTTGAAAAAATCCGGTCGCCCGGAAGTCGGGACAGTTCACGGCAATGACGGGAGCGCATTCGGTGACGCCGTACCCTTCGATCGGGCTGATGCCGAACCCGTCTTCGAATGACTGGCAGAGCCGGAGGGGAAGCTTCTCGGCTCCCGTGAGGACGACCCTTAAAGTGCTGAATTGTTCCGGGGTGCAGCGGCGTTGGTAAAGCTGCAGAAATGTGGGCGTGCAGACGAGAAAGGTGAGGCGATGGGTGGCGCAGAGATTGCCGATCGCGACCACATCGAGGGGAGACGGATGAAACACGATCGCCGCTCCGTTGAGTGTGACGAACCAAAATACCAAATATCCGAACGAATGAAATAGGGGAAGGATGCCGAGGATTCGATCCTTCGTGTCGAGCGGAAGCACTTGCGACACGCCCTCTGCATTCGCATCGATATTGAAGTGCGAGAGCATGACACCCTTGGGTTCTCCGGTGCTGCCACTGCTGAAGATGATGGTGGCGAGACTGTCCATTGTCACGCGTTCGCGCTGCCCGCAGGCCGATTCCAGCACACGAATCGGGGCCAGGATGGCGAGCATGGCGGCCACGGCCTTGTGCCTGCCGCCGATCGTGGCGGCAATGTCTTCCAGCCACAGGATCGTCGGACCGTCCGGAAGGTCCAACTTGGCCTTCTCCACAAACTTGCGACTGGTGACGATGGTGCGGAGATGTGCCTGGCGCACCGCTGATTCGAGGCCGTGCTTGCCGACGGTGTAGTTGAGGTTCACGCTGGTGCGTCCGGCGAATGTGGCGGCGACGTTCGTCAGCCCTCCGGCGACGGTGGGGGGTAACAACAGGCCCACATGCTGTTGCCCGTCCCAGTGGGTTTTCAGTGCGCGCGCCAGGGCAATCGCGCCGACCAGGGCTTGAAAGCAGGACACGTGCGGCTTTGTCGCGTCGGCCATCACGAGACGGAACGGGTGCCGGCGCATGGCTCTGATAAATGTCTGATGCAGAGGGCGTCGATCGGGCTTTCGCAATTGCCAGGCGGCCTCGCCGAGTTCCAGCACGAGGCGGCGGAGTTCGTGCGCGGGCGTCGTGGAGGGAACGGGTGATCCGAAAGAAACCGTGACGGGATAGGGAATCCGCTCCGGCCACTTCGTCAGAAATCTGCCGCCGACAAAACTGAAGATGCTCCCCCAGACACGATCCAGGTGAACCGGGACGACGGGGACGCCGCGTCCCTTCACGATCCGTTCGAATCCACGGCGAAACGGCAGCAGATTGCCGGTGCGGGTGATTTGGCCTTCGGGAAAGATGCAGACGAGGTCGCCCGCATCCAGCGCTTTTCCTGCGTCGCGCAAGGCCTTCAAAATGACGCGTGGACTACCAGAGGAGGAAATGGGAATGACTTGCAGGGCGCGCATGAATGGTTGAAATAGGGGATGGGTGACATATTCCGCATCGACGACGAACCGGATGGGACGATCCAGGCTGGCGATCAGCAGAAAGCCGTCGATGAATGAGATGTGGTTGGGAACCAGCAGCGCGCCTCCGGTCACCGGGACCTGTTCATGTCCGACGATGCGGAGCCGGTAGAGGGTGTTGGTCAGCAACACGAGCATCAATCGGAGGAACGTTTCCGGCATGAGCCACATCGCCCATGCGGTGCCCAGCGTCGTTACGAGGGCGGTGGTCAGGAAGATACCAACAGTCGAAAGGCCTGCGTTGGCCAGAAGGCCGCCGCTCAGCGAGCCCAGCAGAATGCCGGTGAAGACGCAGATGTTTTCCAGAGCGATGACCGATCCCCGCCGGTCGTGCGGTGCCCGCCATTGGACCAACGCATTGATCGGAATGAAGATGAGCGCACTTGAGATGCCGAGGGCGATCATCAGGGCAAGGGTGCCGCTGAACGGCGGCACCCACCAGCCGAGGATCAACAAGAACAGGGCGACACCGGCCGCTCCCAAGGGGACTAACCCGTATTCCACGCGCGAGCGGGAGAGTCGACCGACGATCACTGCGCCCAGACCGATGCCAACAGAGATCAAGGCTGAGGGAACGGTCGCCAATGCGTCCGAGAGGCCCAGCACTGCTTTCGCGTAGACGAGCACATTCTGGACCACCAGGCTGGCGATGGTCCAAAAAAAGACGGCGCCGGTGATCGCGAGACGCAACAGGCGATCTGCCCGTAACGCCGATAAAGCTCCGCGCAACGTATCGAAGAGGCCACCAGCCGCTCGTGCGGGCGGGACATGGGGAACCGTCCAAGCAGCCGCCAATCCGAACAACGACAGCACGGTCAAGCTGAGCGGGGCGATCCAGGGAGTCTCTCCCGCACCGGCTAACAAGAACCCGCCGGCCGTCGTGCCCGTCAAGATCGCCAGGAACGTGAACAGTTCCAGGATACTGTTGCCGCGCGCCAGCTGTTCATGCCGGAGCAGTTCGGGGAGGATACCGTATTTGGCGGGACTGAAAATGGCGCTGTGAACACCCATGCCCGCGAGCACGACAAGCGCCCAGACGCCACCCGTCGGATGAGACAGCAAAGCGAAGGTTGCGCCGGTCATCAGCAGGACTTCTACCGCTTTCATCGTGATGATGACCATGCGCTTGCTGAGACGGTCGGCAAAGTATCCCGCCACAAACGATGTCACGACCAGCGGAAGAGTAAAGACGACGAGGGCAATGGTGGTCTGTGTTTGCGAGGCCGTCTCGAGATCTTGCCCCGGCGACAGGGTGGCCACCGCGGCCCTAATCCCCAGGAGCGCCACCATGAACTTCCAGGCATTGTCGTTAAACGCCCCGCAGAATTGCGCGATCAAGAGCCCGCGCAACGGAAGACGAGTCGATTGTGAGGAGTCGGGCTGAGGGTCGATGAGGGCCTCCTTTACCTGAGTGTGCGTCTGCTCTCGATCATGAGAATTCAGTCTGCCGAAACAGCTGACACGATGCAATTGTTTATCGCGGCGGAAGCGAGGCCGGGCTTTCCACTGGAAGTCCCTCGAGCGCCATGATCCGCAGGGCGTTCGTGGTGGGACAAGGGCCCGGCCTCAGCCGGTAGTCGAACTGCAGCGCACCCTCAGCCACGGTTTCCTGGAAGTGCACATTCGTTACGCTGGGAAGCTGCCGCTCCAGGTCGGCCAATTCCAAGTCGTGGGTCGTGACGAGGCCGAACCCGTTTCCTCCCGCGAGTGTCGCGATGAGCGCACGACCTCCGATAAGCCGTTCCCGGTTATTGGTGCCCTTGAAGACTTCGTCGATCAACCACAGTATCGGAGGTCCTTGTTCATTCTGCGTCTGATCCAGGATGGTCTTGAGCCGTTTCACCTCGGCATAAA
>JACCYV010000292.1 GCA_013696305.1 Nitrospira sp.
ATGCCGATGATCTGCGCCATGATGCGACTGACTTCAGCGGGGGTGTAGAACTGGCCCTTGCTCTTGCCGCTCTCCGTGGCGAAGTGGCGCATGAGGTATTCGTAGGCGTCGCCAAGAATGTCGTCGCCCTCGGCGCGGTTCTTACTGAAGTCGAGTGCCTTGTTTTCAAAGATGGCGATGAGGTTGGTGAGCCGCTCCACCATTTCCTTGCCGCTGCCCAGCTTCTCCGCGCTGTTGAAGTCGGGCATGTCGGACAGTTTGTTGGCCTTGGCCAGCGGCGCGATGATCTTTTTGTTGATCTGGTCGCCAATGTCCGGCTTGCCCTTGGGCGACCATGTCCTTGAAGCCGGCCCCCTCGGGAATCGTGATCGGCGCGTATGGCACGCCTGCGTATTTGTCGCTGACGCATTTGATGAACAGCAGCACGAGGACGTAGTCCTTGTACTGGCTGGCATCCATGCCGCCGCGCAGTTCATCGCTACTGGACCAGAGCGAACTATAGAGTTCTGATTTTGTGAGAGCCATTGCCGGTTTACACGCTTAGAAAGTGGAAGAGATCGCGCCGAAGAATACCCTTCTCGCGAGCAGAAAGCATCTCAGATTCGGCTTGGGGCGGATGAACGACGAGACGGTGAATGTTACGGTAGGGGTGGCGACCATCTATTCCGAAGAGCGCAGGCTCTGAAGAAAGACCCTGTACCTGATGGCTAACGGCGGATGGCAGGCATGGACAGGCCCGCGATGGGTGGCCTTATGGGGCTTAGTAAGGAAGGTTACGTTAGATGAGCGCGAGGAGAATCTTCTCGCGCTCGGCGGGCGAGAATTCGTGTCCATAGAATCGAAAAAAGAGGGCTTGCCGCAAGGCAGCGGGAGCAATACCAGGGTGCTGCTCATAGATCGACGCCGTGGCAAGCGCCTTCGCGGTATCGAACATGGAGCAGGCCATCCGAAGCCGCTCTTCCCCCCCTCGCCGGAGAAGCAGCGAACGGAATAGCACCTCTACCTCGGGGGTCGTATCGTTCATTGTCTGACCTCCGTGAGCAAGGCCTCGATCCCCAACTCCGCCGCCCATCGCGACACATAGGTCATGTCCAGCGCCGGCATATCGCGAAGAATGTTTCGGACATCATTAAGTTGAAGTTCCGAATGCGAGTCTTTGGCCCACTCTAATTTCGACAGCACCAGATCTTCCGGGGCGACAATGAAGAACCCCTGTTCGCCAATGAATGCCCGCCGCCTGCGCTCGAATTCCGTGTGCCGGTACGGTGGGTCTTTCCGTATCACGAGGGCAACCTTCACCACCGATGCCGTGTGGATCACATTGCACATGCTTCTGCGTCGAACGGCTTCACGAACACTGTCCCGATCCACATAGAAGTCGTGCTCAAACAGGCTGACGACCCGATCGATGTCTCGCTCCGCCAACTCGACCACACAATCGATGTCGCGAGTGAGCCGTGGAATGGTATAAAAGTTAGCCGCCATAGATCCTGTCAGCATGTACAAGATCCCCGCACCTTCCAGGCGGCTTGTGACAGTTTTTAGAACCTCCAGCTCTTCACTCATGCAGGTAGTCGGCCCTGTCCAGCGCGCCTGCTCCCTGGTGTGTCTAAATGGGGCAGAATACCCGTTTGCCCCTACGAAGACAATGCGCCATAACTACAGCGCGGCTTACCGGGACGAGAACAAGTGTTGAGGCCGGGGCCCGTGGTGGCGGCACGATCGATCCACGGGAACGGCCTACCTTCACAACCCCGATCAAGTCTCGAATCGTTTCGAGAAGAGTGAAAGCCGCGATCGGCCCGGCCATCGCTTGACTCCCATTTTCAGCGGCTTCTATAATTCGGCGATTCGGATGCGGCAACCACCTGATTTGACGTAGAGAATGGCCGAGTTTACGCATTTCAATGAGTCGGGACGGGCACGAATGGTCGATGTCGGGGCGAAGGCCTCGACCGAGCGTCTTGCGACCGCGCAAGCTACTGTATTTCTTCAGCCGGACACCCTCGAAAAGATTCAACATGGCACAATCGCCAAGGGCGATGTGCTGGCGGTGGCCCAGGTCGCCGGGGTCATGGGGGCCAAGAAGACGCCGGATCTCATCCCGATGTGCCATCCTATCCTGTTAACCAGCGTTGATATTTCATTCAAGGAAGTGTCTCAACCGGATCGTGAGGGGCGTTGCTCGATCACGATTACGGCGACGGCCAAGACCACCGGACCCACCGGCGTGGAAATGGAAGCGATGACGGCCGCTGCAGTGGCTGCGTTGACCATTTATGACATGTGCAAGGCGGTGGACCGGGGCATGAGCTTCGGCGACATCTGCCTCTTATCGAAATCGGGCGGGAAATCCGGTCATTATATGCGACCGGCCTAATCCCGAGTGGGACCTGGTTCTGTGCGAATGAAGATGGAGCTGTGACATGGTGACGGTGCGACTGTTCGGCGTGACGAAGATGCTGGCGGGGAATCAGTCGACGCTGTCCCTGGCGCTTTCGAGTGGGTGGCGGGTCAAAGACCTGGTTGCCGTGATCGAAGCGGCCTATCCGAAGATCGGCGAGTTGCTGCAGAAGAAAAAGGTGCTCGTGTCGGTCAATCAGGACATTGCGCACGAAGATCTTGAGGTCAGGGACGGGGATGAAGTGGCGCTGCTGCCGCCGTTCGCGGGCGGAAGTGGAAGGATGTTGAAAAAACCTGCCAGCGGCGTTCTCGCTGTGCTTGGAGGCTCGACGTACTAAACAGTACGACTCGCCTCCGCGCTTGCTGCGGCCTTGCTGGACAGGATTTTTGAACATCCTTCTGGCTTAAGTTGTGTGACAGAACCTGAATTGAAAGAGGGACAACGTATGAGTCTCGAACAGGTTGCCAAGGCTGATCCGCCCGTCACCGACGATGAAGCCATGCTTGTCCGCGTACAGCGGGAAGACTTTTCGATCGACGAAGAGCTTCGCCGGGTACGCCGGCGTTCCAAGCGGATCGGCGGCATTGCCATGTTTCTGGGCACGGCCCGCGACCGGTCGAAGGGGAAGGATGTGGACAGCATTACCTTCGAACATTACGAAGGTATGGCGGAGAAGAAGCTGCGCGAGATTCGTGCGCGGGCGCTGAAAGACTTCGACGTGATCGAAATGCTCGTGTTACACCGGTATGGCGAGATCGGCATCGGAGAGAACATCGTCCTGATCATTGCGGGAGCCGAGCATCGCGCGGAGGCTTTCCGCGCCTGCAAGTGGGCGATCGACGAACTGAAGCAAATCACGCCGATTTGGAAACTTGAACACACTCCCGAAGGGGAGGTGTGGGTCGAGGAACACCCCTAACCTCCGAAAGAAGTCAGAAGGGTGAAAGGCCAGCGCCTTCGAGTCATAATGGATCACTCCATGCTTGATGCACCAGTCCCGACAATCCACGACCGGTTAGGGCGTCCGCTCCGCAGCCTGCGCCTGTCCGTCACAGACCGCTGCAATCTTCGGTGCAAGTACTGCATGCCCGAGGACGTGTACGCCTGGCTGCCACGCGACACCATTTTGACCTTCGAGGAGATGGCCCATCTCACGGCGGTCTTTACCGAACTGGGTGTGGACAAGGTTCGCCTCACGGGCGGGGAGCCGCTGCTGCGCCGGGGTCTGCCGCGATTCGTCCGGCAGCTGTCCGAGAATCGCCGGATTACCGAAATCGCCCTGACCAGCAACGGCGTGCTCATGGCGGATCAGGCCGCCGATCTGTCGTTTGCGGGCCTGAATCGCGTGACGATCAGTCTGGATACCTTGCGCGCCGACCGGTTTCGCGCGTTGACTAAACGCGATCTCCATCATCAGGTGTTCGACGGCATCAAGGCGGTGGTGCAGGCCGGATTTCCGTCGTTGAAATTCGACACGGTCATCATGAAGGGCTACAACGACGACGAACTTGTCGATCTCATCGAGTACGGGAAAACGGTCGGCGGCGAGGTACGATTCATCGAGTATATGGATGTGGGGGGGGCCACGGATTGGTCCATGAATAAGGTGCTGTCGCGGGCCGAGATGCTGGAACGTATAGGCCGCCACTATGGCGGGGTGAAGCCGATCGTCGAGCACAGCGTCGCGCCGGCTGAACGGTTTATACTGCCGGACGGCACCAGTTTCGGCATTATTCCTTCGACGACGACACCGTTCTGCCGCTCCTGTGATCGCAGCCGGCTCACGGCAGACGGGATGTGGTATCTCTGTTTGTATGCCAAGGATGGTCTCGATTTGCGGGGGCCGCTGCGGGCAGGCCGCTCCCGCGATGAATTGAAGGCGCTGATCACCGCCGCCTGGCAGGGGCGGGCAGATCGAGGCGCCGAAGAGCGTAAGGCCCTGGAAACGCTTGGCCTGCGCGAACAACGACTCATTGAGATCAATCGCCTGCGTGAAGATCCCCACTTGGAAATGCATGCGCGCGGGGGATGACCGTCAGTTCGTGCTGCTCCCTGTGCCGGGTCAGTCGACGCACCATTCTCGGAGCAGTCCATGTTCGATCCTCATACTCTGACCATCCTGAGTCTCGGATTTGTGCTGGGGCTGCGACACGCCTTGGATGCGGACCATCTCTCGGCGCTGTCGACGGTGCTGGCCGAACGGCCGACAGTGCAAGCCTCCACCACCATAGGATTTTTTTGGGGACTCGGCCACACGCTCATGTTGTTGTGCGTCGGGACCGCGCTACTGGCGTTGAACCTCACGATTCCCGAATCGCTGGCCAGCTTGTTTGAGTTTTCCGTGGGGGTCATGCTGGTGGGGCTTGGCCTCTCGCTGGCTCGCCGGATCTACCGGGAACAATGGCATCTGCATGCCCACGACCACGAGGGCCGGCCCCATGTGCATCTCCATAGCCATCACCTGCAGGCCGATCACGCCCATGGGCATTGGTATCACGGGTCGCTGCGCCCGCTGTTGATCGGCATGGCGCATGGGTTGGCCGGGTCAGCCGCGCTGATGTTGATCGTGCTGTCGACGGTGACGGGCGTCGTTCAGGGCATGGGCTATATCGTCATCTTCGGCGTCGGGTCGATTCTCGGAATGGTCGGCGTGGGAGCTATGCTCAGTCTGCCGGTCGTCTATTCGGTGGCGGTCGGGCCGAGGGCCTATTGGTTCGTACAGGGTCTGGCTTGTCTGGCAAGCATCGGATTGGGATTGTTGATGATGGTGCGGATCGGGTTGGGCGGCGGCTGGTCATAGACCTATCGGCTTCTCGCGGTGGCGAAGCGCTGGTTGCATCACCGGTGGCTATGGTCTCCCTCTCATCTGGACACATACGTCGGCGGCCCAGTCGGCCTTGCAAATCTGTGTGCGCCTTTCTCAAAGGTGTGTTATTCTCCCGCGCAGTGCAGATCTTGCGCCCAATGAGTCGATCATCGTTGCTGCCGTTTTCGAGGCGTTGTAGGGCTGCACAGGCATAATTTTTTAATGGAGCGGTCTATCCCGATTTCTTCCGGTTGCCCGATCCTGCCAGGCCGGTCTGTGACACGCACGAGCCTCAATTTGGACGGAAGATCTGTGGGCAGGCTGGTGTCACGCCGATTAGGGCCGCGATGCACGTCTATAGGCTCAAGCCGCGGTTTCATGAGTGCATCCGGCAGAAGAAATCGGGGCAATGGGATATCCGTCACGCGGCCGGGCGCGAAGGGGGTCAAACCTTTGTACTAAAGGTGAGCACAGATGGCGTGGTTTAAAAAAGGGACCGAGGAAGCAGGGCCGCCCAAACGCTCAAAAGTGGCGGAAGGGATGTGGCTGAAGTGCAACCACTGCCGCGAAATCGTCTATCGCAAGGAAGTGGACCGTAACAATAAGGTCTGCCCCAAGTGCGATTATCACTTTCCCATCTCGGTCATTGAACGCATTACTCTGCTGGTCGATCTCGGGACCTTCAAAGAGTGGGACGCCGAATTAGCGCCGCAGGACCCGCTGCAGTTTCAGGATACACGTTCGTATAAAGACCGAATCAAGTCTCAGCAGGAAAAAACCGGCCGAAAAGACGCTATGGTCATCGGCCAAGGGGCGATCAATGGGCGCAAGATGGCGCTCTGCGTCTTCGATTTTGGATTCATGGGCGGCAGCATGGGATCGGTGGTCGGTGAAAAAATCTGCCGGGCCGTCGATCGGGCGTTGGAAGGGCGGCTCCCGTTGATTCTCGTGACGGCCTCGGGCGGAGCCCGCATGCAGGAGGGCATTCTGTCGCTCATGCAGATGGCGAAAACGTCCGCGGCGGTGGCGAAATTGGGGGAGGCCAAGCTCCCATTTGTCTCGATTTTAGCCGACCCGACGTTCGGCGGCGTCACGGCGAGCATTGCCATGCTGGGCGATGTCATTATCGCCGAACCGAAAGCGTTGATCGGGTTTGCCGGCCCACGTGTCATCGAGCAAACCATCAAGCAACAATTGCCCGATCAGTTTCAGCGGGCCGAGTTTTTGCTCGATCATGGGATGATCGATATGATCGTCGAACGGAAGCAATTGAAAGAAGCGGTCAGCACCTTGATGGGACACTTCTAGCAGTACCTGAGTCTCTTCGCCACTGTAGAACCATGCCGGCGGACGGTGTCGGTATCCTGCGAATGTGAACGAGCTTCCTCGGATTACCACCATGACCTACTCCGCTACGGTGCAGTTTCTCTACGGCCTGCAGCAGCACGGCATCAAGCTGGGTTTGGAGACAATTCGCACGTTGCTGACCAGGTTGGGCGAGCCGCAGCGCCGCTATCCCGTAATCCACATCGGGGGGACCAACGGTAAGGGTTCGACGGCGGCGATAGTCGCCTCGATCCTGCAAGCCGGGGGCCATCGTGTGGGTCTCTATACCTCGCCGCATCTGATCGATTTCCGTGAGCGGATCCGTGTCAACGGCGTCATGATTCCAGAAGCTCGCGTGAGCAAGCTGGTCGAGGCCCTTCAGGCTGCCGCGGCTCCCGATCTCGCTCCGACATTTTTCGAATTCACGACGGCTCTCGCCTTTCAGTATTTTGCCGAATGTCATGTGGATGTGGCGGTGCTCGAGGTCGGCTTGGGCGGGCGGGTCGACGCGACTAACGTCGTGGAGCCGCTGGCGACCGCCATTACTACGATCGGTCTGGATCACGAAGCCTATCTCGGTTCGACCTTGGAGGCGATTGCGTTTGAGAAGGCCGGGATTATCAAAGCTGCGGTGCCGGTGGTGATCGGCCGCATCGACGCGCCGGCTTGCCAGGTGATCGAGGAGCGGGCCGTGACGCAAGCGGCTCCTGTTGTTGCCCTGGATCGAGAGTTTCGCTGCGAAGGGCCATTGCCGGTCGACTGTCGTTATGTCGGAATGGCGGCGCAGTATGACCATTTGTCCTGCCCGCTTCAGGGACGGTTCCAGCTGGATAATATCGCCTGTGCCTTAGTGTTAATCGAATTGGCCCGGGCGCGAGGCCTGGTAGTTTCGGAAGCGGCGGTTCGCACGGGGTTGCAGCATGTGGCCTGGGAAGGCCGGCTGGAAATCGTCGGCGAGGCGCCGACAGTCCTCCTGGACGGGGCACACAATCCCGCTGCCGCGGTCGTGCTGGCCGACTATCTCACTGAATGGCGGCGGGCGAATCCCGCTGCGAAGGTCAGCCTGATCGTGGGCATGATGCGCGACAAACATCCGCGGAAGTTCCTCGCCCCGTTACTCCCGCTGGCCGAGACAGTGATTTTCACGCAGGCCGATCTGGCGCGTGCGGCTGCCGGCTCGGACCTCCGTGAACTCCTGCGTGACCGTGCGCCTTTCGCGCAGGTGACGGCAACGCCGGCGGATGCGCTCGCTTGTGCGAAACGCTCAGCCTCCTCGTCCGATCTCATCTGTATCACGGGGTCTTTGATGCTGGTCGGCGAGATCAAGGCCCATCTTCGAGGGTGTTCCCTCTCACCTGTTCGTGGCTGAGATGGGGCCAGTGTGCTACTCGGCTTGGGGACAGCGGCGGGCGATCAATCGTCTGGCATCGTTTCTTTTCTACGGTGGACTCCTCTGGTTACTCCTCACATGTGGATCTGCCTGGGCGCAATCGACGGTCACTACGCCTTCACCGACGAATCAACCCCTCACGGTCACTGCCGAACGAATCGACCAGCTTCAGGAGCAAGATGTCTACGAAGCTGATGGATCGGTGGTGGTCACGCAAGGTCCGCTTCGACTCACCGCCGATCACGTGACGATCAATGCGCTGCCGGGCACGCTTGTGGCGACTGGGCATGTGCATTTCATCGACCCGACCTCCGATCTGAAGTCGGAGCGGTTGGAGTTGAATGTCAACACGGAAGCGGGCGTCATCACGCACGGGTCGATGTACATCCGGACCAGCAACTCATTTTTCACGGGCCGAACCATCCGGCGACTGTCGGAGGATCGGTACCGCATCAAAGAGGGGACGTTTACCAACTGTGATGCGAAAGACGGTGAAGTTCCAGACTGGCGGTTTAAGTTCGAGGATCTCGATGTGAACACCGGGGAGAGCGTCGGCCTGAAACGGGCATGGCTCTGCATGCGTGATACGCCGATCATTCCTGTGCCGACACTGACCTATCCGCTCAGCAGTCGCCACAGTGGATTCCTCATTCCCTCGCCCGGCTATGACAATCGGTTTGGGTTGCATTACCAACAGGGCTATTTCTGGGCCATCAATCCCAGTCAGGACCTCACGATTTCGCCCTCGTACTATTCGAACCTCGGCTATGGGAGCGATTTCCTCTATCGGTATTACCTGGACCGGCGATCCAGCGGGCAGTGGTTCGCGAGCGTTCTCCAGCAGACCCAATTGCCGAGCGTGTCGGGTGTGGATCAGACGAGCACCGATGAACGGCGTCTGCGAGGTTTGATCAGCGGCCAACATGTTCAGCAGGTGACGGATACGCTCCTGGTTCACGGGCAAGCGTCTTTCGTATCGGACCGGCAATATCTGCAACAGCTCAGCAATTCAGGCGCTCAACGAGCCTCGCCCAGCGGTGAGTCGAGTTTGCTGGCGACGCAGCGGTTGCCGTACGGAAGCGCCTATTTTCTAGGTCAGTATCTTCAACCGTTGAATTCCGGCGGTCCCGACACCTTTCAGCGTCTTCCTGAAGTGGGTTATGTGTTGCCGAACACCTCGCCGTTTGGGATGCCGTTTCTCCTGAACCTCGACAGTAACGTCGTGAATTTTTATCGCGAGCAGGGGTTTGCGGTGAATCGCATGGATTTGACGCCCGGCATCACCACGGACGTGATCGACGTCGGGCATTTAATCGGCATCACGCCGCATTTCAAATTTAAAGAAGTCTACTATACGCGCGGGATTCAAGAGGCGAGCCCACTGCATCGCGAGACCTTCTGGGGTGCGATCGACGCCACGTCGAAACTAAGCCGACGCTTCGCCGGGAGCGACGGGGGAAGTTTCCTGCATACGATCGAGCCGAGTGTGACATATGAGTATGTGCCCGGAACCGACCAGTCCAAAATCCCCCAGATCGATCAAATCGACGACCTGCCGAAGAAAAATTTGCTGACGTATGCCATCAGGACCAAGTTGCTTGAGCAACAGGTGAACGGACAATCCTTCAATTGGCTGAATCTGACCCTGGCGCAGAGTTACCACGTCGGCGCGGTGCAGACGCGCGCGCGAGAATTTACCCCAGGCATATTGCCATTTCTGGGATCCCTGACGCAGCCGTTACAGCCTGCCACGGTGGATGTCCAGGGGCGAAAAATGTCCGACCTGTGGATGCGGGCGGTGATCGGCAACACCGCACCCGAGTTTTTCCGACCCCCCAGCGCCGCCGACACACTCTCTAAAAACGTGGCCGGTGGCCAGATCCTGCCGCCGACAAATTCGTACCTCACGGTCGATGCGTTTTTGGATCCCTATCGAGGAACATTCAGCCAGTGGAATACCGATCTTCGAGTGCAACAATCAAATTACTGGTATGTTGAAGTAGGCCAACGATTCAGCCGGGATGGTAACCGGGTCAGGCGCGGTGACATTTGGAATCCGATCTCATTCAACGAGGTCTATGCTCCCACGGATGAAATTCAGTTTGTCACTGCGGGCGGAGGATTTCGGACTCCCTGGGGCTGGACCATCGGCGCCAAGGGCTATTACGATGTCAAAGGCGGGCGTAGTCCGGAATATGATCTGGTGGCGCTCTACCAAAACCCTTGCAAGTGCTGGTCGCTCGGCCTGTACTATTTGCAGTTCCCGGACCGTCAGAGTTACTCATTTATGCTGAGCATGACGGGGATTGGATGGACGGAGAACTTCGGCACGATTGTCGCGCGCACGGTGTTGGGCCCGCTATTGGTCGGGGACCGCGGCTTGCCTTGGGCCGCGCCGGGTGGGCCCTATGGTCGCTCTGACAATGCGCTGCCTCCGCAGGCGATGCCGATGGGTCGGTACTGATCGAGACGATGTCGTGAGCGTCCAGGACGGTAATTCTGCAATGCTGGTTCGGCATACACCACAATATGTGAAGCAGGATCTGAGGAATCTCTCCGCAGTAGCACTGCTCCTGGTTGGAATGGTGACGCAGAGTGCCGCCCCGCCCCATTCACAGGCAGCCGAGCGCGCGTCGCACC
>JACCYV010000361.1 GCA_013696305.1 Nitrospira sp.
GAAATCAGCCCCCGGCCTAATGCGTCAATGACGTCGGCCCCCGGCAGTGAACTACTGTGCATCGCGATCACCCAGACGGCCGACAATAGGCTGATGGGCAATACAATGAATCCAACGAAAGGCACGACGAGAAGGTTGGCGAAGAGTCCCACCCACGACACTTGATTGAAATAACACGCGACTAAGGGCATGGTTGCCAGCGTGACCAACGCCGTGAGGCGAACGGATTCGCGCAGCCAATAGACGCTCCGGACGACGGGAGATTTCTGCGGTTCCGGCAGCTCGGTCTCGAGAGACTCCCGTTTAATCCCTAAGGCTAATACCCAGACCGAAAGATAGGATAGTTGAAAGGAAATGTCATACAGCGCCGGTGGGTGAGCCAGAAGCGTCACGCCGGCGGCCGCCGCGAGGGCGTGGAGGAGGTAGTGCGGCGCGCCGAGCCATACTGTCCATAGGCCGACGGCGATCATCATGGACGAACGTATCGTTGCGGTTTCCGCGCCGGCCAGCGCGGTGTAGGCTGCCACCGGACACAGGGTCAGGAGCGCCGCAAGCCTGGTGGGAGTCAGCCATCGTGAGAGGATTAGCAACAGCATGGGTGGAAGTAACAGGCATCCTCTTCTGATCAGCAGGAATGACAAGAGCGCGATGAGACCTAAATGTGATCCGGAGATGGAAAGAATATGCACCGTTCCGGTCGTCATGAACCACTCGCGGATCTCTGGTGCGAGATAGCCCTGCTCACCGATGGTCAGACTTAGAAACAAGCCACGGCTAGGCTGGGCAAGCGATTCCGCGGCTGCTCTCACCCGGCTGCGCCACCCTTCGATGAGGGCGGAGAACAGTTGCGGAGCCGTTCCCGGCTCATGATCCAGCACTTCAATGGCACCGGCTCCGGACACCGTCCCAACGGCAGCGACGCCTTGCGCATCCAGGTAAGCCGCATAATCGAATCCCCTGGGATTCAGGGTCCCCGACGGGGCATGCAGATGAGTGCGCGTACGAATCCGCAATCCACGGTGAAGATCGCGGTCCGGATCACGCCAGGTGAGACGCACGTGAAAGGGGGTTGCCGATGCCGGATCGTCGACGGCCGTGACCTCCACCAGGGCAGTTAACCGCCCTGGTGCGTGACGGACGGACTCGATAATGACCCCGTCAAACCTGACGGGAAGAGCGCCCCTGCTTTCGTGAATTGGAACGTGAGGAGTGAGCCAGGCAAACAGAGTCCAATAGAGACATCCGCCGATTAGACAGGCAAACAGCACCTGGCTCCGCCGAGGCGCCAGCACGCGCTGGGTTTCCATGAACGTGAGAAGACCCCCTGCACCTATCAGAAGGATGGGCACGCTGAGCGGGAAATACACCAGGTAAGAACCGAGAATGAGCCCGAGTATGAAGACGATCGTGAAGAATGGCAGCATCCGCGCCTGCGACGAGGGATCGATGCTATCCGATACGAGCGCGAACGATCTCGGCGAGGTGGTCGGCGACCTCACGAATCGTCGAATCGCGTTCGCCTTCGACCATGATCCGCAACAGCGCTTCGGTGCCGGAATAACGGACGAGCACGCGGCCGCTACCATTGAGAGTCGCTTCCGCGGTCTTGATCGCCTGCTGGATGTCCGGAATTTGATTCAGGTCCGGCTTATGTTTCACCCGGACGTTCAGAAGAATTTGCGGGACGGCGGTCATAGCCTTTGCGAGTTCAGAAAGCGGTAAGCCCGTGCGCTTCATCAGCGAGAGAATCTGCAGGGCAGAGATCAAGCCGTCACCCGTGGTGTTGTGGTCCAGGAAAATAAAGTGACCTGACTGCTCCCCGCCGAAGTTATATCCGTCGGCGAGCATGCGCTCCATTAAGTACCGGTCTCCCACGGGCGTTCGCATCAATTGAATCCCGGCCTTGTTCATGGCGAGTTCCAACCCGAAGTTGCTCATGACGGTTCCCACGACCGTCTGACAGGCGAGTTGGCCTTGCGCATGCAGATCGAGCCCCAGCGCAGCCATGACATGATCGCCGTCGACGATCTTACCCTGCTCACACACGAAGATGGCACGATCAGCGTCTCCGTCCAGTGCGATACCGAGATGCGCTCCGTGCCGTCGGACCGCCTCCTGCAGTCGTTCCGGATGCACGGCTCCGCACCCGTCATTGATGTTCATGCCGTCCGGCTTGTCCCCGATTATTTCAATCTCGGCGCCGAGCTCGCGAAGCACCGCAGGAGCGACTTTGTATGCCGCGCCGTTGGCACAGTCCACGGCCAGTTTGATCCCCTGAAGATCGAGATCCTTGGGAAGCGAGCGTTTGACAAATTCGATATAGCGGCCTTCCGCATCGTCGATACGATAGGCTTTTCCAATCGCATCAGCCGTAGGGCGAAGGTGCTTGATCTCATCGGAAATGATCAATTGTTCGATGCGCGCCTCGACCTCGTCGGGCAGTTTGAATCCCTCGTTGGAAAAGAATTTGATGCCGTTATCCTGATAGGGGTTATGGGAGGCTGAAATAACGACACCGGCATCCGCCCGCAAACTGCGCGTGAGAAATGCAATGGCCGGGGTCGGCATAGGCCCGACAAGCAAGACATCCACGCCCATGGAACAAATGCCCGCGGTCAACGCCGATTCCAGCATATATCCCGATAGGCGCGTGTCTTTTCCAATGACGACCTGGTGCCGGCCGGCGCGCCGCATGAAAATATGGGCTGCGGCACGCCCCAGCTGCATGGCTATTTCACTGGTCATCGGTTCGAGGTTCGCCACACCGCGAACACCGTCTGTGCCGAACAATTTACGCATTGGATACCTGTACAGGGGAACGCGCGTGACGGGTAATGGCTGACACGACGGAGACCGTGTCTCGCATTGATCGGACGTCATGCACACGAAGAATATGGACACCTTTGAGCACGGCGACTGCGATCGCACCGGCCGTGCCATACTCCCGCTCCTGCACCGGCTGTTGCACCAGGGCCCCGATGAACTGTTTGCGGGACACTCCGGCGAGCACCGGATAGCCAAGGTCCGTCAGCATATTGAAATCAGCCAGCAGTTGAAGATTATGCTCTTGGAGCTTACCAAAACCGAAGCCAGGGTCAAGAATGATCTGACTTCGGCGGATACCCTGTGCCATCGCAGCATGCGCGCGTTCGCATAAAAACGCGCACACTTCTGCTACGACATTCTGATAGTGGGGCGCTTTCTGCATTGTTTGCGGCGACCCCTGCATGTGCATAAGAACCACTGCGGCGCCGCTTTCCGCCACCAGCGCTGCCATCAACGCGTCGCTACGCATGGCACTGATGTCATTGACAATAGCGGCGCCGGACAGAATGGCCCGGCGGGCAACGGAAGCTTTTGTTGTATCGATTGAAATGGGTAGCGGCACCGCATCATGGACTGCTTCCACGACAGGAATGAGCCGGCGAAGTTCTTCGGATGCGTCGATGGGGTGAGCGCCTGGCCTGGAAGACTCGGCCCCGATGTCGATGATATCGGCGCCTTCCGCCTGCATCTGTCGGGCATGACTTAACGCCTGTTCGACAGTAATGTAGGCTCCCCCATCGGAGAATGAATCGGGAGTCACGTTCAGAATCCCCATCATGAGCGGGCGGGATCCTAGAGAGAATGTCTGTGTTCCCGCCGTCAAGATGAGCGGTCGGGAAGATGTCGCGGCGGTAATAGTCAAAACACGTTCCCTGGGCAATGACGATCAGGAATGGGACACACGAAGCGGAGTACGTCGACTACGGTAGGGAATGGAACCACAGGCACGGTGCGTAAAACTTCCTCCCAACCTTTGGCATGGAATTCACTCTGGAGGCAACTCTGTCTGGAAAGGGCACTTCAATGAGGCCCTTCCCAGGACAGAGGGACGCAACTTAGGCGGGAACTGTCTGTGATGAAGATCCTTGAATGACGATCTGATCGATCTCCAGCGCGTCCAACACTTCCTTTTCCAACAACGCCTCGGCAAGCGCTTTAAGGGTGGTCATATTGTCGGTCAAGATACGCTTCGCACGTTCGTAATTTTCCGTGACCAGACGCCTGACCTCATGATCAATTTCCAGCGCGACCTGCTCGCTGAAGTCACGCTTCGTCGCGATCTCCCGACCAAGGAAAATTTCTTCTTCTTTCCTGCCGAACGTCAATGGTCCAAGTTTTTCACTCATGCCCCACTCGCACACCATTTTTCTGGCAAGATCTGTGGCCCGCTCAAGGTCATTCCCTGCTCCAGTCGTTACGTCGTGGAGTACGAGCTCTTCAGCGACTCGTCCACCCATGAGGATGGCGAGATTATTATAGAGAAAATCCTTCGAATAGTTGTGACGATCGTCCGTCGGGAGCTGCATGGTCACGCCAAGCGCTCGACCGCGGGGAATAATCGTCACCTTGTGCACGGGATCCGTTCCGGGTAACAGCTTTGCCATGAGTGCATGACCAGCCTCATGATAGGCCGTGGTGCGCTTTTCTTCGTCGCTGAGCACCATGCTCTTACGTTCCGCACCCATCAACACTTTGTCTTTCGCCATTTCAAAATCAATCAGCTCGACTTCTTTCTTGTTCCAGCGAGCCGCCCATAATGCGGCTTCGTTGACGAGATTCTCGAGGTCGGCGCCGGAGAAGCCAGGCGTACCCCGGGCAATCTTCTCCAATTGCACATCCGCAGCCAGCGGCACTTTTTTAGTGTGCACCTTGAGGATTTCCGATCGGCCACGCAGGTCCGGACGGTTCACCACCACCTGGCGATCGAAACGGCCTGGTCGTAGTAACGCCGGGTCGAGGACATCGGGACGATTGGTGGCAGCGATAAGGATCACGCCTTCCGTGGTATCGAACCCGTCCATCTCGACCAGCAATTGATTGAGCGTTTGCTCCCGCTCATCGTGACCTCCGCCGAGGCCGGCGCCACGCAGACGACCGACGGCATCGATTTCGTCGATGAAGATTATACAGGGAGCATGTTTTTTCCCCTGCTCGAAGAGATCTCGCACCCTGGATGCGCCCACGCCGACAAACATTTCAACGAAATCCGAACCACTGATGCTGAAGAACGGAACACCCGCCTCCCCTGCAATGGCCTTGGCCAGCAACGTTTTGCCGGTACCCGGGGGCCCGACGATGAGGACACCCTTCGGAATACGCCCGCCCAGTTTCTGAAACTTTCTGGGATCTTTCAAAAACTCGATGATTTCAAGAACTTCTTCCTTCGCTTCCTCAATGCCTGCCACATCGGAGAAGGTGACTTTCTTCCGCTCTTCGGTCAACATCCTGGCACGGCTCTTTCCAAACGACAGCGCTTTATTGCCACCAATTTGCATCTGACGCATAAGGAAGAACCAAAGACCGAGGAACAAAACAAACGGGCCCCACGTTACCAAGAACGTGATGTACCAGGGACTCTCGTCCGGCGGCCTGGCTTCGATCTGGACATCCTTCTCGCGTAGATGCTTCACCAACTCCGGATATTCTGCCGTATAGGTACGGATCCGGCTTTGGTCTTTCAAAATCGCGCTGATGTGGTTGGCCTTGATCGTCACTTTCATGACTTCGCCTTTGTCCAGCTTGGCCATGAAATCGCTGAATATGACTTCATCTTCCGGCGCGTGGGTCGGCACACTAAACAGGTTGAACAACAAAATCATGAATAGGCCGACCACGACCCAGAACAACAAATTCTTTACCCGTGAATTCATCCACCTCTCCTTTGAGGAAATTAGGCAGACTGCACATTACTGATAACCCTACAGAATGTTACCATAGGTTCTGCAGGGGTAACAACCTTTCATGCAGACTCTTGCTCCCTTTCGTCGGCCTGATCCAGTGCGGCCAGATAAGGAAGGTTACGGTATTGCTGTCGATAGTCGAGACCGTAGCCGACGACGAATCTATTGGGGATCTTGAATCCCACGTACTCCAGATCCACATCGACCGTCCGCCGCTCAGGCTTGCTCAAAAGGGTACAGACTTTTAAGGATCGGGGCTTTCGCCTGGACAATGTCTTGATGAGATGCTGAATGGTGAGGCCCGAATCAACGATGTCCTCGACCAGTAACACGTCTTTGCCGGCGATCGGCTCCGTCAGGTCGGACACCAGCCTGACCTTGCCGGAACTTTTTTTGCCGGAGCCGTAACTCGTCACAACGATAAACTCCACCCGCATCGGAATCCGGATCGCCCGAGCCAGGTCGGCATAGAAGGCATAGGCCCCCTTCAGCACCCCGATGAGGACCAAATCCTTCCCGGCATAGTCGGACGCAATCTCTCTGCCGAGTTCCCGGATTCGGGTGCGCATCTGTTCTTGCGTCACAATGGGGCGTCCAAAAATCCTTTCCATGTCTTAGACCGCTCCTTTACCACGCGCAGATTGCCCGACTCGGGCCACAATGAACCGGGTCGTGGAAGTGGTGGCGGCGAACCGGAAGTCAATTCGCTGTCCCACGATCCAGGCAATGCCGTCACCCGACAGCATCAGCGGCATCCGTTCTCGCATAGACTGACCCAGTTTTGCATCTGTGAACCAATCTTGCAATTTCTTTCGTCGCCCCTTCATGCCGGCGGGACAAAACCAATCTCCCCGGCGCCAGGTTCGAATCTTCAATGGTACCATCAGCTGCTCGGCATCGAATAGGGCGACGAGGGGTGATTTTTTTTTAAGCAGGACCAGTCCCCTTTCACGCGTCACTGTGCGGATACGGATCACCTCCCCGGTCAAGCGCCACGACGTCGCTGACGGAACGGAAGGGATGGTCAGTACATCGGAGAAAGGACCTAAGAATCTATATTCCGATCCTCTCGCCGCACCTGCGGCGGCGTCCGTCGACGACAGGATCGTCATCCGCAGCTGATTCTGCTCACAAGCGATCCTTACGGCCCCGACCTTCCAGGTGCCTCCAGACCGTGGAGAAGCCAGTGATCCCAGCAGCGTCAGCAGCACGTCACTTCCCGGCCCGGTGGAGAACGGCGTGAGCATCTGTAGAGCCTGGCGGAGCATCCGGCGTTGTAACGCAGCCGGTTGGTCAAGCAACGCCGACCGATCAAGAATCAGGGTCGTGGCGTCGCGAGTCTGAATGCTCCCCGTCAGACGGTGTGCGGCGAGGGCATCCAAAAGGCGGTCATCATCACGCACGATGTCGGCTTGGCGCGCCAACATCCGGATCGCACCAGGAGCCAGGGATTCTAAAACCGGAAGCAATTCATGCCGGACACGATTACGAAGGTATATGGGCTTGGCATTGCTGGAGTCGGTCCGATAGGGCAACCCTACAACACCCAGGTAAGCAAGTATGTCCTGGCGGGAAATAGTCAGCAGTGGCCGCACAAAGAGGTGCTCTCGAATGTGCGGCATCCCGGCCAATCCACGCAAGCCTGCGCCGCGTAATAGGCGAAGCAGAACGGTTTCGGCTTGATCATCCGCATTGTGCCCAAGCGCGACTCGTTCTGCGCCGAGTTCACCCGCCAGTTCACGAAACAGACGATAGCGAGCTTCCCTGGCACGGGCTTGAAGACTGCTGGAGGATCCGGACTCGCGCCGAGTCACTGCGAGAGGAGTGATCAGGCAAGGAATTGCCGATCGCCGGCAGAGACTGCTGACAAATCGAGCATCGCCATCGGATTCGGCTCCCCGCAGGCCGTAATTACAATGCACCACGGTCAGCGAGAGATTCCAGCTTGGACCGAGCGCATGCAAAATGGACAACATTGCCACGGAATCGGGTCCGCCGGACACGGCCACCAACACCTTCTGTCCAGGTTGCAGCAGCCCTCGTGCACGAATGGCCTTGGCGACCTGCTTATGGAGCGGGTGATGGAAGCCTGTGAGGATGACGTTCATGGCTCATGACCGGGGCAGGGTCGTCGTGGGAGGGCTCGTCACTGCTTCGCGAAGTTGCGCACGAGCTGTGTCCACATCCCATGCGATCTGACGCGTGAGGTCGTCGGCTGAGGCGAAGGTTTTATCTTCACGGACGAAATCGATGAGCTGCACCTCAATCGATTCTCCATAGAGATTAAGACGCTCGTCCAGAATCGAGACTTCCAGCAATCGTTCGCCCGCGCCGAATGTGGGCCTGGTTCCGATATAGACCACCGCATTCAGACAGGCATCCTTCCAGACGGCCTGCGCGGCATAGACGCCATCCTGTGGAATGACGCGCCCCGGAGGAAGGCGGAGGTTGGCCGTCGGCCAGCCAAGTTCGGTCCCCCGGTGGGCACCCGGAATGACTGTCCCCTCGATGCTGTAAGATCGCCCGAGAAAACGATTGGCTTTGCGCAGGTCGCCTGCCTGGATCAGCTGCCGGATACGGGTGGAACTGACTACTTCGCCCTCGATCGTGACGGGCGACATCGGATGCACGCGGAACCCCAGTTGGGCGCCGAATTCAAACAGGTCCGCAATACGCCCCGCACGGCCTTTTCCAAAGGCAAAATGCTCCCCCACAAATAACTCCCGGGAGCCGATGCCGTCACACAGCACCTGCTTCGCGAACTGGAACGGGCTTAATCCGGCAAACGCCGGCGTAAACTCGAGAAACACTACTTCATCGATGCCCGCCGCCTCGAAACGCATCAACTTCTCTTCCGGCGTCGTCAGAAACATGAGATTTACATGCGGAGCCAGGATCTTGACGGGATGTGGATCGAATGTGAGGACAATCGCCGTACCGGCTTCCCGGCGAGCCGTCTGCACAACCTGGCCCAAGAGTGCCCGATGGCCATGGTGATGACCGTCAAAATTGCCGATCGTGACGACTGAGTAGGGCCGGCGTGTGGAGGGGGTGAGACCGCGAAAAATCTTCATGCGTGCCGTGACTGCAGAAGCCTGGCCGCCTCTTTCGCAAAGTACGTCAAGATCGTGTCGGCGCCGGCTCGTTTGATCGACAGGAGCGATTCCAGCATGGCCCGGCTCTCATCCAACCATCCGGCCTGGGCGGTCGCTTTGATCATGCTGTATTCCCCGCTCACCTGATAGGCAGCGATCGGCAAGAGGGTCCGTTCACGCGCGGCGCTGATCACATCCAGGTAGGGCATGGCGGGTTTCACCATGATGATGTCGGCACCCTCTTCGATATCCAGGTCGATCTCCCGTAAGGCTTCGCGCTTGTTGGCCGGATCCATCTGATAAGACTGCCGGTCACCGAATTGCGGGCTGGAATGGGCGGCCTCACGAAACGGCGCATAAAAGCAGGATGCAAATTTTGCCGCGTAGGCCATGATAGGAACGTCCACAAATCCCGCTCGATCCAATTCGTCGCGGATCGCGGCCACCCGTCCGTCCATCATATCGGACGGTGCGACCATGTCGGCTCCTGCCTGCGCGTGCGTCTTCGCCATCGCCCTGAGACAATCCAGCGTCTCGTCATTGAGGATCTTGCCCTGTCGCACGATGCCGCAGTGGCCGTGACTCGTATACTCGTCGATGCAGACATCGGTAATTAGCACCAGGTCAGGCACCTCACTCTTGACTGTGCGCAGAGCGCGTTGGATGATCCCGTCTGGGTCGAAACCTGAGGTCCCGCGCTCGTCTTTCCGATCCGGAATTCCGAATAGGATCACGGCCGGAATGCCCAAGGCCTTTATCTCAACCGCTTCCTTCACGAGGAGATCGATGGAGAGTCGCGATTGTCCCGGCATGGAGGCGATCGGCTCGCGACGTCCCTGTCCTTCGGTCACGAAGATCGGATAAATGAGATCGTTCGTCGTCAGGCTCGTTTCACGAATCATCCGCCGGAGAGGTTCCTTTTCACGCAAACGGCGCAGGCGCTGGATCGGAAAGGCCATAGTCCGCTCACTTCCTCGGGAGGTTGGTCAAAAACACCACCAGGTCGCGCACCGAAATCATGCCGACGAGGTGGCCATCTTTCGTGACGCCGAGATGGCGCAGATGGGTTTGCGCCATCAGGTCATTCGCGTCCAGGAGGGTCTTGTGTTCTTCGATCGTGACGAGCGGTGCGGACATGATCTGTTCGACCGTCGTTTTGTTGGTGTCGGCACCCGTGGCGACGACCCGCCGCACCATATCGGTGTCCGTGATAATGCCGATCACCTCTTTGCCGTTGATGACGAATAAGCTGCCGATATTACGGTCGCGCATGAGCCGACCGGCCGTGCGCACATCGATATCCCGTTCGACGGTAATGAACTTGTCCTTCGGAACCATGAATGACTTGACTGGTACCATGCAATGACCCCCCTCTTGATAACGAGCAACTTCCCGCTTACGGCCATCCGTTCACGGATTTCCCGCCGAAGCGTGTTGGACTTTGATCGAATGCGACACAGACTCCACAATCGCGTCCACCAGCGCCGGAATCGTGTTCTGCCCGGCCATCACATGGACCGTCAGCCCGGCCTCGCGCGCGGTGGCCGCGGTAATGGGACCGATACAGGCAATGCTGGTCTCCCCGACCAGCCGCAGCATGTTCTCCTTCGATGAAAACAACTCCACGAAGTTCCGCACCGTCGACGAGCTAGTGAAGGAAATCACGTCGATCACGCCGGTTTGGAGTTGTTCGATGAGGTGACCGGTCGCGACAATGGGACGTATCGTCCGGTAGACCGGCACCACATCCACTTCAGCGCCCCGTGCGCGCAATTGATCCGGAAGTACCTCCCGTGCCACTAGCGCCCGCGGAATCAAGATGTTCGAGCCGCGCATTTCCCGTCCGGCCAGGGTCTCCAGAATCCCTTCCGCCTGAAATTGCTGCGGAATCACATCGGCGCGCAGGCCATACGCCGACAAGGCCTCCGCCGTGCGCGGCCCAATGCAACCAATCGTGAGGCCGGTCAACGCGCGGACATCACGTTGTGTGTCCATCAGGCGGGTCATGAATGGAGCGATCCCGTTCACACTGGTGAAGATCAACCAGTTGTATGTGCTCAGCCGGGATAAGGCCCGGTCGAGAGGAGTCCAATCTTCCGGAGGGACGATCTCAATGGTCGGGCATTCCACCGCTTCCCCGCCGTAGGCCGCGATTAAATCGGAGAAGGCCGGTGCTTGCGGCTTTGGCCTCGTCACGAGGATACGTTTCCCGAATAAGGGCCGACGTTCGAACCAATTGAGACGCGCCCGGAGAGCCACCACCGCTCCGACCACGATGACGGTCGGCGGTTCCATGTGAGCCTCCGCCGCCTTCTGCACGATATCGTCCAACGTTCCTACGACGGTTCTTTGAGAGAGGCGCGTGCCCCACCGAATGACGGCTGCAGGTGTGGTGCCGTCTTTTCCTTCGGCCCGAAGGCATTGCACAATCTTCGGCAGGTTCGTCATACCCATGAGAAATACCAGTGTGCCATGCACAGTGGCCAAGCGGGCCCATTCGACACCGCTTCGGTCTTTCGCGGGATCCTCATGGCCGGTAACGAACGTGACGGTGGAGGCCAACGTGCGATGGGTCACAGGGATGCCTGCATACGCCGGCGCCGCCACGGCTGCGGTCACTCCCGGCACGATTTCAAACTCCAGGCCGGCGGCCGCGACGGCTTCCGCCTCTTCTCCGCCGCGTCCGAACACGAATGGATCGCCGCCTTTCAACCGCACCACGCGCTTTCCCGCCTGAGCATGATCAATCAGCAAACGATTGATCTCCGATTGGTCGCGATATTGGCCGCGGCCACGGCGTCCTACGTACAGACGCTCAGCCTGAGGGGAGGCGTATTCCAACAACGCCTCATTCGCCAGATAATCGTACAAGACCACATCGGCCTGCTCCAGGCACTCCTTACCTCGCAACGTGATCAACTTTGCATCCCCCGGACCAGCACCGACCAAATAGACTGTTCCTTTCCGTGTGGTCATGTAATCAGGCTTGACCATAGATTTCTTTTAGAATCACGTCGCCGCCCTCAGCCAGCAATCGCTCCCCCAGCCTGGTTCCCAGAAGGTACGCCTCAGTCGCTGTGCCTTGAATCTGATGGCGAATCACTCGCCGACCATCCACACTGGCCACCAGACCATCGAGCGTGAGGGTCTCTCCCTCCAGCACGGCATGGGCGGCAATGGGCACCTGGCATCCCCCCTCCAGGCGGTGAAGCAGCGCGCGTTCCGCCGTCACGGTGATGCGAGTGGGCGGATCTTCGAAACGGCTCAGCAAATCGCGCACGAAGGTGTCGTCGCTACGGCCTTCGATGCCCAGGGCACCCTGGGCGATAGCCGGCAGACTGAGATGGACCGGCAGATATTCCGTAATCTCTTTTTCCCATGCGAGCCGTTTCAATCCCGCCGCCGCAAGGACAATGGCATCAAAGTGTCCCTCGCGGAGTTTTCTCAACCGTGTATCCAAATTCCCCCGAAGCATTTCAATGGTGAAGTCAGGTCGATAATGGAGCAGCTGGGCTTGTCTGCGCAAACTGCTGGTACCGATTCGAGCGCCCTGCTTTAATTGATCCAGCCCGCAGCCTTCTCGAGTAATTAAGGCATCCCGCGGATCTTCGCGGGGAGGCACGCACACAATCTCGAGCCCCTCCGGCAATGCCGTCGGCACATCTTTCATGCTGTGCACAGCCAGGTCGATTTCCTTGCTCAGTAACGCGTCTTCGATTTCTTTGACGAACAGGCCCTTCCCGCCGATGTTCGCGAGCGGAACATCCAAAATCTTATCGCCTGATGTTTGAATGCGCCTCAAGGAGATCGTGAGGCCCGGCGCCAATTCCCGGAGACGTGCTTGAACCCACTGACTCTGATGCACGGCCAATTTGCTGCCGCGAGTGCCGAGGATAAGAGTCGAGCGACTCATAGCCGACCACGACCCGGTCGCTCAGCCATGGATGGACAGGCAGAAATGCCGGATTCTTCAGTCATATACGCTTTGGCTGGACGGCCCATGTTACCTGACACGCCGGCCTTGCTCCTTGATCGGGTGCGGTACCGCCGAGGTGTCGGGAAGCCGGCCGGTCCCGTTGCTCACGCCAGTCCCCTGCCCGTCCGGACCCTCTGCATGCCCGGATGTGTATCCGGCCGGAGTTTCTTCGAGATTGAAAAACCGGCGTGCCGCATCCACATAGGCGGCCCCGCTGGCGGAGGTGGCCTCAGCCTTCAGCGTGACCATCGTGCCATGCACCATCTTGTTGATAATGGCGGAGGCCATAGATTCCACGGCGGCTCGATCTTCGGGCGCGAGATGCCCCAAACGCGCCATGATCTTATCCACTTCACGCCGCTTGATCTCTTCGGTCCGCGTCCGCAATGCCACAATGGTCGGCGTCACTTCCAATGATTGGAGCCACTGCCCAAGCACCGAGACTTCTTCGATCACCATCTGCTCGGCTTTCGTCGCTTCGCGCAATCGATCCTCGCGGTTTTGCTCCACGCGCATATGCAGATCGTCGATGTCGAACAAAAAGGCATCGTCTATCGGCCGTACTGCGGGATCGATATTTCGCGGCACAGAGATATCGATCAAAAACATGGGACGGCTCATCCGTTGCCTCATCGCGCGCTGAACATCGTCGGCGGTGACCAGATAGTGCGAGGCCCCCGTGGACACCAGCACGATGTCGGCATCGGCCAATTCCGTCTTGTAGTCGTCGAACGGAACAGCCGTTCCATTGAACCGTTGAGCCAATTCCAAACCATGCTGAACATTGCGAGTGGTAATCCGCACCTGGCGCACCCCGTTGGCGATCAGATGACGAGCCGCCAGCTTGGCCATTTCTCCAGCCCCGATCAACAATACCGTTTTCTCATTGAGATTCGAGAAGATTTTTTTGGCTAACTCCACGGCCGCATAACTCACAGACACGGCCGTTTCAGCAATCTTGGTTTCAGTGCGCACACGTTTTGCCACCGAGATGGCTTTCTTCACGATCTTATTCAGCAGCAAGCCCGAGGCTTTGTGCGTCATGGCCACCTCGAACGCATCCTTGATCTGTCCGAGAATCTGAGACTCACCGATGATCATCGAGTCGAGGCTGGACGCCACACGGAAGAGATGTCCGACCGCTCGATCGCCTGCATGCCAGTAGAGATGAGGCGTCAACTGTTCGGAGGAGAGAGAGAGATGGGTATCGGCCAGGAATTCCTGCACCCGACCATACCCGCTTTCCAGCTCTTCGACAACGGCGTACACTTCCACCCGGTTACAGGTCGAGAGCAGCAGACCTTCGCGGACTCCGGGATAGGCGCAGAGCCGACTCAGCGCTTCCCTGAGCCGGCTTTCGGGAACCGCGAGTTTCTCACGAATCTCGACCGGCGCGGTCTTGTGGCTGAGCCCGACGACGATGATATGCATGTCAGGATACCGACCCGTGACTTTTCAGCACCACTCCGATCAGGGTCAAGATCACGCCGGCAAAGCCGATGATCGTCAGATATGCGGCTCGTTTGGCGCGCCACCCGATGGTGAGTCGGCCGACCAGGACCGCGAAATAGAAACCCCATGTCACCATGGCCCATGTCTGCTCAGGGTTCCAGTTCACGTAGGTTCCGCGAACGATCTCCGCAGAGAAGGCACCGCTGATAATCCCCAGTGTCAACAGAGGAAAACCCATCACGATGGACTGTTGATTCAGATGATCGAGATAGTCGAGGGCAGGCAGCTTGGCATAGAGCACATTGAAACGCTTGGACTTGAGGAGGCCGTCCTGAATGAGATACATCACTCCCGCAACAAACGCGACCGCAAACCCCACCGTCCCCAACATGCTGAGGGTGACATGAACCCAGAGAGTTTTGAACACGGGCTGGAGGCTGTAGACCTCATCCGATCGAAAGGCGGCGGCGGTCACCAGCGACACAAGGGCGAGCGGCACGATGAATGAGCCCAGGACATGGAGTTGCCGGCGAAATTCGACGGCGAGGAACACGAGAATGAGCATCCAGGAAAAAAATGACAGGGCTTCGTGGAACGTCGGAAGTTGCGTCTGGCCTGCATCCGCCATCCTGGCGACCAGCGCCACGGTGTGAGTGGCGAAACCCATGGCGGTAATACCCAACGACACGTTTGAGAGTGTTTCGGCCCGCCGAAGCAGGTAAGCCAGATAGCACACCGTGCTCGCGAAATAGAGCGTCATCGTGAGCATGAAAAAGACCGAAGCCATGTGGCGCTATCCTTGCAATATTTCTCAGCAAAGCTGCATTTTCTGGAACTGGAAATTATATCGATGCGACAAGAACAGAGTCAAGGAAAGCGCGCTCGATCCGGTCAGCCATCTGGAACGCTCTTCGTTGTCGGCGTCCCCATCGGGCATCCTGACGATCTGACGATCCGAGCCCTCGCCACATTTCGGAAAGTCGGCTTGGTCGCCACCAAATGCCCGCGCGCCACTCAAGCTCTGCTGGCGCATCACGGCATTCATACCACGATCATCACGTATGATCGAGTCAACGCCGCTGAAAAGGTACCGATTCTACTGAGCCGGCTGAAACAAGGGACGCACATTGCCCTGGTATCAGATTGTGGAATGCCGGCTGTGTATGATCCGGGTCGATTGCTCATCAAGGCAGCATCGATGTCACACGTTCCTCTCGAGGTCATTCCGGGGACTTCTGCAATTGTGACGGCAGCGGCTGTAGCTGGGTTGGACGGCAATGCCTTTCTCTTCGAAGGGCGCTGGTCCGGGGGCAGGCGAGAACTCACACGCCGGCTGAGGTCGCTGGAGTCAGAGTCTCGTACCATCATCCTCTTTCCACCGGCACAAGCCCTTCGGCACATTCTCACCCTTCTCTCGAGTATTCTAGGTAACCGACGCGTGGTGCTTGCGGCTGACCTCACCCGAAAAACGCAGCAGATCGTGCATGGACGAGTTCTAGAAGTACTGAGAAACTATCCGTTTCAGGGGGCATCGATGCAAGTCACACTCGTGGTGGAAGGCAGGCGAAATGCAGGGAAGAAGGCGCGAGGAGTGACGTAACAATTATTCGTCAAGACGTTTTCGTATCATGACCCGGTAGGACTGCTCGGCTCGCTCCTGAGACAGCACATCATGACCATCATCGCTCACGCTTCGCGGTACATTGCGAATGGGATCGCCATCGTCGAGGTGAACCAAAAGCAGTTGTCCGGCTGCCATGCTCTCGAGTTTAATTTTGGTCTTCACGAAATTGTAAGGGCAAATGACACCGCGGAGATCCAACTCTTCATCCGGGGTATAGAAATTCGACGGCGTCTCTGACATGTGAAGTCCCTGGGTTGGTGATGCAGGATGTTACCAAGCGAACTGTTGACTTGCAACGCCCGTGGGGTGAGTCGCTCGCAAAAAGAAAGCGGGGTGCCTCATCAGAGGCACCCCGCTTTTAAAAATCGGCCGCGCAACAGCGCGCCGACTCGCCTAATTGCTCAGGCCTTTTTGCAAATTCGGCTTGGCACCATCGGCACCATAGTCCGATTTATTCTGAAGCTTGGTTTCCGGAGCCACGGTCTGATAACCCCATCCCGGCTGAGGCTCACAATTCCAGCAGGGTGCACTTCCAGTGTATTCACCGACACTCGTGGTGACCACACCAGTCGTCACCGTTCCCGGAAATACGCCGTTGACCGGCCCGCCAGAAACGCTTCCTGAATTCGTTTCAATTCCACGCTCGTTCGAAGGGCTCGGTCGCTGCCCAAGACCGCCGAATCCCGCCAACTTCTCATTACCGCGGAACAAATAGATTTCACGGACTAGCTTACGGCCGGACCCGTACACCCCCTGGTCCGCCCTCTCATTCGGCGATTCCACTGCCTGCACCGAGATATCATCACCAGCGTTCAGGTTTCTAATTTGATCCATATTGGTCTGCGCGTCGAAATAGAGCGTTAACGAAGACATCGCACCTGTACCAGCACGGCCTTCATCATGCGAGCTACCACCCGTTTCCAGATGCATTTTTCGGCCGGGAACATCAATGGCTAGAACGCGACCGAACACGGTTTCTGCCTGTCCAAGTCGATCGATGAATGCAGTTCTGTCGAAGGCCTGTGTGCGACCCGAATTTCCAGAAACATCTCCGACCCCGGTGCCGACACCGAATCCGGAGCCTGCCGAGGACTGCGGCAAACGCTCCTGAGCGCCTGCTACACCGACGGAGCTGATGAAAAGCACCGCAGCTCCAAGTGCCAACACGTTACGCATGTGCTGCCTCCTTCTTGAATTGGATTGATAGAGAGTGATGATGAACGGCGATAAACTAAACTGGTCATGGTATTTCCAGACAAATTCGGGCGCACTATAGGCCAACAACCACATTATGTCAAGATGTTTTCAGGCGCCACATCCACCATATAGTAGTCCAGCACTCAGGTCACTTGGGACAGCCATAAATGCCTTTCGACTCGTGCAACCATCGAGCACACATGGTCATCTTAATCGACCTAATCTTGGTGCCCAGAGGGAGGGTCGAACTCCCACTCTCTTGCGAGAACCTGATTTTGAGTCCGATCTAAGGGCTTTTGTATATGACACCATTAGTCAGCATCTTTATTTTATCAGCGTGTTACGGGCTCAGTCAACGGCTCCATTCGGGACCATTTCGACCGATGGTACCCGATGGTACGGGACAATTAGGGGACAGGAGGAGTTACAGCCACCCTACTCCCCTTCTTCAAGGGTTGGGGCCGAGAGGGTCGTAGCGCCCCCTATAATTTCTTCGCAAGCCTTATCAAGAGACTTCGTCACCTCGTAAAGCGCAGGCAACCCTTTATGGAGCAACCGAGTAAACGCTTCCTCAGACGAAATTTCTTTCACGTTGTCCAGTCCATACCCGAGCTTTGGCTGATAATGGGCGAGATTGTTTCTAGCGGAGTTGACGGCCTTCAGGTTTTGCGCGCAGGAGTCGGAAATGATATGTGCGGTCTTAAGTAGGTCAATGCGTTTGCTCACTGGCAGCGTGGCGACGGTCTCCTCTATTTTGGAGAACGATGATGTGCCACCAAGAAATCTCAATGCCACCATACCCGTGAGGGTACGATCGAGCACCAAATGTAAAACAAGCAGTCGGGTTAGGCGATCACAAGACTCTTCATCGAGTCCTAGATATTCGAGAAATGGTGCCCACCGTTGTTTATCATCTCTCTTCATCATGGCTAGCGCCACCGCCGCCCTCGGGCCATGCTTCTTGTCCTTCTTCTTTGACATGGGCGCTGTACCTCGGCGGGCGGTGGTGGATGCCTGGCGCGGCAGGATTCTTGTGCAGGCGTATATCCAGTGAAGGGTCGGGACATGCGCAATCTCTCGGACACTTCTGCCATTCTTTCACCCGTCCATGGATCTCGGCACCGCTCCTCCTTCAGTCGCCTCGATCCGTGACAAGGTTATAGCGACCTCCTTTTTATGACCGCATACGTGCGCTTGAAGCGCTCCAATGCCTGGGACCTAGAATGGCCGCACTGTTCCGGGACAGCCCGCGAAGCGCGCCGCGGCATCGATTCTAGGCGGCCCGCAAACTTCTCATCGCCGTCGGAGCCCGAGGCGGGTCATCGCGCCCCAGCCCTGCTGGCCGCGGAGGTACTGCCAGTAGCCCTGCAAGCGCCAGACATTGCAGATCTGGCGATAGCCGAAATTCTCGACAACCGCGACAAGGGTCAACACAACCAAAGAGAAGGTCCGAGGGAACGGCCTCAGCTCGATCTCCTCCACGATAAGAGATCCGACACTGATGAAGGTTCCAAAGATGAAGGTCAGCGCCAGGAAGGCAAGCATGTACTCTACTGAAAGAAAGTCAAGAAACCACAAAAGCGGGATCAAAATATAGCCGACCACTTCGACCGGCGGTCCTATCACATCGACGAGGAGCATATGGCCAAAGCCGAGCCAACCGATGCGGCCGTAGAGCGGACGGAACAGCATGTCCCGATGACGGAAGAAAGTTTCAAGGGCTCCACGCTGCCAGCCGCTGCGCTGGCGACCGAGCCCGCGCCAGCTCTCAGGTGCCTCAGTCCAGCAAACGGGCTCTGGAACGAACGTAAGGGTGTAATCGTGACCGCAGTCATACATATAACGGTGAATCTTAATGACGAGGTCGAAATCCTCTCCCACCGTGCCGTGACTATAGCCACCAACCGCGACTACCACATCACGCCGAAAGAGCCCGAAGGCGCCTGAAATGATGGTGAGCGTCTTGAGCCGGCTCCACGCGAGGCGCGCCATCAGGAAGGCGCGCAGGTATTCGATTGTCTGGAACAGTGCGAGGAGGCTCGATGGTAGCCCGACGGCCTGGATCCGCCCGCCTTCGATGCGGCACCCATTTGCAAGCCGGATCGTGCCACCAACCGCGACCGTCCGGGTTGGTTCGTCAATAAAGGGGCGCACAGCATGCAGCAGGGCGTCGGTTTCCAGCATCGAGTCCGCATCGACTGTGCACACGAGCGGCGCACGGGAGAGGTTAATGCCGGCGTTAAGTGCGTCCGACTTGCCGCCCATCTCTTTATCGATGACAATGAGGTTCGGGAGCCGGGGGCTGCCATAGAGGGCGCGGAGGGCCTTGTGCGGAACGGCCTCCTCGAAGGACCGCACGACGGGCTCCAGCCCGAACCCCTCGATCATTGCAGCGAGGGTGCCGTCCTTGGAGCCATCGTTGATAGCCACGATATCGAGTTTGGGATAATTTAGGGCGAGCATCGAGCGCAGAGACTCGACGATCGATTTCTCCTCGTTATAGGCCGGCACCAAAAGCGAGATATGCGGACTCACATCTGCATAGCGCCGCCAGAGCAGGCGAAGGCGCCCCTCGGGGGGCCTCTTTGATAGTTCGGAGATAGCGAGGACGAGCTGCAGAATGTAGAGGCTGTTCTGCAGAATTCCTGTTCCGATCACTATGAACATGACGACCTGCCCGGTCGCATCTACCATAGCGTCAAGCGTAAGGCTACTCATGCCAGACGCCGCTCGGCAAGGACGACAGCAGCTGCCATGCGCGCGGTCCTGTCTTCGGCCGAGGACGCGACGCAGCGCAGAGCTTCAATTCCGTTCCCGCCCAAGCCGACCAAGGCCTCGCCGGCGCGGAAACGCACCCACCAGTTCTCATCGCAAAGCAGAACCGAAAGCCGGTCGATAAACGTCGTAAGGCCAGCGCGGCCGGCAGCTTCGGCGGCCTCCGCCCGCACTGCCCACTCCGGGTCGTGAATGAGCTTGGCTATGGCTTCGCCGCTGTCCGGATGTGCGAGGACGCCGAGCCCGCGCGCGACCGCGGCACGCACAATCGGAGAGCGGTCTTCGGCGAGGTGCGAAATGGAGCTGACAAGGTGGAAGAAGCCCGTGCGGGCAAGGGCATCGATCGCGGCGACGCGGGCACGTTCGGGGAAAGAGCGGTCGCCCGCGACACAGATCAGGTCATCTGTTTGGTGTTTGGCTACCCGGACAAGAACCGTCTCGAGCCGGCGCGAGCTCTCGCTTCCATTACCAGGCCGAGCTTGAAGGAGGTGCGCTACGGGGACTCTTTCGCCAATCTCCGCGAGCGACGCCGCAGCGGCGAGCTTAACGTCGTCCGTTGGGTCTTCAAGCGCAGCCAGGAGCGCTCTCCGGGTATCGGGCGACTGAAACCAGACGAGGTTTTCGGCTGCAGCCAACCGGGTGCGAACCTTGCCATGCGCCACCATTTTTGCAAAAAGTATTCTATGCCACATCGCCGGGCTAGTTTGACCAACCGCTGCTCATGCGTACCTCGCATTAGCTCGAGCAGTTCGATGAAAAGGCTCGTCGCCATCTTCCTCTGCTTCATGAGCAGCCGCGCCATCTCGTCGTCTAATGTGGGATCTTCACTCCACGTGAGCATCTTTTCGACGAGGATGTCATGCAACTTTGCGCGGCGGCGTCCACGCCGGGCGTTCAAAAGCCGCATGAACACTAATATTACGATGGTCGCGAGCGCTGCGGCGGCCATCACCAAAGACGTGAGCCAGATAAGCCTGAGCACCGGCGCCACTAGAAACGGACTGTTAGCCCAACGTTGAGGGTACTGCGATCGGAAGAACCTTTCACATTGGCGCGTGAGCCCGAGACACGCACGCTTACTTGCTCGTCGAAAGCGAGTTCTGCGCCGCCAAAGAGTGAGCGTGTTTGGAATACGCGTCCTGGCGAGGCATCTGGCGCATCCGCGTAGCCGATGAAAACTCGAAGTTGCTTGGTGGCTAGTAGATCGGCACGCACGAGGTAGCCAGTGAGGCGTTCGGTATCCCCTGTGAACTGCCCGCGCTGAATCTGGCGGGTTCGCGCCTCGGCGTCTGTGTTTCGACTTAAGGTACCAATGAACTTCGCGATCAGCCCGAAGCGGTCCTCGAAAAGGTTCTGCTGCAGCCCGGGAT
>JACCYV010000302.1 GCA_013696305.1 Nitrospira sp.
CTGATCCGATGATGACGACGTGGTGCATGTGCGGATGCTAACACACAGAAGCCGCGAGGGAAAAGCGGCGGGTTAGAAGGCTGAGGAAGATGCTATGCGAGTTCGCGCAGTTCGTGATAGAGCCGTCTCACCTGGGTCGCCAATCGGGGGCGGGGAGTCCTGCCATCCAGGAGATAATCGGCGGCCGCGGCCTTCTGCTCGATCGGTATCTGGCTTTTGATACGCCGCAGGGCTTCGGTCCTGGTAAACCCGTCGCGCTTCTTCAGGCGAGCGATCTGTGTCTCACGATCTGCCGCGACCACGACGATGCGATCCACCCGCCGATCGACGCCGGCCTCAAACAATAACGGCACTTCATACACGATGACTGCTCGCGGATGCGTCCGTGCGAAGGTCTTGGCGAGTCGCTCTTGCTTTCGAGCGACGGGGGGATGAATGAGACGCTCCAATCGACGTAGTTTGACTTTGTTGCGAAAGACGATCTCGCCAAGGGCCGCGCGATTGAGGGTGCGGTCGGCATTGATGATCTGTGTGCCGAACGCCTTGACGATCGCTCGCCAGGCCGGTTTGCCTGGTGCCACGACCTGGCGGGCCAGCAGATCTGCATCGATAATATGGGCTCCGCACTGCTCGAACATCTTGGCGACGGTGCTTTTGCCGGTCGCGACTCCGCCGGTGAGGCCCACGAGGATCATAGGGCCGGAAGATAACATGGAAGATGTGTCCCGGCAACGGTGGATGATTGACTTCTCGACATGCCCGACGGTATGACCATTCCTACTATGCAGTGGATACTGAAGATCATCGTCTTAAGCCTGTCGATAGGGGGCGCGAGTCATGCTTTCTTGTGGGCGGAGGAGTCTGCACGGGTCGAACCGCAGCAGATCGTGGTCGCTCTGGACGGGTCGGGTCAGTACCTGTCTATTCAGAAGGCGCTGGATGCCGCCAGGAAGGGTGATACGGTCCTCATCAAGCCCGGCGCCTATGCCGAAGATGTGACAATTCATAGCAAAGAGAAGATTCGCTTGATCGGGGCTGGGATGGATCAAGTGACGATCCTGGGTCGTGAACAGGCGGGGGTCTTCCATGTCGGCAAGTGGCCCTATGGGGCGACCGATATCGAGATTACGGGCATGACGATCAACGAGCATGGCGGCCATGCCATGGGCATTTTCAATGGACACGGCATCGTCTTGCATCATGTGCGTGTGAAAGGGATGCTGTTTACCCAGCAAGTGGAGGATGTTCTCATCGAAAATTGCATCATCGGCGGCAGCGAAACCACCGGGGTGCAGTTTGCGAATTCCCAGGCGGTCCTGCGAGGCAATTTCATTCATGATAACGATCATGGGGTCAGCGTGGCGGGCAAATCCAGCGTGCGGCTTGAACAGAACATCATTACCAGGAGCCTGTTCGAGGCCGTGATCGTCAATGATCAATCTCGGGCGGCGCTGATCGGCAATACCCTCGTAAAAAACGGCGGGGGTGCGGCCTTTCTAGGGACCTCGCAGAACGAAGCATCCGGCAACATTGTGAGCTTTAACACCTATGGGTTCGTCGTGGGCCCTTCCAGCCGGGTGGCACTGTCCTACAATGCGATGCAGAACTCCGAATTCGACTATCTCCGGCCAGGGCCTCCGCGCCAGCCGGCTCCTGAGCTGAAGCCCGATTCGGATTTGACGGTAGATCCACGGTTCGTTGACACCACGCGAGACGATTTCCGTCTCCGTGCCGATACGGCACTGGTCAAAATCGGTGAATTTCCCTATCTCGGGGCACTGCCTCCGCTGGCAGAGTGACGCTAAATTCAAGAGAGCAATAACAAATTGGACGGTTAGGCAGCTCATCCAGCCGCAGCGCTCGGTATGCTATGCTTCATTGTGCGCAGTGCATCGACGCTCTTCCGGTGTGGCTCAAGAATTGCTGTACCACGACCGATAAGGGATTGGAGGTACCAAATGGCCAGCTTTCGATTCGATCTTGAAAGACGCAATACCGACGGAATCCCCAACTTGGCGGAAGTGGAATCCGGCAAACTCCTGGGGGCAATTTTGCCGATGTCAGAGCAAGCGCAACTTCAGTTGCGGGACAGTATTGAGGTCATCGACTACCTCATGAATCAAGAAGCCGTCGTCTGGAGTTAACTGGTTCGCGACTCGTCTGAAATTCCTTCACATTTTCTTCCCTCTTCAAAACACTTCTCCGTAGCCGCTCCTTTCTTCATTTCCAAAGAGGTTCCACCGACTTGCGAGGCTTGGCTTGCCCGTCGACTTCCAATGGCGCGGTGAGCACTGTCCTGCCTTGACCTGATGTCAGGCGTCTGGGAAGAGCCTGGCCAGGGCATGTCGAATCTCAGTTGAATCTTTTGAAGGCCGGGAGCATGCTGGCGCCTGTTTGAGCTCCGCCTGTTCTTTACGAAATCAGGAGTGTGTGATGTCGACAGTACCGGGAGGAAAACCTGCACATGCGCAGTCGGCGGAGCAACGGCGTCTCGATGAGGACGACCTGCGCCGGCAACATTGGAAACGCTGGGGGCCCTACGTCAGCGAGCGGGCTTGGGGGACGGTCCGGGAAGATTACAGCCCGTATGGAACGGCCTGGGAAGCGGTGCCGCACCACCATGCCCGCTCGAAAGCCTACCGTTGGAATGAAGATGGCCTTGCCGGAATCTGCGATCGACATCAGTTCATCTGCCTCGCGCTGGCCCTTTGGAACGGGCGGGATGCCATTCTTAAAGAGCGCATGTTTGGCCTGACTGGGAATGAAGGGAATCACGGGGAAGATCCCAAAGAATACTACTTCTATCTCGACTCCACGCCGACCCATTCCTACATGAAATTTCTCTACAAATATCCGCAGGCGGCGTTTCCCTATGCGCGATTAGTTGAAGAAAACCGACGCCGGGGACGGACCGACCCGGAGTTCGAGTTGCTCGACACGGGAGTTTTCGACGACAACCGATACTTCGATGTGTTTGTGGAATATGCCAAGGCCGCTCCCGAGGATCTGCTCCTACGCATTCAAGTCATCAACCGCGGTCCGGACCCGGCGGAATTGACGGTGTTGCCCACTATCTGGTTCCGCAATACGTGGTCGTGGGGGCTTGATGAGCGACGCCCGCGGATGCGGCAGGGCGAGTCGATGACAGATGTCAGCGTGGTCGAGTTCGATCATGAATATTACGGTCGGCGCCGGCTCCTGTGCGAGGGAGGACCGGAACTGCTGTTCACGGAGAACGAAACCAATACGCGCCGTCTCTATGGCGATGTCGATGGGGCGCGGTATGTGAAGGACGGAATCAATCAGTACGTCGTCCATGGCGATAAATCAGCGGTAAACTCCGACCGCATCGGATCCAAAGCGGCGGCACATTATGTGGTATCAGCCATGCCAGGCTGGCCCGTGACCATTCGATTGCGGTTTACCAACGGGTCGATCGAGGGAGCGCTTGAGCCGGACGCGTTCGATGCCGTCTTCGCGGAACGAATCACAGAAGCGAACGAGTTTTATGCGGACTTGACGCCCGCTGATGTGTCCGACGATGCACGAATGGTACAGCGCCAGGCCTTCGCCGGGCTGTTGTGGAGCAAGCAGTTCTATCACTATGAAGTTGACCGCTGGCTCAAGGGTGATCCATCGGGACCGGAACCGCCGCAGCAGCGGTTCCGCGGCAGGAATAGCGACTGGACGCATCTCTACAATGCGGATGTCATTTCCATGCCGGACAAATGGGAATATCCGTGGTATGCAGCGGGGGATCTCGCGTTTCATTGCCTACCGATCGCACTGATCGATTCACGATTCGCCAAGGATCAGCTCGTGCTCATGCTGCGCGAATGGTACCTGCATCCCAATGGACAGATTCCTGCCTATGAATGGGCTTTGGGGGATGTGAATCCACCGGTGCATGCGTGGGCGGCGTGGCGCGTGTACAAGATCGAAAAGAAACGAAAAGGCAGCGGCGACCGCGTGTTTCTGGAGCGGGTCTTCCATAAGCTCCTGTTGAATTTTACCTGGTGGGTGAATCGCAAGGATGCCGGGGGGAAGAATATTTTTCAGGGCGGATTTCTAGGATTGGACAACATCGGGGTCTTCGACCGGAGCAAGCCCCTCCCGACCGGCGGCCACATCGAGCAATCCGATGCGACCAGTTGGATGGGGATGTATTGCCTGAACATGCTGTCCATCGCGCTCGAGCTGGCGAGGGAAGATCGCGCCTATGAAGATGTCGCGAGCAAGTTCTTCGAGCATTTTGTCTATATCTGTCGGGCGATGAACAACATCGGCAATGAGAAGATCGAACTCTGGAACAAGCAGGATGGGTTTTTCTACGATGTCCTGCACTTGCCGGACGGCAAGACCTTTCCCATGAAGGTCCGTTCGATGGTCGGACTAATTCCCCTGTTTGCTGTGGAAACGTTGGATTCAGAACTGATCGATCAGCTGCCGCGCTTTAAGCACAGGATGCAGTGGTTCATCGAAAACCGTCCCGACTTCAGTCTCCACATCGAAACGCAGTCGCGGGATGGAGAGGTGCGTCGATTCTTGTCGCTCGTGAATCGCCATCGGCTGATCAAGGTCCTGCGGTACATGCTGGATGAAAACGAATTCCTGTCGCCGTACGGTGTCAGAGCCCTGTCCCGCTATCATAAAGACCATCCCTACGTGTTCTCATCGATGGGGATCGACTATAGCGTCGAGTACCAACCGGCGGAGTCCACGACCGGTCTCTTCGGGGGCAACTCGAATTGGCGGGGCCCCGTATGGTTCCCGGTGAACTATCTGCTGATCGAATCGCTGCAAAAGTTTCACTATTTTTTAGGCGACACCTTTACCGTCGAGTATCCCACCGGATCCGGAAAGAAATTCAATCTGGCCGAAGTGGCGGCCGAGCTGTCGCGACGCCTCACGCATACGTTCCTGCGGGGGCCGGATGGCCGACGTCCCGTCTATGGCGGGACGGAAAAGTTTCAACAGGACCCGCACTGGCGTGATCTCGTGATGTTCTATGAATATTTTCACGGCGATAACGGCGCCGGCATCGGCGCGGGCCATCAGACCGGCTGGAGCGGCCTCGTGGCCAAGTTGATTCAGCAGTCAGGGGAATAAGTATTGAAGGTCGCTGCTGTACGCTGCCAAGACCTCGAATCCTCGCTCCGTCTTGAATGGCTGGAGACCAATGGGCGAGGCGGTTATGCTTCAGGGACGGTCGCCGGAGCGAATACGCGTCGGTATCACGCCTTGCTCCTGGTCGCCAGGCAGCCGCAGGTCGATCGCGTGGTCCTGGTGAATCACCTTGAGGAATGGGTGGAGGCCGGCGACCACCGCTTCCCTCTCTCGACGAATCTCTATCGCGGTGCAGTGCATCCGGAAGGGTACCGGCATTGCGAGGGGTTTTCCTCGGACCCTTGTCCGACCTGGCGCTATGCGGCCTACGACATAGAACTTGAGCGGGAAGTGTTGTGTCCGCATGGTCGCGATATGGTCGTCATACGGTGGAGGCTGGTGGGCCAGGGATCGTCCGGCATCACCCTGCGAGTGAGACCCATGCTGTCAGGCCGCGATTATCATGCGACGCATCGTGAGAACACTGGGATTCAAAGCCAGGCCGCCATCGAGAAAGGGCAGGTGACCTGGCAACCCTACGATGGGTTGCCGCCGGTGCAGGCTTTTCACAACGGACAGTATCGGCATGGACCGGATTGGTATCGAGACGTTGAGTATCGGATCGAGCACGAGCGTGGGCTCGATCATGTGGAGGACTGGTGGTCGCCGGGCGAATGTATCTTTGACCTTGTTCCTGCAGAGACAGCTGAACTTGTGTTGACCACCGAGACTTTGTCTTCCGTCGATGTCGGGCAGATCGTTGCGGAGGAACGTCGCCGCCGCGAAGGAATGCTGAAAGTTGTGCCAACGAACGACCGGTTGAACCGCAGACTGTGGACGGCCACCGCTGCCTATCTTGTAAGACGGGGGGACCGGCAGACCGTGATGGCGGGGTATCCGTGGTTTACCGACTGGGGACGGGACACCTTCATCTCCCTGCCGGGCCTGTGCCTGGTGACAGGCCGCTACGAGATCGCCCGACAAGTGCTCAAGGCGTTCGCCTCGCAGGTGTCGCAGGGTATGGTGCCGAATCGTTTCCCCGATGTGGGTGAACAGCCTGAGTATAACTCGATCGATGCTTCACTATGGTTCGTTCACGCCCTGGGGCGCTACCTCTCCTACAGCCGGGACCTTGACTGGGTGCGTAAGACAGCGTGGCCGGCGGTCAAGCAGATTCTGGAGGGGTATCGCCGTGGAACACGATTCGGAATCCGGATGGATGACGATGGGATGATCATGAGTGGATCGGATGGCGCACAGCTCACGTGGATGGATGCCAAGATCGGTGACTGGGTGGTCACACCGCGTCAAGGCAAGCCGGTAGAGATTCAAGCTCTCTGGGTTCGGGCATTGGCGGTGGCGATGGAATTAGCGATGCAATTCGGAGAGCCGCACTATGCGGCGCAATGCCTTGGGGATCGTGTACGAGCGATTGAGTCGTTTCGGGCCCGGTTCTGGTATCAGACCGGAGGATATCTGTTCGATGTGGTGGACGGAAGGACCGGCGATGATGCGTCGCTCCGCCCGAACCAGATCTATGCGACGGCTTTGGCGGATGACTTGGTCACTGAAACACAGGCGAGGCAAGTGTTACAGGTCATGAAAGAGCGATTGCTCACGCCGGTCGGCTTGCGCACGCTGGCGCCGCAAGATATCCGATTTTGTGCGTCCTATGAAGGAGGGATGCGTGAGCGAGACTCGGCGTATCACCAAGGGACCGTGTGGCCCTACCTGCTCGGTCCGTTCGTAACGGCTTGGGTGAAGACGTATGGAGCCAGTTCGGCAGTTCGACGCGAGGCGCGAACCTTTCTCGAGGGATTGCTCGATCATCTCGATGAGGCCTGCCTGGGCCAGGTGTCGGAAATCTTCGATGGTCAGATGCCCCACCAGGCTCGTGGTGGTTGCGCGCAAGCTTGGTCGGTGGCGGAACCGTTACGGGCGTTAATCGAGGACATTGGAATCATCCAAGAGGAAGCGCCTGTCACGCAATAGTCATCCCCGGCCGAGTGGATCATCCTCAGACAATGCCCGTTCCCATGAAAATTCGCGAGCCCTGAACGGCCATAAATTTTTCCCCTCTGCTGCCTTGAAATCTTGACACTGAGAGAAATGATCCGGTAAGGATAGGATAGCCCGCATGAGCCTCACGCGTATGAAATCTACTATAATCATATTCTTCAGTGTTCTCATGGCCGGCTGCCAATGGTTTCAGCCCTCCAGTCAGCCGCCCGCTCCCCGTGCGGTCTCGGTCATGACGATGTGGGAATTGTACCGGCATTGTCAATCCAGTGTC
>JACCYV010000310.1 GCA_013696305.1 Nitrospira sp.
GCCAACCAACGGACTAAACTCGGGGAGGTCCTGGACCCACTGGCAGATAAGCTGTTGCTCACGACGGGGTTCATTACTCTCTCCGTGATGCATCTGGTCCCCCTCTGGATCACCATTTTAGTGGCCAGTCGCGACCTGATGTTGATGTTGGGGGCGGCCGTCGCCCATTTCACCAATACGCAGGTCGATATTTCGCCGACGGCATTGGGGAAGGGGACCACATTGGTCCAATTGACGACCCTGGTAGCCGTCGTCTTTTTTGCCTCGCGGCGGTTAGATCTTTCCACGCTTGATCCGCTCCTCTATGTGATGAGCGGTATCACACTGCTTTCCGGCCTGCATTATCTGTCTCGGGGCTATGGCCACGTCACGTCAGGTTAGGCATAACAGATCACCGCCCTGTCGAGACGCTCATTCGGACTTCCGAACCTTGCTTTCGTGCATTCGTTTGACAGTTTTTCAGTCGTCTTATAGACTTCGATCATAGTTTCCCGCTGGATACGCGCGTCTCCCGCCTGGCGGTCAAAGGAGTGTAAACGGATTTATGAGCACATTCGCCTACGTCGGACGAAACCGCCAGGGTGCTATGAGGAAGGGCGAACTCAGCGCCAAAACGAGAGATGAGGCGGTGGACCAGCTTCGCAAGCAGCAGGTTGTCGTGACCAGCTTGGAAGAAAAATCCGGCAAAGGGGGAAAATTCAAATTTAGTCTCGGAAGCGGGCTGAGCGACAAGGACCTCGTCGTGTTCACCCGTCAATTCGGAACGATGATCAACGCCGGGTTGCCGTTGATTCAGTGTCTCGACATCCTATCCACTCAATCAGAAAACAAAGTACTCCGAGACACGGTCGGAGACGTCAAGAACAGCGTAGAGGCGGGGTCCACGTTTTCCGATGCGTTGAAGAGGCACCCGAAAGTATTCGACGAACTCTATATCAATATGATCCACGCCGGTGAAGTGGGTGGCCTGCTTGACACGATTCTCACCCGGTTGGCCAAGCACATCGAAAAGGCGATGAAGCTGAAGAGTCAGATTAAATCAGCGATGGTCTATCCCTCCGCCATTGTCGGTGTCGCAGTCATTGTCATCAGCGTGCTGATGGTGTGGGTGATTCCGGTTTTTGCCCAGATGTTTCTCGAAATGTCGGGCGGAAAAATCGGATTGCCGGGTCCGACCCAGTTGGTGATCGACATCAGCAACTTTTTCCAGAGCTATTGGTACATCATGGGCGGCGTCCTTGTGGGCGTGATGATCGGGATCAAGCGGTACTATGGAACGGTCAAGGGTCGCGTGGTCATCGATCGCCTGCTGCTCAAAATCCCCATTGTCGGGGACTTGATCAGAAAAGCGTCCGTCGCCAAGTTCACGCGCACGTTGGGCACGTTGATCACCAGCGGCGTGCCCCTGCTCGAGGGGCTGAGTATTTGTGCCAAGACATCGGGCAACAAGGTGATCGAGGAAGCGCTCATGAACGCACGGGTGAGCATCAGCGGGGGGAAAACGATTTCAGAACCGCTGGCGAAGTGCAATGTGTTCCCCAAAATGGTCACCCACATGATCGCCGTCGGGGAGTCTACCGGAGCGCTTGATGCGATGCTGGGCAAGATCGCCGATTTTTATGAAGATGAGGTCGACCAGGCGGTGGATACGCTGACCTCTCTCCTCGAGCCGATCATGATGGTGGTGTTGGGCACCGTCATCGGGTTTATCGTCATCGCGATGTATCTGCCGATCTTCACGATGGCCCAGGCCATTCAATAACGGCGCTGTACCGTCGAGTCAGTCCTCTGGCGTGAGGGCCCGATCGTTCATGAGGGTTTCGCGCCGCACATCCACAGGCACCGCGCCTCCTAATGCTGTCCACGGCCTATCCAATCCGAACCGGCGGAGATAAGCCGTCTCTCCTTCCTCACACGTCCCCCGCAAGCGCCATAGCAGCTCAGTGCGCGCCGGCAGCCGAACACTCCATACCCGAGCTGAAAACCAGACTCCATTGGTTGATGGGCCTCCGCGTCGTCGTGGTGACGCTGATGCTGGGACTGTCATTGGCTTTCCAGGCGACGCGCGGCGAGCTCGCAGTGACCTTCTCCGCCCTGATCACCTTTACCTACATCATTACCATCGTGTACGCGTTGATGTTGCGTTATTTGACGGCTGCCGGCGCGTTAACCCTGTTCACGTGGGTGCAGGTGGGAATGGACTTCGTCTTGGAAACCATCCTCGTGGCAAGGACCGGCGGCATCGAAAGTCCGTTCGCGGTGCTGTATGTGATTACGGTTACGGTAGCCAGTCTCGTTCCTCGCCGGCGAGTGGGACTGGTGACTGGCGCCGGCTGCACCCTTCTGTTTGGGTTGATCACGGTTGTGCAGTATATCGGCGTCGTTCCCTCCTCCGCCTGGCTTCCTCCCAGTAAGCTGGCCGGGGCTGAAACATGGCAAACATTCGGGGTGTACGGTCTTGCCTTTCTGGTCGTCGGATTCTTGAGCGGCGTGCTCGCGGACCAGCTTCGCCGTGCCGACCAATCGTTACGTGAGAAAGAGCAGGGTCTTACGCGGCTTCAGGTGTTCCATGAAAATATCGTACGGAGCATCAGCAGCGGCGTGTTTACAACCGATGACGAGGGCCACATCACTTCATTCAATCCTGCGGCGCACGAGGTGACGGGATATGCGTTTCCGGAAGTCCAAGGACGTTCCTGGCGCGAGGTGTTCAATTGGCATCCCGGCGAGCCGCCGGAGGAAACAGCGGTGACGTCACTGGCGCCGGTCCGGTTTGAAGTGGAATGTCAACGGGCCGATGACAGCCGGCTCGTGCTTGGCATGACCGTGTCCCCCTTGCATGAGCAAGGCACGCAGCGCGGATTGGTCGGTGTGTTCAAGGATCTGACGCAAATTCGATATTTGGAAGAGGAAATGCGCCGGCGAGAATGGCTCGCCAACTTGGGCGAAATGTCGGCCGGAATGGCACACGAAATCCGCAATCCGCTCGGTGCGCTGGCCGGGGCCATGCAAATGTTACGGCAGGATGTCGGGGCCGACGAAACGAGCCAGCGGCTGATGGATATCGCGATTCGAGAGGCCAAACGGCTCGACAATATCATCACGGAGTTTCTGCAGTACGCGCGTCCGCCCGCATTGAATTTGTCGGAGCTTGATTTGAACAAAGTCCTTGCCGATACGCTGGATCTGATTCAACATGAAGCGCGATCACGACAAGATATGACGATCATTCCCAGGCTGGCATCCGGAACCTTGACCGCGCAGGTCGATCAAGATCAGTTGAGACAGGTGTTCTGGAATCTCGCCACGAACGCATTCGATGCGATGCCCGGCGGTGGCACGCTGACGATTGCCACGGGATTGCGACGGGTCGAAGTGGGAGGTTGCCGCACCGAGGTCATCGAAATCGGGTTTCAGGATGGTGGGGAAGGAATTCCCAAACAGAACTTCGACAAAATTTTCCTTCCATTTTTTACCACAAAAAAAGAGGGGTCCGGGCTGGGCCTGGCTCAGGTTCATCGCATCGTGGATTTGCACGGCGGGTGGATCAAAGTCGAGAGCGAGGTCGGGACCGGGGCACGGTTTATCGTCTGTCTCCCGCAGACCGCAGAGACCGGCGTGCGGTTGTGGCATGAAGGAAGGGAACCGTGGAAAAGATTTTAGTCGTCGATGACGAACAGGGTTTGCGCGATGTCTTAAGTATCATGCTGAAGCGAGCCGGATATGCCGTCACACAAGCCTCGGACGGCGAGGAGGCGATCGCGCATGTACAGAAAGAAATTTTCGAGCTGGTGATCACGGACCTCAAGATGCCTAAAGTAGGCGGCTTTGAAGTGCTCAAAGCCGTGAAAGCCGCCTCGCCGGAAACCGTGGTCCTGATGATCACGGCGTTCGCGTCGGCCGAGTCGGCGGTCGAGGCCATGAAGCACGGAGCCTACGACTACCTCACTAAACCGTTCCAGGTGGATGAGGTGCAGCTGATCATCCGCAACGCGATCGAACGGCGACGTCTCTCGACGGAGAACATGCTTCTCAAGCGAGAGTTGGCCAGTCAGTCGTCGTTCTCTCAAATCATCGGCCAGAGCCAGGCGATGCAGAAAGTCTACGATGTCATCACGAAGGTGGCCGACTCCAAGAGCAATGTGCTGATCGGTGGCGAAAGCGGTACCGGCAAGGAACTGGTGGCACGGGCTATCCATTACAACAGTGCGCGCGCGCCGATGCCGTTTGTGACGGTCAACTGCAGTGCGGTGCCGGAGACGTTGCCGGAGAGTGAGTTGTTCGGCCACATGAAAGGGTCGTTCACTGGCGCGATTGCCAACAAGGCCGGTCTGTTCGAAGTGGCCAACGGCGGCACGATCTTTCTCGATGAGATCGGCGATACGACGCCGGCCATTCAAGTCAAATTGCTGCGCGTCATTCAAGAACGTGAGTTCCGACGGGTAGGCGGTACTCAGGACGTGAAGGTCGATGTCCGGATCGTCGCAGCCACCAATCGGGATCTGGAAAAAGCGGTGGCCGATGGTGCGTTCCGGGAAGACCTGTATTACCGACTGGATGTGATCCCGATCAAGCTTCCGCCGTTGCGCATGCGGACCGGCGACATTCCGTTGCTGAGCCAACATTTCCTGGAGAAATTTTCCAAGGAAAGTGGTAAACCAGTCCCGACGATGAGCCAGGAGGCCATGCGCGTGCTGCTGGCGCATGAGTGGCGAGGCAACGTTCGTGAATTGGAGAACGTCGTCGAACGCGTCGTGGCTTTCACCACGGGATCGTCGGTGACGGATGCGGATATTCGCGGCTGGCTGCACAAGCCAGTGAACAACCAGCAGGCCCTGCCGGCTGAATTGCCGGAAGACGGCCTGGATCTGGAAGGGCTCATCAACACGATCGAGAAGGAGTTGCTCTTGAAAGCACTCGAACGGAGTCAGTGGGTCAAGAAGCGGGCAGCGCGATTGTTGCGATTGAATACCCGGTCATTCCGATACCGTCTCGAAAAATACGAAATCAAAGGAGGCCGGGATTAGCGCCGCCCAGTGATCTGCGAGTGAACTCTACCAGCCTGCGTATTCTGACTCCTGCAAAAGTGAATCTCATCCTTCGGGTGCTCGAGCGGCGTCCCGACGGCTTTCATGCCATCTGGTCGTTGATGCAAACGGTCGGACTCGAAGATGAGCTCACCTTCACCATCCAGCCCAGCGACACGCCTCTGATCGCCCTCCGCTGTGACCAGGCCGCACTGGCGGCGGACCACAGTAATCTTGTCTATCGGGCCGCGCAGCTGGTCCTGGACCAGGTCGATCGAACCGTGAATTTGTCCATCGCCCTCACCAAGCGCATTCCGCTCGGAGCCGGATTAGGAGGCGGAAGCAGTGATGCGGCAGCGACCATTCTTGGCTTGACTCGTTTATTGGGGTTGGAATGGTCGGTCGAGCGGATGGCCGGAGTCGGACAACAGTTAGGTAGCGATGTGCCCTTCTTTTTTCTGGCGCCTGCCGCCGTGGTCACTGGTCGAGGTGAGCAGGTACGACTTGTACAAGTGAGCGGGACCCGCTGGATTGTTCTCGTGAACCCCGGGTTTCCCGTTGAAACGAAATGGGCCTATCAGCGGCTTTCGGCTAGCAGAACCGCCGTACGCCCTCTCTCTCAGGCGTTGCAGCAACTGGGAAGCCACCCGGTGCTGGATTGGTCGGAGATCACCCGCTTGGCGGAAAATGATTTTGAAGCCCCGGTGTTTGCGGAACATCCGCTGCTGGCACAGATCAAGCATCAATTGTTGAGCCAGGGAGCGGAAATTGCCCTGTTATCCGGAAGCGGCGCCACGATGTTCGGGGTCTTTCCTGATCAGGTTGGTGCGGAACGGGCCGCAGCGGTATTTGCTCGCGATCCAAAGATGAAGGCCTATGCCGTGCCGACAGCCGGCGCCCCGGTGACGAGCGTGCTTTGAGCAGAGGCGGGCTATCATGCGGTAACGTTGGGTCGAGTATCTTGCTGCGGGCCAGCTCGATTGCTACCGGTCGAAACTGCCTCGATTTGGTTGACAAATTCCCGGAGTTTTCGCTATTGTGCTGAGCTTCGGTAGGCGTCCTCTTGTCTTGACAGTGCACGAGGTCAGCGGGATCCGGAATGGGTCTTGTCCCTGCCCACCGTTTTACACGACCTACGACAAGAATCGTACAGCATCGGCATCGCCACGTCCCGCATTGAAGGGGTGGAATGAACAGGGAACTCAAGCTCTTTTCGGGCAGCGCCAATCCTGCGCTTGCGCGAGATGTATGTGCCTATCTCGATCTGCCCATGGGATCCGCCACGGTCTCCTCGTTTAGCGACGGCGAGATTCGAATTCGTATCGAAGAAAACGTGCGCGGGGCGGACGTGTTTGTCGTTCAATCCTGCTGTTCCCCCGTCAACGACTCGATCATGGAAATGCTGATTATGATCGATGCGCTGAAACGGTCGTCGGCTAATCGCATTACGGCGGTAATTCCCTATTTTGGCTATGCCCGGCAGGACCGTAAGGATCAGCCGCGTGTGCCCATTTCTGCAAAGCTGGTGGCCGATATTATTACGACCGCCGGCGCGGATCGGGTGCTGACGATGGATCTCCATGCGAGCCAGATTCAAGGCTTTTTCAATATTCCGGTCGACAATCTGTACGCCTTGCCGGTTCTGCTGGACTACATCACCAAACGGAAGATTACGGATGTCGTCGTGGTATCGCCGGATGCGGGCGGCGTCGAACGAGCCCGGGCGTTTGCGAAACGGTTGCAGGTGAACCTTGCCATCATCGATAAGCGGCGTGAAGGGCCCAACCAGGCACAGGTGATGAACATTATCGGCGACGTGCAGGGGAAAAGCGCCTTGCTGCTCGACGATATGATCGATACGGCAGGCACGATTGTGCAGGGCGCCCAGGCCTGCATGGAGAAGGGAGCCCGCGAGGTGTGGGCCGGTTGCACACATGGGGTCCTGTCGGGGCCCGCGTTGGAGCGCCTCCAGCAATCCTGCCTGGCGGAAGTACTCGTGACCGATTCGATTCCATTGCGGGGCAAAGAACAGACGTGTTCAAAGTTAAAAGTATTGTCGGTGGCTCCGCTGTTCGGGGAAGCCATCCGGCGCATCCATGAAGATGAATCGGTAAGTTCGTTATTCGTGTAGGCCGTCCGCGTCGCGCGACTGGTCGAGGAGGAGCACCATGAAATTCGATTTGATCGTTGAGAGCAGAGAGGGGGGAGGCAAGGGCCCCGCGCGTCAATTGCGTCGTGCAGGCCGGGTTCCGGCGGTGTTGTATGGACAGGGGGAATGTCTCCTGCTTTCCGTCAAGCCGGAGGAGCTCGTGAAGATTCTGCGGGCCCAGGCCGGATCCACCGCGCTCATTTCCATTGCCATCAACGGGACGAAGGACAAGGCGAAGCGTACGGCCTTGCTACGGGATTACCAGGTGGACCCGATTGCAGGAAATGTACTCCATGCGGACTTCTTCGAGGTGGCGATGGACAAGCCGATTCGCGTGAAAGTCCCAGTGCATCTGACCGGCGGACAGCCGCTTGGGCTGAAAGAAGGCGGCGTGCTGCATCAGGCACTACGCGAACTGCATGTCGAATGTCTTCCCTCGGTGTTGCCGGATTTCATCGCCGTCGATGCGTCGCAGTTGCAGATCAATGAGGGCATTCACCTGAAGGACATCCAGAAGACGGATGGCTTGCGGTTTCTGGACGATCCCGACCACATGGTCGTGAGTGTGGCCGCCCCGATGACCGATGCCAAGCTCGAATCCTTGCTGACCACCGGCGCACCCGGTGCCGAAGCGGCCAAGGAACCGGAAGTGGCCGTGAAGGGCAAAGGGGTGGCCGAAGGGGCCGCCGGCGCGGAAGCTGCGGGCAAGGCAGGTGATGCCAAGGCCGGTGCAGCGGCGCCAAAGGCCGGAGCCGCTGCAGCCAAGGGCGATAAGAAGGAACCGGAAAAGAAGAAGTAGTCGCGTTGCGCCTTCTCGTTGGATTGGGCAATCCCGGAGTCGATTATGCCGGCACGAGGCACAATATCGGCTGCCGGGTGATTGAACGGGCAGCAGCGCGTTGGTCGATTCATCTCACCAGGAAGGGCGCGGCCCGGCGAGGGTCGGGTCGGGCCGGTTCCCAGTTGGTTGAACTCGCCAGTACCCTCGACTGGATGAACATCACTGGCCCCCCCCTCAAGGGTGTTCTTCGTGAACTGGGCCTAGCTCCGAATGAACTGGTGGTCGTGCACGACGACTTGGATATGGAACCAGGGCGCCTGCGGATCAGGCTCAATGGCGGCAGCGGAGGCCATAACGGCATTAAGTCTGTGATTGAGGCGTTGGGAACTCCGCAGTTCGTGCGGCTCAAGATCGGCATCGGTCGTCCAGCGCCGAGACAAGATTCCGCAGACTATGTATTGGAGAACGTCTCACCGGACGAGTTAGCGGTTTATGAGCCGTGCCTCGAACGAGCTGTCGATGCTCTCGAACTGCTACTGAATCGCGATCTCGCCACGGCAATGAACCAGTTCAATGTGCGGGACAAAATAGAGGGAGATGAGCGATCGAGCTAGCCCCGAGAGGCCATGACGACTCTTCATCACAACCCTCTCTTGCTTTCAGCGTTCGATATCTCAGCGGAGCGCGGGTTTCTTCCGACGATGGATCCTTTGGAGCAGATCCCCGATGAGCCGGTCTTGAACCAACTCGGTGCGGAGCTTCCGAAGTTCCTCACCGCTCGACAGTTCAGACAATTCATTCAGGACCGCAAGGAGATCATGGGGGCCTTGACCGATGATTGGGGGCTCGATGCGTTTCGTGGTGCGATGCGCACCCTGTCCTTCGCCGGGCACGCTTATGTGTGGGAAGATCCCGACCATCCGACTTCCCGTCTGCCGGCGAGTCTGGCCGTGCCCTGGCACGGTGTTGCGCAACAGCTTGGCCGGCCACCGGTCCTGTCCTATGCCTCCTATGCGCTGCACAATTGGCGTCGACTCGATCCACAGAAGCCCATCGAATTGGGCAATATCGTGCTCCTACAGAACTTTCTCGGAGGTCTCGACGAGGAGTGGTTTGTGCTCGTGCATGTAGAAATCGAAGCGAAAGCGGGGCCAGGTTTGGTGGGGCTGGTTCAGGCACAGAATGCCGCACAAGCGAATAAGGAAGAAGAAGTGCTACATGGATTACGTGCTCTTGCGACAGCGCAGGAAGCGATGCGTGACACCCTCCTCCGTATGCCGGAACGATGCGATCCCTATATCTATTACAGTCGGGTGCGGCCCTACATTCACGGCTGGAAGAACAGTCAGGCCTTACCCGAGGGGCTGGTGTACGAAGGAGTTGCAGCCTACGAGGAACGTCCGCAACAGCTTCGCGGGGAAACCGGCTCACAAAGCTCGATCGTTCCCGCTCTGGATGCCGGCCTCGGCATCCCTCACGCCGACGATCCGCTGACCCAGTACCTTAATGAGATGCGTGACTATATGCCTCCGCGCCACCGAGCCTTTTTGACCGCGATGGAGGCACGAGTGGATGTGCAGCAGCGTCCCCTATTATACAGGCTACGCCCGCGATCGCAAAGCGAGCAATCCTGATCTGTGGAAGGCCTTCTGCGTCTGCGTGGAGTTACTCGCGCAATTCCGTGAGATTCATATCGGGTATGCCGAGCGGTATATTTTCCGGCAACATCAATCGCACACGAGTAATGCGACTGCCGTCGGCACGGGAGTGACGCCGTTCATTCCCTATCTGAATAAGCATCTCGAAGAGACGAAGCGCGTTCTTGTAGACTAAGCCAACGGCAGGTTCCCGGTACAGTGTGTTCTATAGTGGGATAATGAGCCCGACTTCGTACACTTCGCTTTCTTCAGTATGACTCATGCGAAAACCCGGCGAACCTATCTATTTGCGAATTCACCTGATTGCGCTGGTGCTGGTCATCGCGGCCACGGTGGTATTGCCGCGTCTGGTTGAAGTCTTCGTCGGTCCACTGAATTTCGGAACCCGCGCTCTGGCGGGCTTGGGTATCGCCGTTGTCGGCGGAATCGCATTGTACCTGCGCTATAACTCGTCAGCCCGCAATGAACCTTAGCTCCCTCGTAGCCCTGATCCAGTAACAGCCGCCTCCTACGGTCACATTCGACATCCCTCACCTGCAGGGCGGGAAGTTGTCCAGCCTGTGGCATCGATCGCTTGATATGATGAAGGCACGCCCCGCCCATGGAGTAAGCACCCTGGTGAAGTCGAGTTGTGTATACATGGGTGGCTCGCGGGGCTGCTGCGCTGGTCGTTCCTTGCCCCTCTCTTCTCCCTCTCGATCTGAATGATATGCGGCCGCTCAGCTGGGGTAAACGTCGCCAATCCCACGCCATGTTCGCGGGACCGGCACGCTTGCCGGTCTGAATGCACCCAATTTCATTCTCAAAACCAGCCCCGCCTTTGGCGGAAAGTTGGGATTGTTCCCGATCATGGGCGTGTCCTATCATTTTTAGGAGGGTGTAGCCATGCCTCGATCTACGCGGTGCCTCATGGCACTGTGTCCCATATTGCTGGCAACGGCCTGTGCGCAGTCAAATCATCAAACCGAACGGTTAACCAGGGGCGACTATGCCGTGGATTCCGGCTTCGCAGGTGACCAGTCCTATTCCTATTGGCCTTGGACGGGATATGGCGCTGGGTATGGGATCGGATATGGTGCCGGATATTTGGGGGAGTCCGCTCGGGTACTAAGGGTCTCCGTACGGCCCGTTTTGGTCTTGGCTGGTATCGAGGGTATGGCGGCTTTGGCGGAACGCGCCATCCGTCAGGTTCCCATGGACCACATCCCTCGCCACCGTCTCATGCGCCGCCGCAATTTAAAAAAAATCTTGAAGAACGTTCGCCGGCTCAAGCCAGCTAAGGTTCACCACTTTTTTTTTCGCTCCTTTTAGTTAAGAGTTCAGGAATTGCTTCCCATAGGGCCGACATCGCCTCCGGTATGACGGACAAACATTCCGGCCTGTTTGACACTTTCTTTGAGGCTGTGATACCTTCGCCAGCTCGTCCCGGCTTTCCGGCATTCCTACACCTCGCTCCTATCCGTGAATGGGGGCCGTTGTCCAAGAGGAGTCTGCATGGAACTCTACGAGTCCCTGTTCATTATTCGTCCGTCGTTAAGCGACGAAGAAACTAACGCGCTGATTGAAAAGATGAAAGGCGCCGTCACCAAGAACGGGGCTTCGCTGGTGCGGGCAGAGAATTGGGGCCGCAAGAAACTCGCGTACGAAATCAAACGCGAGCGAAAAGGAACCTACGTCTATTTTTACTTCCAAGGGCCCGGGGCGGTGATCGCCGAATTAGAGCGTTCCTACCGCCTCGAAGATTCGATCATCAAGTTTCTCACCGTGAAATTGGAGGAGGAGCCTGCTCCACCGAGAGGTGCACCAGTGCCAGCACCGCAAGGAGCCACCCTTGGCGGGATTCAATAAAGTCATTCTGGTCGGAAATCTGACCCGCAACCCCGAGCTGCGATATACGCCGAGCGGGACGCCGGTCGCCAGCTTTGGTCTGGCGACAAGTCGGCGCTTCAAGCAGGCGGATGAACTCAAGGAAGAAGTCTGCTTCATTGACATCGTGGTGTTCGGCAAGCAGGCGGAACATTGCGGGCAATATCTCAGCAAGGGCAATGGCGTGATCATCGATGGCCGGCTTCAGCAGCGTCGTTGGGAGACCGAGGACGGCCAGAAGCGTAGTAAGCATGAAGTGGTGGCGCAAGGTGTAACCTTTCTTCCGAAACGGGGTGAGGCCGGAGGCGAGAGCGGCGGCCAACACGAAGAACCCTCATACGAAGATGAACAGTCGTAGCAGACGGAGGCGAGCATGGAACGAGGAGAACGTGGTAATGGCGGGGGCGGAGGCGGCCGGTTTTTTCAGCGCCGTAAACCGTGTCGATTTTGCGTCGATAAGACGCCGATCGATTTCAAAGATGTCGGGCTATTGCGGAACTTCCTGACGGAGCGCGGCCGGATTGTGCCGCGGCGCATCTCCGGGAATTGCCTGCAGCATCAGCGCGTATTGACAGTGGCGGTGAAGCGGGCGCGCCAGATTGCCTTAGTCAGTTTTGCCGAAGAGCGATAGGGCGGGAGATAGGATTTGGTGAGTGTTGGATCAAGTGGCAGCGCAGCCGGTCTCTCGTTGTATTCAGAGATGGCGTTTCCCGCTATAACGGTACACATGGATACGCTCAACCCAGCGATCGTCGATATCGCCCCGGAAGGGCTATCGTTGTCATGCATAGCTACCGGGCAGCAGTTGGGGTTAAACGAGCCCCAGGATAGGTTTCAGGGTCCGCTCGCGATTCACCTGGACCTTGTCCAACAGGAAACCCCTATTACGGTCACCGGAACCTTGGAGGGGACGGCGATCCGTCAATGTGTCCGTTGCCTCACGGATTTTTCCGATCCGCTGGTTGTCTCGCTCTATGCGGAGTTCCTTCGGCAGCCCGATGAGCTCGTGAAGACGGCCATGGACCAGGGTCGGAGAGCTCCCAGGCGCGCCGCTCAGCCGGTTGACCCTGTTGAAGAGGCGGAAGAGGAAGACGAGGTGTACCTCTATCAGGGCGACTACCTCGATCTGGCTCCGATGATTCGTGAACAGGTTATTTTAGCTGTTCCGATGCAGCCATTGTGTCGAGAAGACTGTCTCGGCCTTTGTCCGCAATGCGGACAGAATCTCAACGATCGCCGCTGTGCCTGTCCTCCAGCGCAGGGGCCGAGTCCATTTCGTGTGCTGCGAGGGCGCCAGTCGAAAGGTGGAAACGCATAGTCTGTTAACCGGGTCATGTGCCCGTTGAAGGAGTCGTCATGCCAAATCCAAAACACAAACATTCACGGTCCCGGCGAGACATGCGGCGAACGGCTAAGACGAGGCTGGTTCCCCCTGGATTTTCGCTCTGCCCGCAGTGCCACGAGTTGAAACTGCCTCACTATACGTGCATGAATTGCGGAACCTACAAGGGAAAGGCCGTCATCGTCGTCGAGGAATCCTAACCGCATTTATTTTCCAGACGTGACTCGGATACAATCACCCACCGTGATCACGATCCGACGCCATGTAACGCGTGAGGCCGTTCAGGTCTTAACCGGCAAGACGTCTCTCCACGACTCTTCACATTTCTTTCCGTGGACTGCTAACCGCATATGAAAATTGCCGTCGATGCGATGGGCGGAGACCACGGGCCGTCCCCGGTTATTGAAGGCGCGATGCAAGCCGCGCAAGAGCTGAATGTCGGCGTCATCCTGGTCGGCAAAGAAGAGGAGTTGACCGCCGCCTGCCGGAAGCTGCGCTGTACCGACGCGCGTATCACGATTCACCATGCGCCGCAGGTGGTGGAAATGCATGAGTCGCCCGCGTCGGTCGCCAGGAAAAAGCGAGATTCGTCGATTTGGGTGGCGACGGAGCTCGTGAAATCCGGGGAGGCCGCTGCGGTGGTGAGTCCCGGCAATACAGGCGCGAGTATGGTCGCCTCATTCTTCGTGCTGGGATTGAGCAAGGGAGTGGAGCGCCCGGCGATCGCCACCATGCTGCCGACGCTGACCGGGAGTGCCGTGATGCTCGATGTCGGCGCCAATGTCGATTGTTCGGCGCAGCATTTGGAGCAGTTTGCGTTGATGGGCAACGAATTTGCCAAACACCTGTATGCCAAGCCCCATCCGCGCGTCGGGCTCTTGA
>JACCYV010000319.1 GCA_013696305.1 Nitrospira sp.
GAATAGGGGAGATTGCTTCACTGCTTTTTTCACTCTACATTGCGAGACTAGTCCCATGTTTTGTTTTCCTGAACTGGGCAAAGCCCTAGTGACGGATCGCGTAAAATCCCCCTGCACGTGATGCGACATGGCCTCTGTCCGATCTGAAAAAAATCCCAGAGATTGATGACCCGGGGGGGTGTGTCGCACGACGACTTACATTCTGTACGAGTGGTGACTGATGAGGTCTCTGGATGTCTGCGGCTGGAATCCGGGGATGATCACGTGCGACAGAGTAAAAACTTCACGACGGGCATCGACTGGCCCACACGCCGTCATCACGGTTGTTCCAATGGGCGTGGCGGCAGCACCTCGACAAGAGGGAACATGTCGCGTTCTTCGGCCATAAAGTGTGCTCGAACCGTTTGCATCATGTCTTCAAAAAATTCGTCCAACGCTTGATCATCATCGGTTTCGGATTGCTGCAATTCACTCATCATCGCCTTGACCTCGTCATGCTCCAGCAAGGCTTCCTGCACGAGTCGTCGGCCCTGCCCGCCACAATTTCGGACGTCCCCATATAGTAACTCCTCCTCCATGTCTAAATGAGATGTGAGCTGGTGAAGAATTTGGTCCACTACGGCGTGGCGTGAATCGGTGGGAGCGTTCAGGTACAGCTGGTATAAGGCCAGGATATGACGATGATCATCGCGGACGAGTTTCCTGATATCACCGGCCGGCACGAAGGTTCCGGAATTTTTTTCGGGGGTCATAATGCTTCCTCCCTCGAGTATCGATGGCGGGCTCTGTTGTGATGGTCACTGGGACTAACCGTAGCGGGTTCTACCTGAAGTGCGAACTGGGTAAGTCCCTAATTATGCAAATGTAGCAAGGCAGCGGAGGGACGTTCCAAGGGAAGGTGGTACGGACGGCAACTAGGAGAATGATGGGGAGGATTGTTAAGCGGTGTGCCGGGCGGCGACACCATCCTAGAGCGCAGGCTGAAGCACGCAGCGGTATGCGCGCTTCAGCCTCGAATCGATCTAATGGGGTTCCTTCTTCAGCAGGGCCCGGGCTCCATTGTCTTCTACCATCACCTGCCCGGTTGCGCTGGCGGTACCCTGCAGCAGAATGGTGGCGATCACTGCCTGTGGAGTCGACTGGACCTGGTCGGGCTGTTGCCCAGTCACAAGGATATTCGTGGTCACGTTTCCCGATGTATGGCCACCCGTAATCACCTGCTTCATACGATCGATTTGAGCTGAGAGGTCGGTCGTAGCGGCTTGACGGAGCCTATTCTTCAATTCTCGATCGACCAATTGCCAATACCCGACGCGAATGGAGTCAATCGCCGTTTTCGATTCGTTGGCCATCTGCAGGTCCGGAATCGATAGGCTTTTCCCGCCGTCATCCAGATGCGGGGTTCCCCAGTAGTAAATCGTTCCCTTAAGATCGCCGGTGGTATCCACCGCCACGAGTACTCGTCCGTTGGCGTCCGTGGCGACCACGCGTTCGATCAAGGCTGTCTCTGACGCCGAGGAATCCAGCATCAGCGTTTGGTGGAACAGTTTGCTTTGCAGTTGATGACTGAGATTCGTATACGACACAGGAATCTTTGCCAATATCATGTATGGCTTGGTGTCCGGCGGCACGGTTCCCGAATTCACGAGGGCGGTGGTCGGCGGCTGCTCGGAGCAGGCCTGCTCAAAGGTTATCACGGGCATTTGTTTCGCCACTCCTGAAATGATCGTGTCCTTGGTCGTCCCTTTTTGTTGCCCCAACGTGACCTCGCGCGGATTTCCATACAAGCAGGCACGAGTGTTGAGTGACGAAACCGGAAGAGACAAAGGCCCCGCGACATCATCCCATAAGCGTTGGAATGGGATTTTGAATGTGTCAGGCTGAACAGCTTCAGCCAACGCGGTCTTGGCTTCAGTGAGTGCAAACAGTTCGGGAAGCTGATCCTTGACGGGGATGTTGAACATATTGCAACGTGCGTCGCTTTCCGGCTTGAGTCCGACGTTCACCTGTGAGGGTTCGAACCCCAATGCGACGGACTCATGATCCTGTAGCAGCACAAGTTTTCCCATGGCATCCATGGTCGAATAGACGGGGTCCAGCCGACAGGCCCGCGAACCTCCCCGGGCTTCAATATCACCTTTGTATTCGGCATGCACCGCCACGAGGCCGTCCTGTATCCGGACCTGCGGATCGCCGCTTCGCACGAACGTCCATCTAAAATCCCTTTCAAGCGGATGCCCCGCTTCAGTGAAACGTTCCGGTATCGCATTACGAATAGCGGTTTGTACCGGAGTGAGGTCGGTTTTGATCTGGAAGGGCACCTGAGAAAGGGGAGCCTTCGGTTGCTCTTTATTGAGAGCCGCGAACGAAGGGACCGCACTGGTAACGGGAGGCGGCACCGGCTTCGTCGCAGCCTGCGGAATGGAATGGCTGCATGCCCCCCCAAAGAGGGCAATAGGCAGCAGCGCCGGAATAATGGACCGCGTATAACACTTCATAATGGGCCTCCCTGACATATCAAAAAAACATCACGCGGCGGGGTGTTCCGCCATCAATTGCTCACGTTTTCTCTAGACAGGGTCAGCGCCGGGCGTGCACTGGAACAGTGGCTACGGCCTTCCTTGTGTGGTCAACAGTTGTTTGAATGTCCCTTCTTTTAACTGAACCGGATTAGGGTTGCTGTATCTGCAGGTTGTTGTTCACACTTTTTACACCATTGACCGCCCTCGCCAGCTCGGCCACACGTGTTTTTTGATCTGTTGACTTCACCACACCGTTCAACGTCACCACGCCGCGTTCAGTATCGACATCGACGCGAGAGAAATTCGAAATGCGATCGGAAGACAGCTTGGCCTGTACTGCGGCTGTAATGGTTGAGTCATCCATCGTTTGTCCCGCCGTCTTACCGGTGGTCGACTGGCAACCCACGATTGACAGAAATGCGATACCCAGCGCGACGCGAGCGAAAAGCGTGATCATAATACGTGTCCTCCGTGAGCGATGAGATGAAAGAGGGATGAACGACCCGAGCCTATCCGCGTCGGGAAACTGCATCCTCAGCGGTCTTTTTGGCCGTGTCAGCGGTCTTTTGAGCCGTCTGCGCCGTTTCGTCCACGAATTCCCGCGCGCTTCGCCCCGCATTGCGGAGTGCCTGTTTGCCCCCTTCGACGTATTCCTGGCCACGCTCGACGGCGGTGTCCCACATGGCCTGTCCCTGTTCGGTCGCTTCACCCAGCTCGTCCTTCGCCCGGGAGGCGTAATCTCGCAGAGACGTACGGAGCTCCGACCCCGACTGAGGAGCCAATAATAATGCCACTCCGGCGCCGATGAACGCGCCCGCTACAAAGGCCGACCAGTTGGAAGAGTCTTGTGTTTGCATCGCTAAACCTCCTTATTGTGCGTTCAATTTTAAATTTGAATTGCTGAGGCATGTCGTTGTGACATCCGGCAATCAGGTTGA
>JACCYV010000321.1 GCA_013696305.1 Nitrospira sp.
TGTAGAATCAATGATTTGTGGACAATTATCTCTATTGCATAGGAACGCAGAATAATTTTATAGTCCATCCATTGACTTGCCTCGTGCTAGCGCTATCTATGTCTCGAGTTTACTGCAGGTAGCCCTTGCAGTAACACGTCAAAGCTGATTTACCAGCTTTCACACAACTGTACATTAGGGCCTCGACGCTCACTACCAGAAGGAGGATAGGGTATGGCTACGGAAGCGAAGGAAAAGAAGTCAACGGCTGCGAAGAATTTCCAGCCGCTCGGTGACCGTTTGTTCGTCACCTACACTGAGGAAATGGAGCGAACCTCCGGCGGAATCTATGTTCCTGACTCCGCGAAAGAAAAGCCTCAACGGGGTATCGTGCAAGCCATCGGTAAGAAGGTCGAAAACGTCAAGGTCGGCGAGCAGGTGCTGTTCGACAAGTATTCCGGCAGCAAACTCCGGATTGAAGACGAGGATTGCCTGATTCTCAAGGAAGAAGACATCCTGGGCATCTTTACCAATTGATCACACTGACCTGAATAACGATTACAAGACGATAACGGAGGACGATTATGGCAAAGCAACTTATGTACGGTGACACAGCACGAGCGGCCATCCTGAGAGGGGTGAACCAGCTTGCTGATGCCGTGAAGGCAACGCTGGGTCCGAAGGGCCGGAACGCGATTCTCGATAAGAAGTTCGGTGCACCGACGATTACCAAGGACGGCGTGACCGTCGCAAAGGAAGTCGAACTCAAGAATCCATACGAGAACATGGGCGCTCAGCTGGTTCGCGAAGTCGCCAGTAAGACCAGTGACATCGCGGGTGACGGAACCACCACGGCGACGGTGCTGGCCCAGGCAATCTATCGTGAAGGCGTCAAGAACATCACCGCAGGCGCGAACCCGATGGAAATCCAGCGGGGCATCAACAAAGCGGTGGAAGTCGTGATCGGAGAATTAAAGAAGATCAGCAAGCCCTGCCAGAACAAGACTGAAATCTCCCAAGTCGGCACCATTTCAGCCAACAACGACAAAACCATCGGCGACCTGATCGCGGAAGCGATGGAGAAGGTCGGCAAGGATGGCGTGATCACGGTCGAGGAAGCCAAGTCGATGACCACCTCGCTGGACGTCGTCGAAGGCATGCAGTTCGATCGCGGCTATATCTCCCCCTACTTTGTGACCAACGCTGAGCGGATGGAAGCCGTCATGGAAGACCCGCTCATCTTGATCAACGAGAAGAAAGTCAGCAGCATGAAGGACCTCCTCCCGGTCCTCGAGCAGGTTGCCAAGCTGGGCAAGCCGCTCGTCATCATTGCAGAAGAAGTCGAAGGCGAAGCGCTCGCCACCCTGGTCGTCAACAAGCTTCGCGGCACCCTTAATGTGTCGGCGGTGAAGGCACCGGGCTTCGGCGATCGCCGAAAGTCCATGCTGGAGGACATTGCGATCCTGACCGGTGGTCAGGTCATTTCAGAAGATCTCGGCCTGAAGCTCGAGAATGTCAAGCTGACGGATCTGGGACGCGCCAAGCGCGTCACGATCGACAAAGACAACACCACCATCGTCGAAGGCCATGGCGATCCCAAGAAAATCGAAGGCCGCGTGAAACAGATCAAGGCCCAAATCGATGAAACCACCTCGGACTACGATCGTGAAAAGCTGCAGGAGCGGCTGGCCAAGATCGTCGGTGGAGTGGCCGTCATCAATGTCGGTGCCGCCACTGAGACCGAAATGAAGGAAAAGAAGGCGCGCGTGGAAGACGCCTTGCACGCCACCAAGGCAGCCGTCGAGGAAGGCGTCGTTCCTGGTGGAGGCACCGCCTATCTGCGCTGTCTGAAGGGTTTGGATTCCCTCAAGGATCTGCCTTTGGAACAAAAGGTCGGCGTGGATATCGTGAAGCGGGCGCTTGAGGAACCGGTCCGCCAGATCGCGGCGAACGCAGGAGCCGAAGGCTCCGTGGTGGTTGGTCGTGTTCGCGAGGACAAGAATCCGAACGGCGGCTACAATGCCGCGACCGACGAGTACGTGGACATGATCAAGCTGGGTATCATCGATCCGACGAAGGTATCGCGTTGTGCATTGCAGAACGCCGCCAGCGTCGCGGGCTTGATGCTCACGACCGAGGTCATGATCACGGAATTGCCGGAAGAGAAAAAAGAAGCTGCCGGTGGCCCGGGTGGTCACAACCACGGCGGCATGGAAGGTATGTACTAAGGTTTCCGTTTCTTCTTCGCTGTCGAAGACCGGTCCGGCGGTGGCCCCGCCGGACCGGTCTCTTTTTGGTGCCGAGATGCATTGCGGCGGGAGTCGTCTTCCGCCGCAGCTAATAACGCGGCAAACAGTGCGGACGTTTCAGGGTGATAAAACAGCGCCCGAAACGTCTCATGAACGACTGAAGTATGTCGCAGGCGATCCGCTAGAAATTGGGCCAGCGCCGCAGCACGAGACTCTGTGGCATACCCCATCCGAACCGCGCACCGTTGCAGCTCCTCGTCGCTATCCGGCAGGGCATGCGTCTGCAGGTCGTGCATCATCTGCAGCTTATGTTCGACATCCCGTAAGAACCAATAGGCCTTGCTGAGCCGTCGCTGATCCTCCGGCGCAACGAAATGATGGTCGCATAATCGCTGGAGCGCCCCCACGGTGCTGCGGTCGAGGATATCCGGAACAGCTTTCCCGATGAGCACCTGGATGGTTTGTACCAGGAACTCAATCTCCCGGATCCCACCGGTTCCCAACTTTACGTTCCGGTGTTGCTGCCCGCGCCCGGCGATTTTCTCATCAATCATTTCTTTCACTGCGCGTATGTCGTCAATGATTGCCAGCGCCCGCGCTCTGGTCAGAGCGCGGGGATCAGGCTCAAATATAAAGCGCTCCACCATCTGAACAAACGCTTCTCCGACCGCCAGAGACCCGGCGATCGGCCAAGCCTTCAATAGCGCCAAGCGCTCCCAGACCTGGCCACGCTGGGCATAATATCGGGCATAGGCCTCCACCGACCGTGCAAGTTGGCCGACGGTCCCTTCGGCGCGGAGCCTGAGATCGACCCGAAACACAGCGCCTTCACGAGTCTGCTCGGTCAATGCCTTCGTGAGAAAACGCGCCAGCAGCTCAAAATATTCTTCATTGGACAGGCTGTGAGCACCCGACGAGCGGATTCCTTTCCCCTTCCTCGTCTCACCGTCCGCCGATCCATAGACATAAATCAGATCGACATCCGAGCTGTAGTTCAGCTCATGGGCTCCGAGCTTGCCCATTCCAATGACGGCAAATTCCGTTTCAACCCATTCGCCGTTCGCGTCCCGATGCATCGGCATACCATGCACAGCCTTGAGATCCTGATCGACAATCTCATACGCCACATGAATAAGGACGGCGGCCAGATCGGACAAAGAGCCGCTCGTGTCTTCTACGGTGGAGAGGTGAAGGAGGTCGCGCACACCGATCCGTAACATTTCACGGCGACGGACACGCCGCAGCACATCGAGCTTCAGTTCAGTGGCCTTGAGAGAGCCCAGGCTTTGACGAAGTGCTGCGACCATCTTTTCTCTCGTCGGCGCCGTCGACAGCACATTTTCCTCCGCCATCCAATACACCAGCATCGGATCTCGGATAAGAGCGAAGGCGAGGGAATCACTGTTTCCAAAAATCGTACAGAGCAGTCCTATCATCTTCGGCGACGCGTGCAGATACCTCAATAGCGAGGAGCGATTCATGCTTCCGCTCAGCAGACGCTCCCAATGATTCAAGGCTTGATCGGGATCCGCTGTGCGCGCGATCTCCGACAGTAATCCCGGCAAAATTGTCGCCAAGAGCCGGCGTGTATGGGGGTCACCCGCCATACTCTGAATATTGGTATCGGCCGCGGCCGGATGTTTCACTCCATACGGAGCGAGAATCCTGGCCACCTGATCCGGCTCAAGACCGGAAGCTACCAAGAGAGGCACAGGATCGGGCAAGTCTGGCAATGAGGAGAAATCGGAATGTCGTGCGGGCGACATGGGGTTTTCCGGAGGTCGTGCCATGGCGCCGCATTATACTGGTGCAATTCTTCCGGTACAACGAAACGGCCTTCGGGTATACTCGCAACGGACCATGCAGCACGCGAACGCCGACCGCGACCGGATCCTCGCAGCCCTGGCTCCCTTCTGTCAGGACATCGACAGCGATATCCTGCAAGACTTCGTCACGCGGATGGATCCGGACTATTTCACGGCTTTTCCCCCTCAGATCCTCGCCTGCCACATCGAGCAGGCGGCCGCCCTCACACCTGATCGCCTCTGCGACGTGTCCGTCGTCGATGCACCTGACGATCGCTGTACCATCACCCTTGTGGCCTATGATTACTTCTCCGAATTCGCCACGATCTGTGGCCTCCTCTCGGCGTTCGGACTGAATATTGAAGAAGGCCGAATCTACACCTTCGTCGAAGGACCCGCGCCCCCTACCGTTCGCACCGGTTGGACCGGCGGCCCGCGCACTCGCCCCAAAGGCCGGTCCGGTCTAAGCCGGAAAAAAATCGTCGATGTCTTTCGTGTGCATCCCGTGCGCGGTGCGTCATTCGGACCAGACGAGCGCCGCCAGCTCATTGCAGAACTCACCGCGATGATTGCACTCCTGGATACAGGTCAGTTCGACGAAGCGCGCCAAGCCGTGAACCGGCAACTCGTCGAATACCTGGGACAACGTCGCAGTTCGTTTAGCGGGCTCCTACACACCGTCCAGATCACCTTCGACAATAGCCAATCACCCACCGACACCGTGATGGATATTCAGTCCGACGATACCCCCGCCTTTCTCTATGCTTTTGCCAACGCCCTGGCGATGCGCAACATCTACATTGCCAAAGCGCAATTCTCGATCGAGGGCGACAAGCTGCGCGACCGCTTCTACGTGCGCAATCGCCACGGCCAGAAACTCACCGATCCCGTCGATCAACAACACTTGCGCCTGACCGCAGTGCTCATCAAACAATTCACGCATGCGCTGACTTGGGCACCCGATCCCGCTAAAGCATTGGAAGCCTTCGATCAATTTCTTGACCTCACCGTGCAAGATACAAAGGGCAAAACCCAGCAACAGGCCCTGGCGTTTCTCAGCGACAAGAAGACCTTTCCAATTCTGGCCCGTCTGCTCGGGGCCAGTGACTTTTTGTGGGAGGATTTTCTTCGCCGTCAGCACAACAATCTATTGCCTCTCCTGAAGGACTACCGCGACGCCCCGCTTATCAAGTCGCAAGCGGTGCTCCGAAGGGAGCTCGACCGCGTGATGGCCCGCGCCGAAACCGAGATCGCGCGCAAAGAGGCGTTGAATCGGTTCAAGGACCAGGAACTCTTCCGCATCGACATGAAGCACATGGCTGATGCGTCAAGCCTCGCCGATTTTTCAGAAGCGTTGACGGAACTGGCCGAGGTGATCGTGGGACGCAGCTTGCGGGACTGCCAAGCTAAACTGGAGAAACAATACGGCGTCCCTCGTCTGGCGAATAAGAAACCTTGCCCCTTTGCCGTGCTCGGCATGGGAAAGTTCGGGGGCCGCGAACTCGGCTATGCCTCGGATATCGAGGTGCTCTTCGTCTATGGCGGCGCCGGGCACACGAGCGGGAAACAGGGCATCGAGAACAGCGAATACTTCGAACGGCTCGCTCAGGAACTGCTGCAAGGTATCGAGGCAAAGCAGGAAGGCATCTTCCACCTCGATATCCGCCTGCGCCCCCATGGTGGCAAGGGTTCCCTGACCAATCCACTCGAAGAAATCATCAGCTACTACAGTCCGACCGGGTTGGCCGTCCCCTTCGAACGACAGGCCATGATCAAGCTGCACGCCGTCGCCGGTGATGCCGCTCTGGGGAAGCAGGTAGAAGGCCACCGGGATCGGTACGTCTACGGCGGTGTGCCGTGGGAGCTTACGATCGCCCTCGACCTTCGACGGCAGCAACTCAAACAACTAGTCGACCCTGGCACCGTGAACGTGAAACATAGTGCCGGCGGGTTGGTCGATATTGAGTACGCCATCCAGTACCTCCAGGTCATGCATGGCCACCAGCATCCGATTCTTCGAACGCCCAACAGCATGCAGGCGCTGTCAGGGCTGGTGGAATGCGGGATTATCTTGCGGCAGGATGGGGACCATCTCCGCAAAGCCTATCTCTTCATTCGCATGCTGATCGACGGCTTACGCATGGTGCGCGGGAACGCCAAGGATCTCGTGCTCCCGCCGGCCGACTCTGACGAGTTCATCTTCCTCGCCCGCCGCGTCGGCTACC
>JACCYV010000332.1 GCA_013696305.1 Nitrospira sp.
ATCCTGGGCGAGCCTGGATCAGGTGTCAGATGGTTTTGCCGGGTCAGCGCAACTCACCGCGCATCTGCGATGGTCGCCGAAGCCCGAAGGCTCTAATCTGACGGTCGATGAGTGGAAAGTCGAGTTGTCGGATATCTCCATGCAGGGGACGGGGGCAGTGAAGGGTTTTGGAACGGAGCATCCACACTTTTCCTCCACGCTGTCCGCTGCTCCCGTGACCGTGGCGCGTGTGCTGAGCCAAGTTCCTTCCGCCTGGATTTCGGCGTCGCTGCGATCTCAACTGACGAAGCATGGCGTCGATGGATTGATTACCATACAGTCTGTGTCCCTTTCCGGAGAGCTTGTGCCGGGTTCGCATCCACACATCAGCGGTCTGATTGAAATACGCAACGGCCGATTCACGTCCGAACCGGGGTATCCTTCGATTGAAGCCCTTTCCGGGAGAATCGCCTTTGATGCAGCACAACTGCGGGTAACGGATTTTCGGGCGCAATGCGGCCCCGTTCGTCTGACGGGTGAGGATTTGCTCATCACGCAATGGTTGAGTGATCCGCACATCGATGTAAAAATTCTGGGAACGGCTACGCTGACGGGGTTGCTCGACACGGTCATGAGAATCGACCAGTTCCCATTCTTACGGGATGTGTTGGAACGGGTGGAGCCGACATCCGGCGATGTCGAAATGGTCGCCCACGTCATGGGGCAACCGGCCGGTGCAAAACCGCTCGCTCTCGTCGATCTCGATCTCATGCTGCACCACGCCGGCTTTCGCAGCGCGTTGGTTTCGGTTCCGGTTCATCAGGTGCAGGCTCGCATCCATGCCACGTCGACGGTGGTGACAGTCGAGCATCTTGGCGGCCGGCTTGGTCCTGCCACGTTCGAAGCTCGAGGGGCGGTAACCTTGGCAGGAGGCACGGCCTATTCTGACGTAAAACTCGACATGAGCGTGGAGGCAACCGATGTGCGGCCGCCGCTTGCCGAGGCCGTCGATGTCGATCTCCGACCAGAGATGCAGGGAACCATTCACCTGCATGCCGCCATGACGGGGCCGATCGAGGAACCACGCGTAAAGGGAACGGTCGACCTGCAGGCGGCCGGTCTCCGCATACCGAACCGGTTGACGAAACCTCTCCACGCACCTGCCGCTATCGAGTTCGAGACCCGGTTAACCGGCGGGAAGCTATTGGTGGTTCGACATCTGGACCTGCGCTTTCCTCCGATCAAAATTGTCGGGGAGGGTACCGTCGATGTATCAGGAGACATGGAGTTTGCGGCGAATGTCTCGTCCGGCGCGCTCGCCGTGAGCAGACTACCGGCCGGAGTGGCGTTGGGACCGATTCAGGCAGGGACGTTCGATGCCGCCTTGCATATGGAAGGCCGCGTGAAGGACCGTGCGTCATGGCGCACCTCCGGCCTGGTTCGGTTCGATCGAGGCAAGATCGCCGTGGAAGGCTTGGATGAACCGATCCGGGATGCGTTCGTGACCCTCCGTTTTGATCAAGACAAGATTCAGATCGAACGGATGGCGTTTCATGTGGGCGCGAGCGACCTGCGGGTATCCGGCTCTATTGCGCATTGGGCAGAGTCGCCGAAGGCCCGATTGGTGGTCGAGTCGTCGCAGATCGATGTGGGTGCATTCACGTCAGCTTCTCGTAAATTGTCCGCATCCGCTAGAGATCGGTCTCCTCAAAGGGCCTGGTGGTCGGACGGCATGGTGAATGCATTTTTCTTTGCTGACCACGTCTATTATAAGAAGTTTTTGCTGACCGACCTGTCCGGCCGCGTTGCCTGGGATCATGGTCTTTTGACGGTGGAGCGGATCAGCGGTGATACGAATGAGGGACATGCGGCTGGTGAGGTCAAGGTCCGGGCCGGCTCGCGACGGATCGAGCAGGCACGGGGCACCTTTCGCGTGAGCGGTATTCCCGTTGAGCGACTCCTGGATATGGTTCAGGAGAAACCGTTCATGACGGGGTGGCTCACGACGTCAGGCAAAGTACAGGCAGAATTTGAGCGCAAGGGTCTCGTGCTGAGCTCACTGACCAGCCGGCGGCCGATCCAGATTGTGATCGAGGACGGAACAATGCATAACGTGCCGGTGGTTTCCACCCTTCTGTCGGTCATGAATCTGCCCGCTCTGCTCCAGGGGCAGGTGGACCTGAACCAGAAGGGCTTGCCGATCGACCGGCTCAAGCTGGTGTTTTCTCTCAACAACGGCGTGATCGATGCGAAAGAGTTCCTGCTCGATAGTCCCATTCTCAAGATCAGCGGGACAGGCCGGTATGACATCACGGCGGACCGATTCGACATGGTTCTGGCTACCAGTCCTCTGGGATCCTATTCGGCCATGTTGAAGCGTATCCCCTTGTTCGGCCATCTTCTGGCGGGGGACCGGCAGGGATTCGATACCGCAGTGTTCGAGCTCAAGGGGTCCGCGAGTCACCCCGACCTGCGGTACCTGCCCACCGAGTCGTTGAAGACGGGTGTGAAGGGAACGGCCCAATTGGCCTTCGACATTCTCGTCAATGCCATTACACTGCCGCATAAAGCTTTTGAGATGATCGAGGATGGGATCTCGGGAAAAGACGATGAGGACTTTTAACGCGGCGGCAGGAGATCGGAGTCTTGGGGAGAGACGTCGGCGTGAATCTCCAGATCGTTTTTCACTCGCTTCACGCCTTTCACCTGTCGAGCCAGTTCCGCGGCTCGCGCCTTTCGTTCAGCCCGTTGAACCGTGCCTGTCAAGGTCACGTTTCCGGCTTCAGTGTCCACGATGATGCCGGAGAGACTGCCCGGCCGGTCCTCAGCCAGTTGTGCTTCTACGTTGGCGGAAATCACGCTGTCCCTCGGGCTGTCCGACAGCGGGGTGGAGGCGAAGAACGCGCAGCCGAGGGATACGTACGATGCCAGCAGCAAATGAAACGGGAATTGGAATCGACGCATGAGGCTCCTGCAGTCCATGTCGCGAATGTTGATCGTGCCCCGATCTTGACACAGTGAAGCGACCATTTTCCATGCAAGAGTGTGGTGGTGGGGCGGCCTGTTCGCAACGGGCGCATGTCGCGGCATGCTTCGAATGAGGGGGTGATGATGCAGGGACCTGTGGACCTCTGCGTGATCGGCGCGGGAGCGGCCGGACTGGCGGCCGGTATTTTTGCGGCAGAGCAGAACCCGCGTCTGACGATTGAGTTGCTTGACGGCGCGAAAACTATCGGGGCGAAGATTCTCGTGTCCGGCGGTGGACGATGCAATGTCACCCACGACCGGGTCACACCGGATGATTTTTTCGGGATGCGCCATCTCGTGCGGAATGTGTTAGCGGCCTTTCCGGTGGAGGACACGGTCAGGTGGTTTGCGTCGCTCGGTGTGGAGCTCAAACGCGAAGCGACCGGCAAATTGTTTCCTGTGACCGACAAGTCGCGTACGGTGCTCGACGCGCTGATCCAGCGCTGTCGGCAACTCGGCATTACACTCCAGGCCGATACTCGCATCACCGCCATCGATTGTTGCGACCGTTTACAAGGATCTACGGAGAACGTTCCTGCCGGTTTTCTCATCCGTCATCAGCATGGGAAGGTCTTGGCTCGGCGGGTCGTTCTCGCCACCGGCGGACGATCATTGCCCCGCACGGGGAGTGACGGATCGGGGTATGAATTCGCGCGCCGCTTGGGGCATCGGGTGACGCCGACCGTTCCGGCCTTAGTCGCCCTCATCCTTGAGGATACCTGTTTTCATACGAGCCTCTCAGGACTGTCGCATGAAGTGGAGCTGCAGACCCTGGTGCAGGGCCGGTCGGTCGATCGCCGGACGGGAAGTCTGCTCTGGACGCATTTCGGGATCAGCGGACCGGTGGTGATGGATGCGAGTCGAGTCTGGACTCATTCTCGCGAGCGGAATGAGGCGGCAGAGCTGTTCGGTAATTTTCTCCCCGGCCGGACAGCGGACCAGGCGCGGGAGTGGTTTCTGGCGCAGACCGCCCGGCATCCGCGGCGGTCGCTCCTGAACATGTTCGCCGAGCTGGTGCCCGAACGGCTGGGCGAGGCCCTCTGTCGCCAAGCCGGAAGTGATCCGCAACAGGGGAGCGCGCAAGTGCCACGCACCACTCGTGATCGTCTTCTCACAGACCTGACACGGTTCCGGTTTCCCCTCGTGCGTGATCGCGGCTGGAATTTTGCCGAGGTCACGGCCGGTGGAATTCCTCTGGAGGAAGTGAACTTCCGTACGATGGAATCGAAGCTTGTACCCGGTCTATATATAGTCGGTGAGGTGCTCGATTGTGACGGACGGATCGGCGGATTCAATTTTCAATGGGCCTGGGCGACGGGTCGAGTAGCCGGTCGGGCCGCGGCGACGAGCCTCGTCGGGAAGCCGAGGGGCGAACATGGAGAAGTCACAGCGCCGAGGCAGGAAAGAACGTAAGCGGTTCCCACCTACTCATTTCAGTTCGTACCCGACACCAAAAATGACGGCTTCGTCGGTCGTTTTCCGTCCCGGCGCAGGTTGGGTATTCAGCCGGAGGTCATATTCCACATTGAAGAATAAATTCTTGTAGACCGTGATGCGGATGCCTTGATCGGCATTCAACCGGAAGGCATTGCCGGCATTGATGTCATAGAATCCTTCCTGGCGGTGAAACACTTTGACTCGATCCGGCCACAGGGCATGCTCCCATCGCAGACTCCATCTCCCCGACGGGGTCTGTGTATTCGGGCTGTTCGTGAAATGTTCGCTCACGTGGGCGAGACCCACAGACAGCGAGAGCATCGTCCGGGCAGTCTCATAGAACTGATAACCCAAACCGCTGCCGATCGAGGAGCGAAGCTGCAGGTTCTGCAGGGTGTCTTTTTCGAGCATCCCGAAGGATTCGATGAAGATTTGCTTGCTCACAAAATAATCGTGTTTCAGACTCGCCAGTGAATTTCTCGCGGTCACTTGAGCGCCGGCCTGGCCATAATTGTATTTGGCTTCTATCAGCAGCCGCTGGCGCTCGGCGTAGAGCGTAAAGCGAGCCGCACTGTTAAAGGCTTTGGCGTTGCTGTTCCCTTGGGTATGGTTCCCGCCGGCCGTCACCGTCCCCGTCAATCGAATCGGTTCGAGATTGATCGCAAGGATATCCGTCAGGGGCACCGGACCAGTCGGCCCCAGGTCCCTGACTTCATGCAGGGCATGTCTCCCGTAGAAGAAACTTCGAAACACACCCCGGGATTCGCCCGGCACGAGGATCTTCAGAGGGGCGGCGGAGATCACGCGCTCGACCTTGGTCCAATCCACTTTGATCTCACCGCCGTAATCCGTCTGCAGGGTCAGAACGTGTTCTTCCATTTTGACGATCGTGCCGGTGAGCCGATCACCATTCAGGAGATGCACTTCGTCCGCCCAGGCAGGCACCGCGAGCAAGAGGCTCATGAGAAGCGGCGTCCACTGCCGCAGCAGGGATCGGTAACAGTCAGGACCGTGCATGGGTGTGATCTGAACGACAGATGGGCTTGGCACTCACGATGCGAGGGCGGTGAGCTACG
>JACCYV010000333.1 GCA_013696305.1 Nitrospira sp.
TTAAGGATATGAAGTTTCGGCGAGGTGATCATTTTACCTATCTGGTGTGGGGGATTCTCGCCTTGATGTTGATCGTCGCCTGGCCTCAGGCGATGCTGTTCGTCACTTTCGCAGCCTATGCCCTGTCGGGTCCCGTGACGCGGCTCTGGACGATGGTGGCCAAGAGTGCCGGTAAACAGGCTGCGAAGCCCGATGTACGGGTATTAGATTCGAGAGAGTAATCAATAGCTGTGATGAGGAGTAGTAGGCAGATCTAACCGAATTGAGAGAGCTGGTGGATGGTGCGAACCAGCCGGTTATCTGCCGAACTCACCTTTGAGCTGGACTCGTGAACCCTCGGTGGGTAGTAGTGAGTCCCGGGTTGTCCACGTCACGGATAGAATCAAGGGCAGTAGATGAGACAATTCTTCATCCACTGCTGAATCAGGGTGGTACCACGAAGCTCGCAAAGCCTTCGTCCCTGTCCAGGGGCGGAGGCTTTTTTATTTTCAGGATGCTGAAAACGCCTCCGGTGTTTCCTTCGCCTGCGGCCTTGCCGCCGACCTGTTTGAGCACCCTGTAGAATGCTGCTAACCAAAGGGGAGGTACGCCATGACCAGGATGATCAGGATATTCGATACGACGTTGAGGGACGGCGAGCAATCGCCGGGAGCGAGCATGAATGTCGAAGAGAAGCTCATGATCGCCAAGCAGCTGGCGCGCCTCGGCGTGGATATCATCGAAGCGGGGTTCGCCTTTAGCTCGCCGGGGGATTTCGAGGCGGTGCGCCGAATCGCCCAGGAAGTCGAGGGGCCGGTGGTCTGCAGTCTCGCTCGAGCCAGACGGGAAGACATCACGAGGGCCTACGAAGCGTTGAAAGGGGCGCCAAAGGTTCGCATCCACACCTTTCTCTCGACGTCGGACATTCACCTCAAGCACCAGTTTCGTATGACCCGGGAAGAAGCGAAGCAGCGGGCTGTGGAAATGGTGCAAATGGCTCGAACCTATGTCGAGGATGTCGAGTTTTCTCCTATGGATGCCAGCCGGTCCGATCCGGCCTACCTGTGCGAAGTGATTGAAGCGGTCATTGCGGCAGGGGCCGGGACAGTCAATATTCCCGACACCGTGGGGTATACCAATCCGCAGGAGTTTGGCGCCTTGATCAAGAGAATCAAGGATAGCGTGCCGAATAGCAGGCAAGCCGTCATTTCCGTCCACTGTCATAACGATTTGGGGTTGGCGGTCGCCAATAGTCTCGCCGCGGTGACGGCGGGGGCCGGCCAAGTAGAGTGTACAATCAATGGCATCGGAGAACGGGCCGGAAACACCTCTCTGGAGGAAATCGTGATGGGCTTGCGGACGCGCAAGGATTGGTATGGGGCCGATACCCAGGTCGTGACCGAGGAGATTTCAAAAACCAGTCGCCTCGTGAGCAAGATTACCGGCATGGTGATTCAACCCAACAAGGCCATTGTCGGAGCCAATGCGTTTGCGCATACGTCGGGTATTCACCAGGACGGCTTACTCAAGGATAAGACTACTTATGAAATCATGCGGCCGGAATCCATCGGCCTTGAGCAGAACAAACTGGTGATGGGTAAATTGTCAGGGCGCCATGCGTTTCGCCAACGGCTGGAGGATTTGGGTTACAAGCTGACAGAAGAAGATGTCAACCGCGCGTTTGAACGGTTCAAGCGGCTGGCGGACCAGAAGAGAGAAATTTACGAAGAAGACCTTGAAGTCATCGTGTCCGAGGAAGTCGCTAAAATGTCGGAGCGGGTGGTTTTAAAATCGTTTCAGGTCGAGAGCGGGACCAACAAAGTGCCCCACGCCATGGTGGAATTGGAAATAGACGGGAAGCTAGTGACCCACAGCGGAACGGGGGACGGACCGGTGGATGCGGTGTATCGGACAATTGCCGCCATGACCCAGACGAAGAGCAAGTTGCTGATGTTCGGCGTCAATGCCATCACCGGTGGCACGGATGCCCAAGGGGAAGTGTCGGTGCGACTGGAAGAAGAAGGTCGCACGGTATCCGGTCATGGAGCGGATACGGACATCATTACCGCGTCGGCGCGGGCTTACCTGAACGCTCTCAACAAACTGGGCTATTTCTCCTCCAAACAAGCGGAGGGAATTCAGAAAGTTAGCTTGATTTGATCTACAGCTGCAGGGTAGATTTCTCAGTCCTCGCTGGTGCATCCGCGCCAACCTGGGCTGGCGAACTCTTCCGTTGTTCCCCATCACAAGTGTCTAGTCGAGACGGTGCACAATGATCGGTACGCATCTTCAACGATGTCCTGAATTCTTGGCCGGAGATCAGACGAGGCTGCGGGAATTGCTTCACCCCGGGAAGGCATCTCTTGCCCTGGGCTATAGCCTGGCGCATGGATTTCTAGATCCGGGGAGGCAGTCCCTCTGGCATCGCTTGAAGTCTTCAGAGGTGTATTACTTTATTGCCGGTTGCGGCGTGATGAATGTCGAGGAAGAATCCCTGATGGTGGAGGCAGGTTCGGTGATCTATGTGCCGCCGGGAGCCAAGCAATCGCTACAGAACCACGGAACGGATGCGATTGAATTTCTGTGCCTCGTCGATCCAGCCTGGACCCCGGAGGACGAGGCCGTCGAGGAATAGCCAAGAGGAGATGGACAGGTGAAGGCGAGAATTGCAGTCTTGGCCGGAGATGGAGTCGGCCGCGAAATTGTCCCGGAAGCCGTCAAGGTCTTGAAGACGGTGGCCGAACGATACGGCCATAGCTTTGAATTTGTGGCCGGCGATGTCGGTGGCCATGCGATCGATAACGTAGGCCTGCCATTGCCGCAAGAGACGCTGTCGATTGCCAAACAAAGCGATGCGGTGCTCCTCGGAGCTGTCGGCGGCCCGAAGTGGGAGGGATTGGAGTATAGCCTTCGTCCCGAACGGGCCCTGCTTGGATTGCGCGAGCAACTCGGGCTCTATGCCAACTTGCGTCCCGCAAAGCTCTATCCGATGCTTGCCGATGCCTCGACGCTGCGACGAGAGGTCATTGAGGGGATCGACATGCTCGTCATTCGCGAATTGACCGGGGGCATCTATTTCGGCAAGCCGAAGGGCATCGAACAATTGCCCGGCGGCGGAGAGCGCGGGTTTAACACAGAAGTCTACACGACCGACGAAATTCGTCGCATTGCGGTCGTGGCGTTTGAGGCGGCCCGCAAGCGCCGCAAGCAGGTGACCTCGGTGGACAAGGCCAACGTGCTGGAGTCGTCCGAGTTGTGGCGGCGGGTGGTGACGGACGTGCAAAAAGACTATGCGGATGTGACTCTGAACCACATCTATGTCGATAATTGTGCGATGCAGCTGGTGCGTAATCCCCGCCAGTTCGACGTCTTGCTGTGCAACAACATTTTTGGCGATATTCTGAGCGACGAAGCGGCGATGCTCACCGGTTCGATCGGAATGCTGCCCTCCGCCAGCATCGGATCCAAGGTGGGCCTTTTTGAACCGATTCACGGCAGCGCACCGGATATTGCCGGAAAAAATCTCGCCAATCCAATCGCGACGATTGCATCAGCGGCGATGATGTTGTCCTATGCGTTTCGATTGGACAAGGAATCGCAAGCGGTGGAGAGGGCAATTGTCACAACCCTCGAGCTCGGACTCCGCACGAAGGATATTCATGCCGCGGGCATGCGGCTGGTCGGCACCGCCGAGATGGGTGATGCCATCGTGCACAATCTCCCCTCGTGAATCACAATGACGCGCACAACGCCATCGGGCCTTATTAAAACGCTGGCCGGAAACGGAGAGCCCGGCTACGCTGGAGACGGTGGCCCGGCCGGAGCGGCTTCGTTGAACGAACCGAAAGGTCTCTGCGTCGATTGCGAGGGACATCTCTACATCGCGGATTCCGAGAATCATGTTGTACGCCGTGTCGATCGGGTCACGGGTGTGATCACTACCATCGCCGGAGTCTGTCCTGGCCTTACGACCGGAGAGATTCCTTCGCAAGAGACTGCGGGCAGGCCGGAGGAAGAGGAGGACGATCTCTTTACCGACGCGTCCACTGATAGCACGAAAGCTTATTCGCAGGTCACCGATGTCAGTGGAACCGTGCGCTACGTGACCGGTGGCCGACTTACCGTAGAGCACGATTCGGGTGACGGTGGTCCTGCGCGTCAAGCGCGGTTGAATTTTCCCAGTGCCGTGGCCGTCGATCGATCGGGGAATCTGTATATCGCCGATACGATGAACCATCGGGTGAGAAAGGTCGAGGCGACCACCGGCGTGATCACGACCGTCGCGGGAACCGGACAGACGCGTTACTCCGGTGATGGGGGGCCGGGGACCCATGCGGCGCTCAATGAACCGACGGGGCTCGCCGTCAGTGACGACGCCCTGTACATTGCAGACCAAAGCAACAACCGTGTGCGTCGAGTGGAGCTCTCCACCGGTATCATCACGACCATCGCGGGAGACGGAATCGCTGCGTACAGTGGAGATCAAATTCCGGCCGTTCAGGCCAGTTTGTCGGGACCCAGCAGCGTGGCCTTAGCGGCGGAGGGATTGCTGTATGTGGCTGATACCTTTAATAGCCGGATACGATCTGTCCATGCGGCGACCGGACAGATTGCGACCGTGGCAGGAGACGGAGGAATGTATCGTTACCAGGGGCCGGACGAGCCCCATTCACAGAGTGTCTCCAGGCCTGCAGCGATCGCGGTTGGTCACGATGGCAAACTCTACATGACGGATTCGGACAGCCATCTCATCCGGGTGTGGGATCCGCAGACCAAGGCTATTACCCGGCTTTCCGGCACCGGCATTGCGCAGTACGGCGGAGATGGTGGCGATGCCTTGGCAGGCAGTCTCAGTTTTCCATTCGGAGTCGCGGTCGAAGCGGCGGGCACGATCTACATCGCGGATACATTCAATCACCGCATCAGAGCCATGACCGCGATTGCGTGAGGATGACATCATGGTGAAGAAGAAAAAGGCCTATACAGTGGCGGTGCTTGGAGCCACCGGAGCTGTTGGCAAAGAAAGCCTGGAGATCCTCGAAGAACGCAACTTTCCGATCGAGACGCTGCGTTTATTTTCGTCGAAGCGGTCGGCGGGCGAGGTCCTGTCCTGCCAAGGTGAGGAATATAAGGTGGAGGAGTTGACGGAGGACTCTTCCTTTGCCGGTGTGGACATTGCCTTTGTATCGGCGACGGATGCCATCAGCCGGGACTACGGCGCACGATTGGGTGCGGCAGGCATCGTCGTGATCGATGACAGCGCCGTCTTTCGCATGGATCCAGATGTGCCGCTGGTGGTACCCGAGGTCAATGTGTCTGCCCTGCGATCGATGAAACGAGGGATAGTGGCCATTCCCAATTGTACGACGACCCCGCTCGTCATGGCACTCAAGCCGCTTCGCGATGCCGCGGGCATCAAGCGGGTCGTGGTGACGACCTTTCAGTCGGTATCAGGCACCGGATCTGCCGCCATGGATGAATTGATCGATCAGACGAAGGCGTTGATCTCCTTCCAAGATGTGAAGGTGCAGGTGTACCCCTATCAAATTGCCTTCAACCTCTTGCCCCATATCGGATCGTTCGACGAAGGCGGCGATTGCTCAGAAGAGGTGAAGATCGTTCGAGAGACCAGAAAAATTCTCGAGATGCCCTCATTACGGGTGACGGCGACCACGGTGCGAGTGCCGGTGCTGCGATGTCATTCCGAAGCCATCAATGTCGAACTCGAACGGCCGCTGAAAGCGAACGATGCGCGGGCCGCCCTGGCGGAGATGCCCGGAGTCATCGTCTACGACGACCCCCTGAAAAAGCTGTATCCCATGCCGTTCGACGTATCGGGCAAGGACGAGGTCTATGTCGGGCGGATACGTGAAGATGAGTCCATTACGAATGGACTGAATCTTTGGGTCGTAAGCGACAATCTCCGCAAGGGTGCCGCCCTCAATGCCGTTCAGATTGCCGAATGTCTGATAGAATGAACGATGCCAGCGTGGAACGGCGTAGGTCGATGGTTGATTGTCGCGGGACTGGCCCTCGCCGCATGTGGGGTCCTTCTGACACTGGCGGAAAAATGGTTCGGCATCAATTCCGCGTTCAACTGGATCGGTAAATTACCCGGCGATCTCTCGATGACACGAGAGCAGTTCAGTGTTCATCTCCCGATCGCGACGAGTCTCGTGTTTAGCATTCTGCTCAGTGTGGTCCTCTACGTCCTCTCATGGCTCTTTCGCCGCTGACTCGACACATTCTTCATAGCCTGCCTGTGATGGCGGGCCTCCTGCTCATTTTTCTCGCCCGAGCGCAGTCCGTCTCTGCCGAGTCCATTCGCGTATTGTTGGCTCAAGAGGTGCTGCTCCTGGAAGTGAGTTCTGACGGTGAACTGGCTCTCGTGACGGAGGCGGGCGAAACAAAAGTATTGCGATCTCCGATCCGTATCTCATCACGCGCAGATGGATTGCACATTGATAGTCGACGCGTGATGGGAGCGCAGGTCGTCATTCGCCCTCTCCGGCACAGTCTCTCGCTGATGATGGCGCAAGCCGGTGGGACTGGAGCAGGGGTTCGACCGGGGCCGGTGGGACAGAGCGGTGTCGGCCTTGCCCAGAGGGCCGCGCTCTCGATCAGCGGAATCGTGCGGGTGTCGCGCAAAGGCCATCTGCTGTCGGTCCTGAACGAGGTGGATTTGGAGGAGTATGTAAAGGGTGTGGTGCCCTCGGAGGTCAGTTCAGCCTGGCATCCGGAAATGCTCAAGGTGCAGGCAGTGGCGGCACGGACGTATGCGCTGTATAACAAGATGCTGAGTGCCGCGAGGGAATACGATGTGGTATCCACCATTCAGGATCAGGTCTACCGTGGGCGTTCCGGCGTTGATCACCGTGTCGAAGAGGCCGTGGAATCGACCAGAGGCATTGTCGTGACCCATCAGCACGCGCCTATTTATGCTGCCTTTTCATCCACTGCAGCAGGGCCTACTGAAGATGCTGTCAATGTGTGGCCGAACAAAGATCTTCCCTACCTCAAGGGGGTCGAATGTCCGTTTGATATCGAATCGCCCCACTATCAATGGAAGGCCAGCGTTAAGATCGATCAACTGGAACAAAGCTTGCGGCGCCAGGGCTTTTCTGTCGGAACGATCGCCACGATCACCCCGATTGTCTATAGCCGTGCCGGGCGGGTGGCGCGTTTGCGGATTTTGCACTCGGGTGGGGAGACGGTATTACGAGGAGAGGACCTTCGCAAGGCCGTCGGGTATACCGTCATTCCGAGTACTCAGTTCGAGGTGGAATCGATTGGAGTCGAGGTCGTATTGACCGGCTTTGGAGCGGGCCATGCCGTGGGACTTTGTCAATGGGGCGCGAAAGAGTTGGCGGAGCTCGGCTATGCCTACAATAGTATTCTGCAATATTACTATCCAGGAACCGAGTTGCACAACGCGTCGCTATCGCAGTTGCTGGCGCCGGCCATTCCAACCCCCTGATGCTGCTCAGCGAGTTTGATTTTCCCTTTGATCCCGCGCTGGTGGCCGATCATCCGGTCCTCCCGCGTGATCGAGCGCGACTGCTGGTCATGGAGCGCGCCAGCGGAGCACGAATGCATCGTCAGGTTGCTGACCTACCGTCGCTGCTGCAACCGGGCGATCTCGTGGTGGTCAATAATACCAAGGTTATGCCGGCGCGAGTCTCCGCCCATGTTCAGTCAACGGGAAAACCGATCGAGCTGTTGTTTGTTCAGGATCTCGGTCAAGGGGTGTGGGAGATTCTCATCAAGGGACGATTCCGGCCCGGGGCCATGATTGCGTTTCCAGACGGCGGTCGTGGAGAAATTTCTGAGCGAAGCCAGACGCGAACCACTCTGAAGGTGACAGGCGTTTCGAGCGTGTACGACCTCATGCAGACAGCCGGCGCCATGCCGCTCCCTCCCTATATCAAACGACCGCCCACGCAGGACGATCAGCAGTGGTATCAAACTCTGTTCGCGCAGCATGAAGGGGCCATCGCCGCTCCGACTGCCGGCCTGCATTTTACCCGCGATTTGGTACAGGCCTTGATTGAGAGAGGAATCGAGCTGGCGCAGATTACCTTGCACGTCGGCCCAGGCACATTTCGAAGCGTGAAGAGTGAGCGGATAGAAGATCACCGCATGCTGGCGGAACGAGTCGACGTGTCCGCTCATACCGTGGAACAGATTTGCCGGGTGAGGGAGCGGGGGGACCGTGTCGTGGCCGTTGGAACGACCGTGGTCCGCGCGTTGGAAACAGCGGCACGAGGCGGGAGAGGCATCCTCCCCTTTCAGGGGCCTGCCGAATTGTTCATCACCCCAGGGTTCGAGTTCCAGGTCACCGACGCGCTGATAACGAATTTTCATCTGCCGCGAACCACCTTATTGATGCTGGTCTCGGCCCTGGTAGGCATAGGCCCGCTCCGCGAGGCATATGAAGAGGCGGTGGCGCTGCGATATCGGTTTTATAGTTATGGTGATGCGATGCTGATCGGGACAGGGTGGGGAAACGCTACATGAGCTCTTTGTGAATCTTAACCGGAACCTTGCTCTTCATCGACTCAGTATAAGCCATCAGCGCCCGCTGTTGCTTCTGAAAGAGAAAGCTCTGAAAAATCCGTTCCTTGGCCGCATCGATCTTGCCGGGATCCGTTTCGCCCTGGCGGGAGACAAGGGCCTGTGCCTCAGAATATTCAGACGGCGTAAGCGCGACCGCATCCATGATGACTAACCGCGCTTTGTTGGTGAGGATATCCTTGGCTTCCATGGCTTCAAAGGACGAAGGGGTCAAACGATTCGCGGCCAGCAGCCTGCGGTAGGCTTCAGGGTCGAAGGTGCCGTTCCGTTGGAACTCCGCTCGCTGCAGGATCGCTTTGCGTAAATCTTCGTCAGAGATGGTGAGCCCCATGTCTTTCGCCACATGCAGCCACATACGATTATCGATGAGTTGCTCGAGCACGAATTGCTTGAGGAATTCGTCCTTAATGTCGGTCTGCCCCTTGTCTTTATAGAAGCGGTACGTATTTTCATAGGCGCGACGAAATTCGTCCACCGGGACGGACTGATCTCCGACAGAGGCAACGATGTTGCCGCTTTGTTGGCCGAATCCCCACCATCCCATGGTAATGACAAACGCGAAGGCCAGAATGCCCATGATGGATTTGAGAAACCATGGGTAATCATGCGCTGCTTCGCGTAACAATTTAATCATCGAAATCGCCTCTTGTCGCCCCAGTTTCATGGATTCTACTCAGGCGCCAACAATAAAGGCAAGAGGAGTAAGAAGGGTGTTTGTTGCACGGAAAGATTGCGACTTTGTTTGTGCAGATCAGAGAGATTTGCTATAGTGTGAATCAATCGGGGAGATCTTCATTGGCGGAGGAGGCAACCGGGCAAAGCCCGCTCGAACTGGGCGTTTATCCGAAAGCCCAGGTGCTGAACCGACTCATCGCCAAAGTGATCGACCTCTTGATCGTTGCCGCGGCGAGTAGATTGGTCCCGCCGGTTGGTGTCCTCGCCGGTCTTGCCTACATATTATTGGCCGATGGTTTTGGGGGCGGTCGGAGTATCGGCAAACGGCTGATTGGACTGCAAACGATTGTGCCCCGCACCCGAGAGCCGGCGGGATTCAGAGAGTCGATGATCCGTAATCTCCCCTGTGGCCTTGCCCAATTGGCATTCGAAATACCCTATGTGGGATGGATCGGCTGGGCCGCCTTGCTTTCACTTGAAGCGTTATTGGTGGTCGGGAATGAGCAAGGCCGGCGACTAGGCGATGAGATCGCGAAGACCCAGGTGCTTGAGACTGGACAGCTGGACGTGCCGGACTGAACGTAAGAGGTCGCTGCTGAATCGCATGAATCGCGTGAAGGGAGAGTTCTCGTGGGCTTCATGAGTGACATGTTCGGGTGGTTCTCCAACGATCTGGCGATCGATTTGGGGACGGCAACAACCCTCGTGTATGTCCAGGGGAGGGGCATTGTCCTAAATGAGCCTTCCGTGGTCGCCGTCGAAAAAAAAACTGAACGCGTGATGGCGGTCGGCGCCGACGCGAAGCGCATGCTGGGACGTACCCCGGGCAACATACTCGCGGTACGTCCTATGAAAGAAGGTGTCATCGCAGATTTCGAGAAAGCCGAAGCGATGCTGAGCCATTTCATTCAAAAGGCTCACAATCGAACCGCATTCGTGCGGCCACGCATCATCATCGGGGTGCCGTCGCGGATCACACAGGTCGAACAGCGCGCTGTCCGTGATTCCGCCGAACTCGCGGGGGCCCGTGAGGTGTACTTGATCGAAGAACCAGTGGCGGCAGCTATTGGCGCAGGACTCCCGATCACCGAGCCATCCGGGAACATGGTCGTGGATATCGGCGGTGGCACGACGGACATCGCAGTCATCTCGCTCGGCGGCATCGTATACAGCGAGTCGGTCAAGGTGGCCGGCGACCGGATGGACGATGCGATCATGAACTACATCAAGAAAAAGTATAATCTCCTCATCGGGGAACATATGGCGGAGCGTATTAAGTTTGAAATCGGCTCGGCCTATCCCTTTGAGGAACGGAAGACCATGATGATCAAAGGGCGCGATCTGATCTCCGGTATTCCTCGAACTCTGGTGGTGGATGATGCCGAAGTCAGGGAAGCGTTGCAGGAACCCATTGGAACGATCGTGAATGCCATCAAGGTGGCGCTTGAAAACACGCCCCCTGAATTGGCCGGAGACATCATCGATCGCGGTATCGTGCTCACTGGCGGCGGATCCTTGCTGAAGGGAATGGACACTCGGTTTCGTGAAGAAACGAATCTTCCGATCATTACGGTCGACGACCCGCTGACGTCCGTGGTGCTCGGGGTTGGGAAGATTCTCGACGAGTTGGATCTCCTTCGCAAGGTATCGGTCATGTCGCAGTGCAGCTCCGCACGATGAGCTCCATCCTGAGTGTGGATGGCTATATCGCGATCGACATACGGCTCCCGGCGCCTCGCGATAGTGTTGTTCGCCCTCTTGCTTGCCGGCCTCTTCCTTTTTCCTAGTCAGAGTCAGGGGCTGCTGCAGTACATCGGTGGACCGCTCGGACAAATCCTCAGTCTTCCGCTCGCCGCGTTTTCCTCTCTCGATCATGGCATTTCCGAAACCTGGGATGGATACGTCGCCTTGCAAGGCGTTCGTGAAGAGAACCGCCAGCTCCGTCGCGATATCGAGTTGCTCAAGGGACAGAATAATCAGCTATGGGACTCTGTGGCGGCAACGCAGCGATACGAGAATCTGTTGAACTTTAAGCAGCAATCGTCCTCCCGCACCGTTTCGGCTCAAGTGATCGGAAGAGACGCCACGAATTGGTATCGCGGCGTGATCCTCAATAAAGGCGAGAGTGATGGAGTCCGTTCGGAAATGGGCGTCGTCACACCCGCGGGTGTCGTGGGACGAATCGTGAAAGCCAACTCCACTTCGTCGGTCGTTTTGTTGGTCACTGATCCCAACAATGCTATTGCAGGCCTGGTGCAGCGGACACGCGATGAGGGTATCGTCGAAGGCACCAGTCATGGGCGCGCCCGGCTCAAGTATATTCCGCTCCTGTCGCGGGTTCAGCCCGGCGACCGGGTGGTCACCTCAGGACTGACGGGCGCCTTTCCCCGTGGCCTGGCAATCGGCGGGCTGACGCAGGTGGAAAAATCAGAGGGAGATTTGTTTCAGTCCGCGGAAATCGAGCCGGAGGTCGATCTATCGAAACTGGACGAAGTATTGGTGATTACGGCGCCTTATGAAGAGGCTGACGCGGCTCAGAAATTATTGCAAGAGATTCACGGGGATAGAAAGAAGCCATGAAGTTTCTGTTGTATGCCCTGCTGGCGTTGATGGTAGTACCGCTGCAAACAACCTTGTTGCATTATGTCATCATCCTCGGTGTGCGTCCTGATCTTGGTCTCATCGCGGCCTGCCTCGTGGGCTTCTTCGGTGGAGAACTTGATGGTTTGATCCTCGGCCTCATTTTGGGTTGTTTCCAAGATATACTGTCCGCCGGCGATCTTTGGATTAACGTGGTGACGAAGGGAGGGGCAGGCTTTCTCGCCGGCTTGGCCGGCCGCCATATGGCGCATATTACTCCAGCTGTGTTAACCATCGGCTTGGTGATTATCTCCTCCTTATCCAGTGGAGTATTCCTCTATGCGATGAACCCGGCGACCGTCGATGAGATCTGGGTAGGTGTACGTTCGACCGTGCTGGTACAGGTGGGATTTGACGCTGCCATCGGAGCTGCTCTGTACGCAATGTTTCGGCGTCGCTGGTCGGATGATCGAATGGTGACCGAAGGTGCGTTGTAGCCGCATGCAGATCCCGCGTCGAGCATCGGTTAAGGTCTGAGGAGTCAGTGGTGATAAGATTCAACGATTCCGACCTTCTCGACCTTCAACGGCGACTGGTCATTTTGCGCGTCGGCCTTTTGCTGGTGGTCGCGCTGCTTACCTTGCGATTATGGCATTTACAGATTCGAGAGGGGCCGTATTATCGAGATCTCTCTGAGAACAATCGGACGCGGACAGTGGTGCTTGAACCGGCTCGTGGTCTAATTTTTGACCGCAATGGCATCTTGCTGGCGAACAATGTGCCGAGTTTCGCGCTATATGTCACGCTGGAAGATGTGAAGGATCGCCAGGGCCTGATCGCACAGCTGGCCTCGCTGCTTGGTCTGGACCCGGAGGTCATTCAGAAGAAGTTGTCTACAGGAAAGGGAGGCAAGCTGCTCCCTCGCAAGGTTAAGGATCGACTAACATTACGAGAAGCGACGTTGATCGAGTCACACCGGTTGGATTTGCCTGGGGTGATGATCCAAGTGGAATCCCAGCGGAACTACCCGGGCGGCGCGGCGGCCGCACATTTGCTGGGATATGTCGGGGAAGTATCGGCGGATCAGCTCGAGAAGGCGGACTTTGCGGATCTCCACCAAGGCAGTATTGTGGGACAATACGGAGTCGAAAAGGCGTTCGACCGGCAGGTGCGCGGTCGCGCGGGGCAGAAGAGCGTTGAAGTGGATGCGCTCGGTCACGAAAAACGCGCCGTGGTGGCGGAGAAGTCGGTGGCGGGGGACGATCTCTATCTCACCGTTGACATTCGTCTTCAAAAAATTGCCGAGGATCTCTTAGGAGAAGAATCGGGTGCGATCGTGGCATTAGACCCAACGACGGGTGATGTCCTGGCGATGGCAAGCCGTCCGGGGTTCGATCCGAACATGTTGTCGAAAGAGCTGACAAACAAACAGTGGGTGGAAATCGTCCAGAATGAGAGACGGCCGCTGAACAACCGTGCAACACAAGGCCAGTATCCTCCAGGGTCCACTTTCAAAGTCGTCATGGCCGCTGCGGCGCTTGAATCCAACACGGTGACACCCTCGACGATGGTTCGCTGCAACGGCGGTTACCAATTTGGCAATCGACTGTTTCACGATTGGAAGCAAGGCGGACATGGATCCGTGGATATCAATCAGGCCTTGATTCATTCGTGCGACGTCTATTTTTATACCGTCGGTCAGCGAATGGGAATAGACACGATTGCCGAGTATGCGAAGCAGTTCGGACTCGGACAGGAGACGGGAGTCGAATTACCGTCTGAACGTGTGGGAATCGTTCCTTCCACAGCCTGGAAGCAGAAAGCGAGAAATCAGCCCTGGTATCCGGGTGAGACCATTTCCGCTGCGATCGGCCAAGGGTATGTCACGGTGACACCTCTGCAGATGGCGAGCGTAATCGGCACGGTGGCCAACGACGGTGTCGCGGTGAGGCCGCGGTTGGTGCAGGCCGTCATAAACCGAATAACAGGAGAGCGTACTGAGTTTCCTCCGACGGTTCGCGGGAAAGTAGCGGTCAAACCGGCGACTATGACTTTGATCAAAGAGGCCTTGGCCGATGTCGTGACAAAAGGGACTGCGACGCGCGCCAAATCATCCCTGGTGACGATTGCGGGAAAAACAGGGACGGCCCAAACGGCGGCGCTACGCACCGGTCCGGAGAAAGATATTCCGAAAAGATTGCGAGACCATGCGTGGTTTGTCGCCTTTGCCCCCGTCGAGGCGCCGCGCATTGCCCTAGCTGTTCTGGCCGAACACATGGGCCATGGCGGATCCGCTGCCGCGCCCTTGGCGAAGGATGTCATTGAGGCGTACGTGAAAGCCTACCCTCAGGTACTCAAGGGACCGCCGGCCCGTGGTCGGTCGAAGTCGCCTGCCTTGACACCCGGATCCCGGCCGAAGGCGTGATGATTGATCGTGTGATCGACAGCCGAGGGTTGGACAGCTTCGATCTTCGCTTTCTGGGGCTGATCGCGATTATTCTGTCTGTCGGAGTTCTATCGATCTATAGCGTGACCCACTCGCAAGAGACTGCCTTCCCTTTCTACCTGAAACAACTCGTCTGGATTCTCTTGGGAACCGTCGCCTTCCTGGTGATGTATCTCTCGGATTATCACAAGATCGCGCGCCTGGCCTATCCGACCTATGCGGTGATCCTGATTTTGCTGGCGGTGGTCCTCCTCATGGGCAAGTCCAGTCGCGGGGCGCAGCGATGGATTCCCATCGGACCTTTTGCGTTTCAGCCCTCCGAATTTGCCAAGCTGGTGTTGGTGTTAGTCCTGGCAAATTATTACTCTAGAGTATCCCGGGTCGGGTGGCTGCAGCGTGTGGTCTTGCCGGGTCTAATTGTGTTGCCGGGACTCTTACTGATCTTGAAGCAGCCGGATCTGGGTAGCGGGCTGAGTTTTTTGGCGGTCTATGCGGCGATGCTGTTGATGGTCGGAGTACGGTCGAAGGCACTGGGCATCATTCTACTGCTCTCTGTCATGCTGTTCCCATTTGTATGGGAGATGGTCTGGGCCTCCCTGCACGACTATCAACGGCAACGCGTCATGGCATTCGTCGATCCCGACTATGATCCGGGAGGAAAAGGTTATCACGCGCTGCAATCCAAGATCGCCATTGGCTCAGGAGAGTTGTCCGGCAAGGGCCTCTATGGGGGCACACAGAGCCAGCTGAAGTTCCTTCCCGAAGGACATACGGACTTTGTGTTTGCCGTGTATGCCGAAGAGTGGGGCTTTGTCGGGGTGCTGGTGTTGTTGGCCCTTTTTATTGCGCTGATATGGGTCTCACTCGAAATTGCCGCGCGCGCGAAAGACACGCTGGGCGCTTTGCTCGCGGCCGGCATTGTCGCGATGTTGTGTTTTTGCGTGGTGGTCAACATTGGGATGACCGCGGGTATGTTTCCCATCGTCGGAATCCCGCTTCCGCTGGTCAGTTACGGAGGCAGTGCGACCATCATGACCATGGCCTCGTTAGGCTTATTGTTAAACGTGAAGCGACGAAGGTTGACCCTGTTCTACTAGGCGATGCCTGGACAGAGGTCGACGTGGTATGAAATAACCATAAGAATCAGACCGGCGCCGGACCAACGGCGAGACGAGAAAGAACCCGGGCCACGCGTCCGCGTTCGTCTGCCGATCCGCCCGATCTGAGCGTAAAGGAGTTTGTATGGGTGTTGAGATAGCGATCAGTATAGCGCGGGAAGAGACCCGCGTGGCGGTGCTGGATAATGGGGTCGTTACGGACCTCTACGGTGACCGTGCCAAAGACCAAGATTTCGTGGGAAATATTTACAAGGGGCGTGTGGCGAAGGTATTGCCGGGTATGCAGGCCGCGTTCATCGATATCGGGTTGGAAAAGGCCGCGTTTGTGCACGTGTCCGATCTGTCCATGGATCTGGAGTCCGGAGATACGCTCGTAGAGGGTGACGACGACGATAACAAGGAGTCGGAAGTTCCCAAGCCGAAACGGCAAAACTCCAAGCCCATCGAGGAACTGCTGTCCGAAGGACAGGAAGTCATGGTGCAAATTTCCAAAGGGCCCATCGGCACCAAAGGATCTCGTGTCACGACCTATGTGTCGCTGCCGGGACGGTATCTGGTGTTCATGCCAACCGTGGAACATATCGGCGTGTCCCGCCGTATTCCTCGGGACGAGGAGCGTGCGCGGCTGAAAGAAATCATGAAACGCGCGCGCCGGCCGGGGTTCGGATATATCGTCCGGACGGTGAGTGAAGGCGTGAAGGAAGAAGAACTCCGGTCCGACGTCGAATTTCTTCATGTCTTATGGCAGGACGTGTTGACAAAACGTGATCAACAACCGGCGCCCAGTTTGTTGCACAGCGATCTGAGCTTGAGTTTTCGCGTCGTGCGGGATCTCTTTGGCCGTCGTGTCGATCGGCTTTTGATCGATAACCGCGAGGAGTACAACGCGATCAAGAACTTTGTTCAACGGTTTTCGCCGGAACAAACGTCTCGCATTCACTTTTACGACAAAGAGGAAAGTCTGTTCGATTACCTGGGTGTGGAGCAGGAAATCGCTCGTGCCATGAGCCGTAAAGTGTGGCTCAAGTCCGGCGGATATCTGGTGATCGATCACACCGAGGCGATGACGGTGATCGACGTTAATACAGGCCGGTTTGTCGGCAAGCGCGATCAAGAGGAAACAATCTTACGGAACAATTTGGAGGCTGCACGAGAAATTGCCTATCAGGTCAAGTTGCGAGGCATCGGCGGCATTATCATCGTGGACTTCATCGACATGGAGCGGGAGAAGAATCGCGATAAGGTGTATCACGCGCTGGTGGATGCCATGGCCTCTGATAAAGCCCGCACCCGGGTGTCCAGAGTTTCCGATCTCGGCTTGATCGAAATTTCCCGGGAGCGCGTGCGCGAGGACCTGTTGCGGTCGCTCTCTGAGCCTTGCCATTACTGCGATGGGCGCGGCTATACCAAGTCTCCCATGTCGGTGGCCTATGAGATTTTTCGTGAAGTGCGACGGCTGGGCCATGAGATCGAGCAGCAACGCGTCGTCGTGGGGGCGCATCCGGCTGTCGCCTTACTTTTGCAAGAGCAGGAGCAGCCTGGAGTCCAGGAACTGGAGCGGCGGTATGGCGCGAAAATCTTGGTCACCCCTGACGAGCGGCTGCACCTGGAACAGTTTGATCTGGTGGTCATGTAGCCGGAAGCAGGCGGCTTTGGCCCGCGCGACCGTCGAGAAATCATGAAATGAAGACGGTCGGATCGTCCCCGCAATGTCTTGCTGCTGAGCGTGGTCTTTTCCAACATTATGGCTACGGGCGTCGCATCGACGACGTAGATGATCTGAGACGATAGTGAGCAGCCGATCTCTCCGCCCCTGGTTTATGCTGCGCGCCATCCCCGGCGTGGGGGACGCCATTCTGCTCAAGCTCGTTCAGTCGTTCGGGACGCCGGAATCCGTTTTCGCGGCCACGCCAGCGGCGTTGGAAGAAATCGGATGTCGCCCGCCTTTGATTGAGGCCATTCGACGGGGTCCTGAGGCGAAGGCGGTCCGGCAAGTCGACCAAGAATTGTCGCAATTGGAACACCGACAGATGATGGTACTGACTTATCCGGATAAACAGTACCCGACCCTGCTCCGAACGATTCCGGATCCGCCTCCTCTGTTGTATTTCCAAGGCACATTGTTGGAGAGCGATCGCCATGCTGTGGCTATCGTCGGGACGAGGAAGGTCAGTGCCGCGGGACGGGTCCTGGCCGAGGAATTGGCCCGCGACCTGGCAGTCATGGGATTCACGATTGTCAGCGGTCTGGCACGCGGGGTAGATGCGGCTGCGCATCGTGGCGCTCTTGCCGGGAAGGGGCGAACACTGGCGGTCATGGGTTGCGGACTGGATCGCACCTATCCGGCGGACCACCGGCAATTGAGACAGGCTATTGAGCGGCAGGGAGCCGTGCTGTCCGAACTCCCGCTGGGGGCGGCGCCGCATAGTTATCATTTTCCTCGGCGAAATCGTATCATCAGCGGACTCGCGTTGGGCGTCGTGGTGACGGAGGCCACCACCGAGAGCGGGTCACTCATCACGGCGCGGCTGGCGGGTGAGCAGGGGCGGGAGGTATTCGCGGTGCCCGGATTCGTCACGGCCGAAAGCAGCCGCGGCCCGAATAGCTTGATCAGGGACGGCGCGAGACTGGTAGAATCCGCGCGCGATGTGCTCGACGAATTGCGACCGCAGCTCGACGCGGTATTTCGTGACAGGCTTGATGCGCGAGCGGAGGCCGATGACCAGGGACACGTTCAGTTGGGAACCGAGGAAACGCTCGTGTATGATGCCCTCGACGCGGTGCCGCAGTCAGTTGATGAGGTGATTCGGCGCACGGGGCTCGCGGCGTCTCAGGCGACGCCGGTCTTGCTCTCATTGGAATTGAAAAACTGTATTCGGCAGTTGCCGGGTAATGAGTATGTGCGGCTCTCCCGCCGGACGCGTTAGAGATTGATCTGACAGGCGCTCGATATTTGTTATAGTGAGTATGGTACTGTGCTGGCCCGTGCCGGCGAACATGGAACGTCATGGCTAAAGCTCTGATCATCGTTGAGTCCCCGACCAAGGCGCGGACGATCACCAAGTATCTTGGTCGTGGCTACGCTGTCATGGCGTCTATCGGTCACGTCAAAGACTTGCCGACCAGCAAGTTGGGCGTGGATCTCGAGCACGATTTTGAGCCGCAGTATGTGACGATCAAGGGGAAATCAAAAGTCCTCGCAGACATCAAGAAAAAGGCTCAAGAAGTCGACACGGTCTTTTTAGCACCGGACCCTGACCGCGAAGGCGAAGCGATTGCCTGGCATATCGCCCAGGAACTGCACGGCAAAGGAAAGAAGAAAGACGGCAAAATTTTCCGGGTGCTTTTCAACGAGATCACAGAATCGGCGATCAAGCGCGCGCTAAAGTCCCCGGGCGAAATCGACATGAAGCTGGTACAGGCACAGCAGGCGCGGCGCGTGCTCGATCGCATCGTGGGGTACCAAGGAAGTCAGTTGCTGTGGAAAAAGGTGCGTCGCGGTCTGAGCATGGGCCGCGTGCAGTCCGTGGCGGTGCGATTGATTTGCGATCGGGAAAAAGAACGGGAAGCGTTCCGATCGGAAGAATACTGGTCGATTGTCGCCCTATTGTCAGGAGATAATCCGCCGGATTTTGAAGCGAAATTACACTCCGTCAACGGACGAGATGCGGACATCGGAACGGGTGAGCAAGCACGGCAGATTCTTGACTGCGTAGAAGGCAAATCCTTCGTTATCCAATCGGTTGAGCGCAAAGAGAAGAAACGAAACCCTGTTGCGCCGTTTATCACCAGCAGGCTCCAACAGGAGGCTGCGAGGAAACTGCACTTCACTCCGAAAAAGACCATGACTCTCGCCCAGCAGCTATACGAAGGAATCGAAATCGGCTCGGAAGGGGCAACCGGACTTATCACATACATGAGGACGGACTCCCCGCGTATTTCGCAAGAGGCGATGGAAGAGGCCAGGGTGGTGATCCACGAGCGATTTGGCGTGGAATATCTGCCCGCCATACCCAATGTCTACAAGACGCAAAAAGCCGCGCAAGAAGCGCATGAAGCCATTCGGCCGACTTCGGCAGGTCGAGATCCGGAGACGATCCGACAGTATCTCGAACAGGATCAATATCAGCTGTACAAACTGATCTGGAATCGATTTATCGCCTCACAAATGGTGCCGGCAATTCTGGAAGTGACTCGCGTAGACTCAACGCCAGCAGATACGCCCGCTCGCTATGTGTTTCGTACGACGGGCACCGTGGTCAGGTTTGCCGGCCATACCGCGGTGTATTTGGAAGGGATCGACAAAGAGGTACCGTCGCAGAAGCCCAAGAATGAGCCGGAAGCTGATGACGAATCCGACCGTCAGCTTCCCGCTCTGAGAGAAGGAGAAGCGTTAGTTCTCGTGGCTCAGGAAGGCCAGACAATACTCGGATTCACCTCGAAACAACATTTCACTCAGCCGCCGCCACGTTACAATGAGGCGTTGCTGATTCGAGAGTTGGAAGAAAAGGGCATCGGACGGCCTTCCACATATGCGTCGATCATATCCACGATCCAGGATCGAAAATATGTCGAAAAGGTAGAGGGACGTTTTCTTCCGACCGAAACAGGGCGGACGGTCAACGAGTTTCTGTTGAAGGGATTTCCTGATCTCCTGGATACGGAATTTACCTCTCATATGGAAGAGCAGCTCGATGAAGTGGAGGAAGGCACGAAGCCATGGGTCGCTGCCGTCCGGGAGTTTTATACCCCGTTTGTGAAAGAAATGGAGTTGGCTCAGAGTATTCCGGGACCAAAGGATATTGTCGAGCCACCCACGAACCTTCCCTGTGAAAAATGCGGCCGCATGTTGGAGATTAAGTGGGGGCGGAATGGCAAGTTCCTGGCTTGTCCAGGCTACAAGGACGATCCTCCCTGCAAAAATACACAAAACTTTGAAAAGTTGCCTGATGGGACGATTAAGATTGTTCCTAAATTGGAAGAGACAACGGAAGAGAAGTGTGAGAAATGCTCGAGCCCTATGGTGGTGAAAACGGGACGCTTCGGTAAGTTCCTGGCCTGTTCCGCCTACCCAGGCTGCAAGACGACCAAAGCGATCGCCTTGGGGGTCAAATGCCCTCAACCGGGGTGTGATGGTGACCTGGTTCAGAAGCGCACCAAAAAAGGCCGAAACTTTTATTCCTGCAGCCGTTATCCGCAATGTGAATATGCTCTGTGGGATCGTCCCATCAATAAGCCCTGCCCTACCTGTCAGGCTCCCTTCCTTGTTGAAAAAGTCAGCAAGCAGGCCGGCCGTTCCGTGCAATGCCGCAATGAAGAGTGCGGCTATCGCGACGCCGGTTGATCCGTCTGCAGTACCGATTTTCTACTCACCTGTAATCGACACCGCACAGCTTTTTCACTCGTTCGCATTCGCACCGGCAAAGGACCGCTAGCAGTCTGTCGTTTGGCAGACCGGATGCCATTCCAGAGTCGACAATGAGAGCCGTTTTCACCGAAGTTGAGAATGGTAGTCAAATATACGTAACTTATGGCTTGACAATGGCTGCCGGTTCTCCATACATACATAGAATGTGGGCGTGCCCGTCAAAGAGGCGAGCGACCGATGAGGTTGATCGCGATGCGATAACGGTCCTATCGGAAGGAGGGAATGATGAAAGCTAAACAGGGTGTGATTGACGTCCTCAATAAGATTCTCACGGCGGATCTGACAGCCATTAATCAATATTTTGTGCATGCCAAGATGTGCTCGAATTGGGGCTATGACCGATTGCATCACCATGTCAGGCAGCGTTCCTTCGATGAAATGAAGGATGCTGATGAGTTGATCGAGCATATTCTGTATTTAGAAGGTGTGCCCAACTTACAGCGGATGAACACGGTGCAGGTCGGAGAAACCGTGCCCGAACAGTTCAAGGCGGACCTGAAGGCTGAGCAGGAAATGCTGAGCCTATTGAGTGAGGGGGTCGTGCATTGTACCAAAGTCGGCGACTTTACGACCCGACATATGTTTGAAGAGATGGTCAAAGATGTCGATCAGCATATGGATTGGATCGAGACGCAGATGGAAACGATTAAGCAGGTCGGTCTTGAGATGTATCTCGCCGAGCAGATCAAGAAAGAAAGCTGAACAGGATATGAAAAAGGAGGAGTTCTTGATTTTTAAATCGGGTATTGAAGGCGGAACTGACGACGGTTCATCAATGCCAGCTCCTGCGGCTATGTGCAAGAAGTGGGGCTATCAGCGCTGCAGAAGCACTCGAGCCATCCGGGTAATGAGAAGTCAGCCAGTCTTCAGGTCTGATTGATCACTTTCTTTATTTGGAAGGCACGCCGGACGTCGAACATCTGGATCAGATTGGGCAGGGCGGTCGAGGCTCTACCTCAAAGAGGATCTGGAATTTGATCGTGATGATGTGGAGCTGTTTAAAAGGCTATGTCCCGTGTGCCAAGGTGGGTGATTTTGCGACTCGGCATCTGCTCCAACACATGACCATCGATACTGAAGAGCGTATCGATGGGATCGAGACGCAGCTGCGGACCTTTGATCAGGTGGATTGGCGGTGTATCTAGCGGAGAATATTTAAGCCCGCAATGTTGATCGGCTCTCTTGCTCACATTGGAGGCGCCGGCCGACATCACCTTCAAGTGAGACAGGCGGTTTTCTCTGCACCACTGTGAACTACGCCTCTGATAGCGCTGCACTGTTGTAAGACTCATACTTCCCGCATGCATAGATGAACGACGGTCCAGACGTTCTCCTTCTACAAAGCCACCGATCGCTTCCGTTAGACCAATATGGCTCACACTGGTCTCGTCACATATCCCGCCCACATGTCGTCCGTCCTGACTGAAACTCTCGGTGGTAGCCGGCCAATTGCCAAATGGGAGCGGCTGGTTATCCTCTGAACGTGGATTAAGTCACAAAATGTGCCGAGAAGATCCGGGTCGAATTGCGCGCCCGATGAGGCACGAAGAGTTCGCAGTGCGGCGTGAAATGAGCCTGCCCGGACGGCTATGGCGTCGAATCCATCCGCAATGCTGAGAATTCTGGCGGATTAAGGGATGTAGGCACGTCGGAGGCCGTATGGATAGCCTGCTCCATCCCACCGTTCATGGTGATGGGCGATAAAGCGCCTCGATTTGGACAGAAACTGGTAGGGACTCAACAGCGCCGCTCCCGCTCGAGGATGACTCTGGACCAGGACATACTCGTCTAATGTCAAAGGAGCCTCATCGTGAGCAGGCCATCGGGAAGTGTTAATAGTCCGATGTCGTGGAGCAGCGCCGCATGTAAATCAGTAAGCTGGTCCCCGGGCAGACCGATCGCATTCGCAATCAGTAGCGCATAATCTGCCGTTCGCTCACCGTGCCCCAAATGTTCCGGGAATGAAGCTTCAATCTGCCGCGCCAGGCGTCGGAGTTGAAGCAGGCGGGCCTCCTGCAACGGTCCATCAGGAAGTTGCAGCGAATTCAGCGAAGCAAGCTGCCGCGTGACTTCCTGGATGCTTCGCATCATGCCGTGGATAGGCGCCATCGATGGGAACATGGATCCATTCAAAAAAACAAAACCCAAAACCGTGGTGAACGATCTTGGGCTCTGGGCTCGCAACCTCGGGCCGTATAGAATGTGCTGCCGTATTAAGAGCTCACGACTCGTCTCCTCGCTTCCCAGCCATAAGAGGTTGTTTCAAGATCCACATTTCATATAATGGGATGGCCATCATAGCAAGAAAACTCAGCATCATCAGTGTGTCACCGGCCAACATCGTCAGCACGAAAAATGGCGAGACGTAACTGATGAGCCAGGGGGACAGGAGATCGAGGGCGACGCCTCCGAATGAAAGCCACGTCAGCCAGACTTGCGTGACCTGGCTGGTATTGGTCAGATATAGCACGTGGACGAGAATCATGAATACGACCGGCATGGTAAACAGGTGGAAATGCGTCACCTCCGCCAATTCTCGAAACGACATCGGTTCACCGAAAGTCGCATCCGAGCCACGGTAGTGGTCGGCGATGCCCTGTGGACTCAGGCTGGTCATGCTATGCGCCCAGAAGAATGAAAAGAGAAATCCCACCAGCATCAAAAAGAGAAATTGCGTGTAGAGAAGCCTGATATGACGATCCGAGTCGCGCAGGCGAAATCGGGAATTGAAGTTTCGCATGCCTGTGCAGTATCCCGACGGCCTTAGTGGCCGAACAGAGAACTGAAAAATCCTTTCTCGGCCTTCCGGGCCACGACTGTGTCGCTCCCTAAGCCAGCCGGCTTTAGGTAAAATTCATCCACTAAAACTAGGACGCGTTTCACACCGGCACTCATTGATCGGACCGACATGGTGGCGCCGCTGATATTAATGATGTCTTTGTTGATCCGAATGGGGTCAGTGACGGTCCTGCCCTCAAATTGAGAGTTAAATCGTTTCTTACCGACCTCACTCCCTTTCGCATCGCGAAAGACCAACAATTCGACCTCGGTGCAGGATCCTGTGGCATCAACCCCGACCAAGTAGGTCATGGGTTTATATTTACCGACGGTATTGTGCACCATGGCGTAACCATCTATCTTGTCGCCGGTTTCGCCGATGTATAATTCGAAGTATTCCTCCGGAAATTTCCAGCCGACGCGTTGTTCGATGAGGCTTTTCCTATCCTGGCTCAGGCGGATCATTTCCTTGTGAATCCGGTGAGATTTCGGGAAGACATTCTTGACGGCTTCGTCCTCCGTCATGAACTCTTCATATTTGAAATCGTCATCAGTGACGTAGCGGCGCAGTTCGCTGTCCCAAATTCGCTCTGCCGCGATTGCATCGGTGGTGACGAGCGAAGCTCCCAAGACGAGAAGGAGGGCTAAGTTGAAGTGAGTACGCATCCGTGCTCTCTCAGTTTTATATCCAACCGTGTATGTACCTCTGTGAGCACCTCGTCCGAGGGATTTGAGGCGGCCCACCCAAACAGTCGGGATCCGCCCCGGAACGCCCAGCGTTGACGCTCTTCGATGAAATCGACTTTTGTGACATCTTCGAGTCGTCTCACCGTGATAATCAGTCGAGATCGGTCTTTGCTATCCGCCAACTCTCGCTGGAGTGCGCCGTAGGTCCGTCCGGGCATGGGGATTTCCAGCCAGGCGGTCTCAATCAGGCCGCCATCCTTGTCATTATTGGTCAGCGCACGATCTTTCACGGCATCCAGTGCCGCGTCCCAGGCATGGTCATAACTGCAGACGGCAAATCGCTCCTGCATGCCG
>JACCYV010000002.1 GCA_013696305.1 Nitrospira sp.
TTAATGATCGACGCCCTGCAGTTCATGAAAAAGGGCGGGTTCAACCAAGTCGTGGCTAAAGGCGATCAACCGCTCGCCTGCGAATTCTGTGGCGACTGCCTGGCCGTATGCCCCGTCGGCGCCATCACGAATAAATACTCCAAATATCTCTACAAGCCGTGGCAGATGAAGAAAACCACTACCACATGTAACTACTGTGGCGATGGCTGCCAAATCCATCTCGAGACCAAAGATACCGAAGTCGTTCGGGTCACTTCCCCGCTCTCGTGGAAAAATAAATGGGGTGACCGGGCGGAAACGAGCAAAGGCCACGGCGGGATCTGCGTCCGTGGACGATTCGGGTTTCAATACATCGACAGTGAACAACGCTTGCGGCAACCGCTCATGCGCCTAGGTGACGTGCTGACGGAAACTCCATGGCTCGACACCATGCAGACAGCCATCGATCAGTTGTCCGACATCCACCGCAAGCACGGGCCGGAATCGATTGCCGGACTCATCACCGCACGCTGCACGAACGAGGAACTGTACCTGTTCCAGAAACTTATGCGAGCCGGATTCAGGACCAATCAATTAGACAGTAGTGCCCGCTACGGCCACCTCAATTATGTGCATGCCGTGCGCCATGCCGTCGGCATCGGCCGTCCCCTCAATGACTGGGAGGATCTGACCACAGCCAAAGCTGTGCTCGTGATCGGGTCCAACATCACGGAAACCAATCCGTTGACATCCGTCCGCATCAAGGAAGCGATCCGCGTTTATCATGCTCAGGTCATCGTCGTGGACTCGGCCAATACCAATATCGCGCAGCTCGCGTCACATCCGCTCTTAGTAAAACCGGGAACGGAAGGTCTGCTGATCGACGGGCTGGTCAAGTCAATCATCGAACAAGATCTGATTGATGAAGCGAGCACAACGCAGCATCCACAGGCATTCGTGGCATTGAAGCGCGCGATGGATCAAGTGTCCCTGGACCAGGTTTCCAAGCAAACCGGCATTTCCGTGGGACAGATTCGAGAAACGGCCGCCATTTTTGCAGACGCTCCGCGTGCGATTGCACTGTGCGCGGAAGGCATCGTCCGTCGGCCCAACGGCTACCACAATGTTTTAAAGCTCATCGACCTTGCCTGGATAACCGGCAAGCTGGGCAAACCAGGATGCGGCGTGACGACAGTGACTGAGGAAATCAATGAGCAAGGTGCGGTCGACATGGGTGTGGCGCCGGAGTTCCTGCCTGGTCAAGCCCGCTTCAATGACCCCATCGCCAGGGAACGATTCGGCAAGGCCTGGGATGTCACTCTTCCGGCCGGCAACAGTGGAGCAAATCTCCTGGAGATTCTGAAACGCATTCGAAACGGCCAGATCAAAGCCCTTTATGTAATCGGGGAAAATCCCCTGGCGACATTCCCTGCTTCCCTGGATGTGAAGGGAACCTTAGAAAAATTATCGCTTTTAATCGTTCAAGATCCCTTTTTGACCGAAACAGCCCGAATGGCGCACATCGTCCTCCCGGCCGCGACCTATGCTGAAAAGGACGGCACCTTCACCAATTTAGAGGGTAAAGTCTTGCGTGTGCGCCAAGGACTTGACCAGGTTGGGGAAAGCTTGCCGGACTGGCACATCATGACATCCTTAGCGAATGGGCTGGGCTACGAATGGCCGTACGAATCCGCTCAAGATGTGCAAAATGAAATCATGAGGCTGCTCCCTGGATATTACAATCTCGGACAACCTCGTCGCGTCGCACTATCGGCCGACGCCTACCTATCGAACGGATATGCGACCGAAGTCGCAAGTCGGTATGGCAGCGAAGTGCCGCGAGACTCGTCAAACGATGTCACTCGACCTTTTACCCTTGTGACCGGCCAAGTGCTCTATCACTCCGGCAAAATGTCCACGCGTGCCTCAGGACTCATCAATATCGAGCCGAACAGTGGTCGATTGCGGATGAATCCGTCGGATTTGCAACAACTTGGGCTTACCGAACAATCCACCATTCGCCTGACTTCTCACCAAGGCGCTGTACAATTGGGCGTACGAGCGGACTCCGACATCTTGCCAGGCTCATGCTTCTATCCGGAACACTTCAATGATCCGCCCGTGAAAGATTTGATGACCGTCGAGGCGGATCCGGTGACCGGAGTGCCGTACTTCAAGTCAACGCATGTGAAGATTGAAAAGGTGGGTGCATAAGGGTAAGCTCGCCCGTCTTTTGAGGTCGGGGGAGGGGAGTGCGAATGAGTGTCAGAACTGTGGCCAAGAAAATCCTGCAAGCGGCGTTGTTCTATGAAATCTGGGACGCCATGAAGGTCACCTTCAAACACATGTTCCACCGCCCCATTACCTTTCAATATCCGCGCGAACAGCGGACTATTCCGGACGGCCACCGTGGCGCTTTAGGGCTGCTCCGCTACGACGATGGACACGAACGATGCGTGGGTTGTGACCTGTGCGAAGCCGCATGCCCATCTCGTTGCATCAAGGTCATCAGCCAGGAAGACCCGGCGCGGCCCCTGCAACGTTACGCCACCGAGTTCTATATCGACATTACCAAATGCGTATTTTGCGGGTATTGCGTGGAGGCGTGCCCGGTCAATGCGTTGGCGATGACTAAGATGTATGAATATTCCACGCATGACAAGCGCACCCTCCTCTTCGACAAGAAACGGCTCTACGAGATAGGCGAGCGCCATCTTGCAGACGCCAAAAAATATCTGTACGCCCATAACCAAGAGAAAAACTCTGAGGAAAGCCGGGAATATCGTTATTACTTTCCGCAGTCCGTCCTCAAACCTACACAGTCACAACCCAAACATTTGAGCTGACGCGTACCGTTATGGCCTTTGTATTTTTTTCATATTTTGCAGTGGTGAGTATTGTCGCCGGCATTCTGGTTGTGTCGTTGAAGCACCCCGTGCAATGCGGACTGGCACTCCTCGCCCTGCTTCTGCATGTGTCGGGTCTATTCATCATGCTGAACGCCGAGTTCTTATGGGCCGTCCAAGTGATCGTCTATGCAGGCGCAATCTTGGTGCTTTATTTATTCGTTCTCATGTTGTTGAACCTCAAAACGGACGACCGCTACTTCCACGCCAAGACTCCTTATCTGTTAGCGCCAGCCGCTCTCGGATTGTTGTATTTGTTGTTCTCCTTGGCACAGTCGCCTTTCAGAGGTGCCAAAGGCGATGCCACCCCGACCGCCATCCTCCAGAGCGGAGATGCTCATGCGATCGGCATCAAGATGTTCAGCGAGTACCTGCTGCAATTTGAAATTATTGGGGTGTTCCTGACGGGGGCGATCGTAGGCGCTATTGTCCTAGCTAAGGCTCCCAAATCGATCGAGACGAGGCGCGACGCATGATTCCCCTGTCCGCCTATGTGGCCGTGAGTGCGGTGTTGTTCGCCACAGGGTTGCTCGGTGTACTGATTCGGCGCAATTTCATTATCGTGTTGATGTCAGTCGAAATCATACTGAATGCGGCCACCATCAACCTGGTCGCTTTCTCCCATTATCTCGACTCCATGCAGGGCCAGATCGTGGCGCTCTTCATCATCGCCATCGCGGCGGGTGAAGCGGCCATTGGACTGGCCATCATTATTGTCGTCTTCCGCGGCAAGATTTCGACCAACGTCGATGAAATGAATCTGTTGAAGTGGTAACGTGTCCGACTCAATCGATCTGATCGTCAAACTGATACCCCTCTTCCCGTTGATGGCCGTCCTTGTGAACGGCCTTCTCGGACACCGGTATTCCCACGACCTGGCGCACCGGTTTGCGTGGGGTTCAGTGCTGCTCTCATTTCTCTGCACGCTTGCAGTCTTCACGGACACCCTGAGAACGGGAGCCGTACGTGAAGTAATCGCGTATAAATGGATCTTCGGCGGCGACCTCACCGTCAATCTCGCTTTTTTGATAGATCCTCTTACCTGCATTATGCTGCTGGTCATCACCGGGGTGGGATTTTTGATCCACGTGTACTCCGTGGGATACATGCATGGAGAATCGGGCTTCACGCGATTTTTCATCTACATGAATCTCTTCATGGTTTCGATGCTGTTGCTGGTGATGGGCAACAACTACGTCGTCCTGTTCATCGGATGGGAAGGCGTCGGGCTCTGCTCCTATCTCCTGATCGGCTACTACTATGACAAAGTCTCCGCTGCCAAAGCGGCGACAAAGGCCTTCGTAGTCAATCGAATCGGCGATGCCGGATTTCTCGTGGCAATCTTTCTAGTCTTTGTAAATTTCCGAACACTCGACTACACCCATGTCATGCAGAATGCCGCTCAGCTGTCGCCTGAAATGGCCACGGCCATCGCGCTTTGCCTGCTGATCGGCGCCATTGGAAAGTCGGCTCAACTCCCGCTCTATACCTGGTTGCCCGATGCCATGGAAGGCCCGACCCCGGTCAGCGCCCTCATTCATGCCGCCACCATGGTTACGGCCGGCGTCTACATGATCGTCCGCAATCATGCAATTTTCGACCTGTCACCTATTGCCATGACGACGGTGGCCTGGATCGGCGGACTCACGGCGCTCTTCGCTGCGACGATCGGACTGGTCCAAACCGACATCAAACGAGTTCTGGCCTATTCTACCGTGAGCCAACTGGGCTATATGTTCCTGGGATGCGGTCTCGGCGCCTATACTGCCGCGGTCTTCCACCTGATGACCCACGCCTTTTTCAAGGCCTTGCTCTTTCTGTCAGCCGGATCTGTCATCCATGCACTGTCGGGAGAACAGGACATCCGCAAGATGGGAGCTTTGAAGTCGAAGATTCCCTGGACACACGCGCTTTTTCTGATCGGCACCCTTGCGATCGCAGGGATTCCCCCCTTGGCGGGTTTCTGGAGCAAAGACGAAATCATGGGCCATGCTTTCGTCCACCAGCACTATCTGCTCTACGGCATGGCCGCGCTCAGCGCTTTCTTGACGTCGTTTTATATGTTCCGCCTGACGTACCTTACATTCTATGGAACCTCACGCCTGGATCATCACACTGCCGAGCACGCGCATGAGTCTCCGAAGGTGATGATTGGCCCCTTAGTGGTGTTGGCGGCGCTCGCTATCGTCGGAGGCTTTCCAGGCGTGCCTCCGGAAAACGGCTGGTTCCACCATTTCCTGCATTCGGTAGCAGGGGTGGCCGGTGAGGAGCATGCCACTGCTCCGGCCCTGATGCTCGGCCTGATGGGAACAGCCACCGTCATAGCGTTGCTGGGATGGGGGCTCGCGCATGTTTTCTACAGCGGTCCATCCACAGCAGCGGATACACTGGCGAATCGCATGCCCGGCGTCTATACGACGCTGCTCCATAAGTACTATGTCGATGGGCTCTACGACACCCTGTTTGTAGAACCTACCAAGCGGTTGGGGCAACTCTGCGATTGGTTCGATCGAACCATCATTGACGGCCTTGTCCGTTCCATCGATCGAGGAACAGACGCCAGTTCTGCGGCCATTACCTGGACCGAAAAACATGTCATCTACGCATTCTTGAACATTATCGGCTATGCCAATCACCAGCTCGCCCGCTCGTGGCGGCGGCTTCAAACCGGCATGGTGCATCAGTATGCGGCCATCATTGTGGCCGGACTATTTATTCTCGTTCACATCATTCTCCTCATCTGGACCGGAACCGGTACTACCGGGTCTTCGTCACGCTGACGCAGCAGAGTTGTTGGACATACGATGCTTGAAGAATTCAGTTTCGGTTTCCCCATTCTCTCGTATCTAATTTTCCTTCCTTTGGCAGGGGCGGCCGTCCTCTGGTTGATCGAAGATGAAGATCTCGTCAAAACGACTGCCTTGGGCATCGCGTTGGTAGAACTCGCCCTTGCGAGTCTTGTGTTGCTGCGCTTCGTACCGGATTCCGCGGCCATGCAGTTCGCCGAACATGCGCGGTGGATGCCTGCCCTCGGCATCGGGTATCACCTGGCCGTGGATGGCATCAGCGTGCTTTTCGTGGGTCTCACGGCCTTTCTGACCGTGCTGGTCGTCATCTACTCCTGGGATACCGTGCGCAACCAGGTCCGACTTTATTTCATGGCACTCCTGGCGTTGGAAACCACCACGATCGGCATCTTTGTCTCCATTGATCTGATTCTGTTCTTCGTCTTCTGGGAGCTCATGCTCATCCCCAGCTATTTCCTGATCAAGCTGTGGGGCGGCGGACCGGAACGCCATTACGCCGCGCTCAAGTATGTGCTGTACACGCTCCTGGGGAGCGTCTTCATGCTGGTGGGCATCGCGTTGCTCGATATCAACTATCACCAGTGGGCCGTGACTCATCACCTTGACGAGGTCTATTCATTTGACCTGCTTCAATTGCTGTCTGTCCCGATTCCACTCTCCCAGCAGATTCTGATCTTCTGGCTCATGTTCATGGGGTTCGCCTTCAAAGCGCCGGTGTTCCCGTTCCATACCTGGCTCCCAGACGCCCTGGTGGAAGGGCCCATCGGTATGGCCGTCATGCTCGCTGGCATGAAATTGGGCACCTACGGATTCCTTCGCTTTACCTTCCCGTTGGTTCCGGATGCTTCTAAAAGCGAGGGCGTCGTCTCCATCGTGATGGTGCTGGCCCTCATAGCGATTCTCTATGGGGCCGTGGTGGCGCTGGTGCAATCAGACTTTAAACGCCTCCTCGCATTCAGCAGCATCAGTCATCTCGGTTTTGTCGTAGTCGGCCTTTTTGCCCTGAACTTCCAAGGTCTGCAGGGCAGCCTGCTGACTATGATCAATCTGGGTTTCAGCACCGCCGGGCTGTTTTTCATGGCGGGCTTCTTATCGACCAGGCAACAAAGTTCCCACCTATCTGCATTCGGAGGATTGGCAAAACAAGTCCCGCTTTTGGCCACTTTTCTCCTCTTGATCGGCATGGCTTCCATCGGACTACCGGGCACGAACGGATTCGTCGGAGAATTCTTGATTCTCCTGGGCGCGTTTAAAGCCAAATGGTGGTATGGATCTGTGGCGGTCCTCGGCATGATCTTCGGAGCGGCGTATTTTCTGTGGTATTACGAACGCGCGATGCTCGGTCCCCTGACCAAGAACGTCTCGGGAGCCATCAAGGATTTGCACATGCGGGAGATCACCATTGCGTTGTCGCTGTCGATTATGATTTTGTGGATCGGTCTCTATCCGTCGCCATTCCTGCGAATGATGAACGGATCGATTCAAGCCCTTGTCGATCGGTTGGATCGTGCGAAAATCGCATCCGTAGACAGCGTCATCCACATGCCGGCGAAGTAAGAAGCCCATGACTGAATACCTACTGCTCATCATTTTGTTTGCCCCCTTTGCCGGGGCCTTGGCCTTGATCTTCGTCTCCAATCGACAACTCTCCCTGGTGCGAGGCATCGCGGCCGGTTCCGCCTTCATCTCCTTGATGGCCTCGATCTATCTCTTTTATGCCTACGATCCGCTGAAGAACGGCTTTCAGTTTATCCAACGCATCGAATGGTCACGCCAGCTTGGGATTTCACTCCATTTGGGAGTAGACGGAATCGGCACTCCGTTGGTGCTTGCCTCGTCCATCCTGCTTTTTGCCGGCATTTTCGTCTCGTGGCATATCAAAGATCGGCTAAAAGAATTTTATATCTGGATCTTGATTCTGGCCGCGGCCACGATCGGCGTCTTCATGTCACTGGATCTCTTCTTCTTATATTTTTTCTATGAAATGTCCGTCATCCCTATGTATCTCTTATTGGGCATGTGGGGCAGCCACACCAAAAAGTATCTGGAAATGACGGACCCTGCAGGCCTGAAGCAGCGGGACTCCGTCGGTTTCATCTTCAATTTCGCCGCGAACAGCAAAGAATACGCGGCCATGAAGTTGGTCCTGTTTCTCTCCGCCTTTGCCGTCGTGGCCTTGATGGGCATTCTGCTCATCTATAAATTTTCAGGACTCAAAACCTTCGATATATTAGTGCTGCGCGAGCATGCTCATTTCTCAGGCCCTCTGGCGACAGTCATCTGGTTGTTGATCTTTTTCGGATTTGCGTCGATCGCCCCGATCTGGCCGTTACATTCCTGGTCGC
>JACCYV010000009.1 GCA_013696305.1 Nitrospira sp.
TGTGCCCGCCGGTGGGCCATTGAATTTGTCTCCTTCTGTCGGTCGTCACTTAAGGCCGTCGAACATCGGATCGCTGGGCAGGGTGGGAAGTCGTCGCGCAGTCGACTTCAAGATGAACATCTGCAAGTTCAGGGTCCAGCCGCGGGATCAGTAGGCCTAGGGCTTGATTTCCGACGCTGGTCTTCCTATCCTACAGCCCGTTCGAAAGGAAGGTGAGGTCATGACGATGCGTGCACGACAAAGGATGGTCGGCTGCCGGGTCCTTCTCCTGCTCGTACTGACGATCGGATTGAGTGCGCCGGCGGCGGGGGAAGAAATCGGCATGGAAGCATCGTCACAGCAGATTCCGGCGTCGCAGAACCTCGATCCTGCTTCGCGGCAGACCCCTGCTTCTATCGCGCCGTCACTGCCCTTGCTGTTCGCGGAAGGGTCCAACTCCTGTGAAATCGTGTCTTGCGGAATGGGGATCAAGCAGACCTGCCAGATCACCTGCCCGGTGGGAAAAACGCCGAAATGTAGCTGCGATTGCGAGCGGAATATCGGCCCGCTCTGTATGGACTACAAAGCCAACTGCCGCTGCGACTAGCGGTGGTAAGAATCGGCAGGTTGCCGGGACGTTTCAACCCTCTGCTAATCGTCGTCCGAAGACAAGGATTCCGCTTCACCGACCGTGAGGCTCGGTCCTTCCACTCGATAGCGCTCACTAGCCCAGGCTCCAAGGTCGATGATCTGGCAACGCTCAGAACAAAACGGGCGCCAGGGATTATCCTGCCAGGTTGTGGGCTGGTGACATTCAGGGCAGCGAATTGCGGACGGTTTCCCAGAGGACAAGGTATCTACCTTCTATGTGGCGGCTGCGCAACTGACTCTACCACCCGGGTACCGAATCCGGCAAATAACCCGCCGGTGAGATAGGACATGTGCTCGCCGTCCGACCGATGTTTGCGACGCAGATAGTCATTAAGCAAGCGCCCGTCGGCTGTCCGATGGACATCTGGCTGCGCCAGGTTCATACGGTAGCGTTCCACGGCGCCGGCCACCCGACTGATAAAGACTATCGTGCCGTGTGCGTCTACCCCCTCCACAATCCCTACATGGGTCAATGGGTCGTTGGCCAGTCCATCTCCGTTGGAATCCCACGTGTTGTCAAAAAAGACGAGGTCCCCGGCCTGCACCACCGGACCGCGGTGGAGTCGTCCGTGCACGCGTAGATGGTGATAGATCAGTCGCACCCCGTTGGCAGTGCCGTCCACCGCGCTTCCTTCGTAGAGGTCGATGCCATGGGCGAGATAAATCGCGCGGGTTACTCCGGCGCAATCGTAGGCAATGCGGCGTCCCTGGCTTTCGATGGTCGTGGCTCCGATCAGATTGACCGCCGTGCGAACAATCGCTTGTTGACGATTGTCAGCTTGAGCGGTGCGGCAACAACCGGGGATTGGAGTGACGGTCGAACGAATCTCTTGCGGCGAGGGAGCAGCACAGGCAGTGAGAATGACGGCGAGCAGGAGACTGCTCAGGATGCGCAATAACGTCGGCATACTAGTCTCAGTATACCTGGTCCTCGGAATCGGGGCTGCGCGAAGCGCCGGCACGATCACATCCCGGCGCTGGAGAAAACTTGTTTGATCAGGGTTTGCGCATCTTCCTGAATACGACGGAGGTGGGCCGGGCCGTTGAAGCTTTCCGCATAGAGTTTATAGACGTCTTCCGTTCCGCTCGGGCGCGCGGCAAACCATCCGTTCGCCGTGGTGACTTTGAGTCCTCCGATAGAAGCGTGGTTTCCCGGCGCTTCAGTCAACATGGCGGTAATCGGCTCCCCGGCGAGTTCCCGACTCTGGACCTGCTGCGGGGAGAATTTCTGGAGGGCGGCTTTTTGCGCTCGCGTGGCCGGCGCGTCGATTCGTTCGTAGACCGGCTCACCCAGCTGAAGAGTCAGTTCGCCGTAGAGCTGTGCCGGATCTTTCCCGGTGACCGCCAGCATCTCCGCCGCGAGTAAATTCATGATGATGCCGTCCTTATCGGTCACCCAGGTGGTCCCGTCATGGCGGAGAAACGAAGCACCTGCGCTTTCTTCGCCGCCGAATCCGAGGGAACCGTCGCTGAGCCCCGGCACGAACCATTTGAATCCGACCGGTACCTCCACCAGACGACGCGGGATGGTTTTCGCCACGCGGTCGATCATGCTGCTGCTGACGATAGTCTTGCCGACTCCGGCGGTCGCTTTCCAGCCCGGGCGATGGCTAAAGAGATAGGCAATCGCGGCAGCCAGGTAATGATTCGGGTTCATCAAACCTGCGCCGGGTGTCACGATGCCGTGGCGATCCGTGTCGGTGTCGTTGCCGAAAGCGAGGTCGAAGCGGTCTTTCAACCCGATCAGCGAAGCCATGGCGTGGGGGGAGGAGCAATCCATGCGGATTTTGCCGTCCCAATCGAGCGTCATGAAACCAAAGGTCGGATCGACCGCCTCGTTGACGATCTGAATGTTCAGGCCATAACGCTCGGCCAGCGGGCGCCAGTAGGCCACGGCGGCTCCTCCCAGGGGATCGACGCCGAGGCGCACCTTCGCCGCTTTAATGCGATCGAGATCAACCACGTTGATGAGGTCCGTCAGATACTGTCCCACGAAATCATGCCGGGCTGTGGAAGAAGCTTTCAGCGCCTGTTCGTATGTCACACGCCGCAAACCCGATAATCTGGCGGTTAAAAGTTCGTTGGCGCGATTCTCAATGGCCTTTGTCACCTCGGTATCGGCGGGGCCGCCGTGAGGTGGGTTATATTTGATCCCGCCATCCTCCGGAGGATTGTGTGACGGCGTGATGATGATACCGTCGGCGAGACCGGATGTCCGGCCCCGGTTGTAGGTGAGAATCGCGTGGGACATCACCGGCGTGGGGGTATAGCCATCGTCCCGATCCATGCGAACCTGGACGTGGTTTGCGGCCAACGCTTCGAGCGCCGTGCGTTGGGCCGGTTCGGAAAGGGCATGGGTGTCCTTGCCGATGTATAGAGGGCCGGTGGTGCCGGCGGCATATCGGTACTCACAGATCGCCTGGGTGATGGCGAGGATATGGGCCTCATTGAAGGTATGGCGGAGGGACGAGCCGCGATGACCGCTGGTGCCGAAGCTCACGCGCTGCTGAGGATCGGAAGGGTCCGGCGTGGCGGAGTAATAGGCCTGTTCGAGTTTCGCGAGATCAACTAATTGCGCCCGCTGTGCCGGATGGCCGGCATGTGGATGGAGAGGCATGTGGTCTCCCGGTTCTAAAAAGGGAATGATGTATTCCGAATTAATGGTTCTGAGATATGACGGCTGAAATATGCGAGCGCTCAGTATATACAGGTCAATGCACAATGTCAGGACCGCACTTGCTTGCGCCCTCCTCAGGCCGGGTGCTAAGATCCGCGCACACAGAAGAGAGGGTGGTCCATGCCGAACATTACCTTGCTGCACTCACCGACTTGCGGAGCTTGTCCGTCGGCAAAGCGCCTGTGGAAAGAACTCAGGGTGAAGTATAGCTTTACCTATCGCGAAGTCGATATTACCACCACCGATGGTCAGGAGTTGGCTAATCGTCATTCAGTCCGGGCCGTGCCCGCGACAATCATCGACGGGCGGTTGACCTTCGTGGGAGTGCCGCCTCGTGAAAGCGCTGAGAAGGCATTGCAGCTGAAAATGCGGCCTCAGGCAACATAACGGGATCGGAGATGTATGACCGTTCCAGATGAAGACGATTTCGAACTGCCGGATCTTCCCGTGATCGATAAGGGACCGCCGCCTGAATGCGGAATTTGCGGGGAACCGATGAAATTCATCGACGGGGATTGGTCCTGCATCGATTGTAACGGCGAACTGTTAGGTCCGGAAACGGGCTAAGGGATCGCCTCGTTCGTTCCCATCTCTCGTGAAGCGCACACAGGACTCATGACATGCTCATGCCGGTCTTTCGCTTGACGATTCAGGAATAGCGACGCGCGGTCTCCATGCTTCGTCTTGTCACCGGGCCGTTCCATCCCACCCTCGAATCCGCGCTGGTTCACGATCTTCAAGTCATGAAGGCGCACGATCCTCTCGCAGGAGTGGCGCTCGTCGTGCCGTCCGATCAGCTGCGTCGCTCCCTTAAGCGTCTCCTGGCCTTGACGCATGACTTGTCGTTACTCAATGTGCACATCTTCTCATTCCACCAACTGGCCCTGCATCTTGACCGCGAGCGTCTTGTTTGTGAAAGCCTATCCGGAAAAACGACTCGGCGCATCGCGCTTGTGACCGACGTCTTCTTCGAGCAGTTGGTCCAGCACCTCGGGCAGCGCAATGTTCCGCAGACTGAAGCGCTTCGCTTATCTCAGTTGCACCCGGGAGCCTGGGCAGCCCTGTGGGCCAGCCTGCGTGACCTGAAAGATGCGACAATGGATTCTGCGGTGGTACTGCGCGCGGTGGAGGAGGAGCAGTTCGACCCCGAAGACCGTGAGAAGCTCAAGGGATTGTTTATATTATATGCCGCCCTTCAGGAAAGCCGGGCCGCGCTCGGTGTTGGATCCCCCGATGATTTGGCCGCGCTCGTCACCGATTTTGTGCCGGTCTCGCCGTTCCTTCGCAGCCTCACGCGTATCTGCTACTACGGTTCGTATGACCTGACCCAAACCCAGTTGACCCTCGTAGAGGCACTGAGTGCAGCCGTTCCGGTCACCATCTATTTTCCGCTCGATCAGCAACCGGCTTATGAATTCGCTCGACAATTTCTGGAGCGGCATCTCTACCCGCTCGCCGGGGGTTCGGAAGACACCGCACCCGCGGCGCCGGATGATGCCGTTTCTCATCACGAACGAAAAGCAAACGTGTCGGTCGAAGTACGGAATACCGCCGGCATCGAAGATGAGTTGACCCTGGTGTGCAAACAAATTCTTTCACTGGTGGAAACCAACGGGTATGCCTTTGACGAGATCGGAGTAGTGGGACGAACGCTCGTGCCGTACCAAACGGTGCTCAAGCGGACCTTCGACCAGCATCGTATTCCATTCGTGTCCACGGCAACCCTTCCGCTGTTACAAGAGCCGGCGGTGAAAACGCTGCTCCATCTCGCGCAATTGAAGGGGAGCGGACTGTACCAGCCGCCCATGCTGGATGTCCTGACCTCGCCTTGGAACCGTCAGGTCATGAGCAACACCGGCTCCATTGAACCGCGTCCCGATCTCTGGCGAATAGCGGTGCAGATGCTTGGTATTACTCGTGGCGAGGAAGAATGGAGACGGCTGGCGAAACTGGGACGCTTGGATTCCTGGGGCACGGACGACGAAGAGTTCACCGCGAGCATCGGTCCCTTGTCGATCGATGGCGGACAGTTACGCCTGCTGTGGCACTGTGTGTCCCGGCTGATCGGCGATGTGAACGGCCTTCCCGACCTGGGAGGCTATCGCGACCTGACGGATGCCTTTCTATCCCTGGCAGACAAACATCTGTCCGTTCCGCTGGGAGCGTCCCTATCAATTGACCCGGGATCGCTGTGGGAAGCGGCAGCCGACGTGAACGAGGCGCTCACCACCGTCTTCACGCAGCTGCGTGAGTTGGATCGTCTCGACGTCACCATCACCTGGGACGAATGGACCGAGACCTTCATGCAGGTGTTGGAGCGCACTACGTATGCCGTGGCACCGTTTTCACATCGTGGAGTCCAGGTACTTGACGCGATGGCGGCGCGGGGCGTGGGATTCCGGGCTCTCTTCATGGTGGGCATGAACGAAAAATTGTTTCCCCGATTCATCCATGAGGACGGCTTTCTCCGCGATCGTCACCGTCTGATCCTCAGTCAAACCTTGGGCTATAAAATCGATCAAAAACTTCAGGGGTATGGTGAAGAAGCGCTGCTCTTCGAATTGTTGCGGTCGTCAGCGACCGAACGCGTGTACCTGTCCTATCAGCGCGCGGATGCTGCAGGCCGTCCGCTGGTCCCATCGACCTATCTGGATACGGCCGGGGGCCGGTTACAGTCGTCAGACCCCGAGTCCCTTTTCGCCCTGCCGCGCCGGTGGCCGGAGCGTGCGGCGCTCGCATTGTTTGCGCCCCCGCTCTTGACGCGAGAGGAACTGACCGTCAGCAGGGTGCTTGAGGGACGAGACGTGTCCGCCTTGTTGGAGGCGGTCGGGCGTGACGGGCACCTATTTTCTCACGGGCTGGAGGCGCAACAGGTGATTGAAAGCGAACAGCCGGCGCTCAATGCCTATGACGGTATGCTCCAAAACGCGAGCTCCCACTGGTCTACCGTCAGCCGGCGCGGTTTCTCACCGACCGCGCTGGAGTCGTATGCGCGCTGTCCGTTTCAATATTTCGCAGGACAGGCACTGGAACTGAAATCCGTGCGTCAGATGCCTTCGATGGAACTGTCACCTCCTGCGATGGGGCATCTGTGTCATGAGGCCTTACGTCTCTGCTACCTGGTCCTGATCCAGCAGGGTTGGCCGGCGGCTGCGCTATCCGGGAGCATCATCACCGAGGAAGCGACTCGAGCCGTCGCGCACACCTGCGCGACCTTTGCGACGACCCACGGAACCGGATATGCCCTGACCTGGCAGTTGGCTCAGGAACAGGTTCAGCGTGTCGTGTCACTCGCGCTGGCCTCCGATCGCCAAGTGTCGATGGCGTCAGGATTTCTTCCAGTGGAATTCGAAATCAATGCCCGGGGAACCTTGCCGGATCGGGCCGAACTGAATCCCTTTCTTATCCGTGGACGATGGGATCGCGTCGATCGGCATCCGGCTTCGGGCGCCCTGCGCGTGATCGATTATAAGTACCGTGCCAACGGCCGCGTCGAGGCCAAGGACGTCAATCTTTTACAGGCGGCTTTGCGGGGCGCACATCTCCAACCGGCGCTGTATACCGCGATGGCCGCCACGTCGTCGTCCGGTGAACCACAGGGCCCTCTTCCAGAACAGGTCGACTTCCTCTATTTGCTGCCGCAGGGCATTCCAGGCGTAGAACGCGCCTCATTCGCGGCCTCGGACTGGCGAGGCCCTTCCGGTGAGATCCTTCACAAGACGGTACAGATGCTTGTCGGCGGCGTGCGTGACGGACAACATTTTATCGTTCCGGATGCCTATTGCACTCACTGCGATTTTTCGACAGCTTGCAGGCGCGCGCATCAGCCGACCTGGTGGCGAGCCCATCGCTCTTCCCAAGCCATGGCCTTGCGAAGCCTCCGGTCGTTGAAGGTAGTCCGTGACTGAATCCACGTCCATACCGGATCAGGCGGCTCGAATGGCTGCCGCCACCACCTTCGATCGTAATGTGGTGGTGATCGCGGGAGCGGGAACGGGCAAAACGACCCTGCTGGTGAATCGGCTTCTCTATCTCCTCATGCGCCGCGCAGATCCGATCGATCTGTCGCAGATTGTCGCGCTGACCTTCACCAACAAGGCCGCCACGGAAATGAAACTTCGTTTGCGCGAACGATTGCGCGCGTTCGTGACCGCGGAAGGCTGTGACAGCCCTGCGAAGGGCAGCGGAGCCGTTTCCTTCGCCGACCTGCGCATGCGGTATGGCTGGACGACCGACGAGATCATGGTGAGGGCCGGGGCCGCCCTTCGGGATATCGAGAAAGCGCAGATCGGCACGCTTCATAGTTTTGCCGCGCACCTGCTGCGGCTGTATCCCATTGAAGCCGGCGTCGCGCCGAACTGCCGAACGGATGAAGACGGGTCGCGATTCGATGAACATTTCGCCGGTGAATGGGACCTCTGGCTGGATCGTGAACTGGGTCCGGCGGGCGGCGACCATGAGCGTTGGCGGACTCTGCTGAGGCATTTCAGTCTCGGCGACCTGCGTGAATTGGCCTATAGTCTGCACAGCGACTTGATCGACCTCAATGGACTTATTGAACAGGTCAATGAAACGACACTCAGCCCCGGCCTGCGAAAATGGTTCGACTCCCGGCAGTCGCATGCAGCAGACCTGCTCGCGAGCCATGACCGTCCCAAGCGAAGAAAAATCGAACAGATGCTCGCGGCAGTCGTTGAATTATGCGAGAGGCTGCTTTCTCAGGGATTGAACGGTCTCCGGGACATACCTCTCGAGACACGAGAGCTGCTGGCAAAACATCTCGGCTCGACTCCGGCCGGTTGGACAGATGCGGAGGTGACAGACGTTGAGATATTGCAGCGGATCGCGATGCAGTTGCTGAAGGTCGATCAGGAACTGCTGCAGCAGATCTTAGCCCTGCTCTCGCCGTTCGTGCGGGCAGTGCGGAAGTCTTTCCTGGATTCCGGCTGGCTGACGTTCGACGGATTGCTCGACAAAGCCCGCGCACTCTTCCGCGATCATCCCGCGATCCGTGAACAGCTGAAGCAAGACTACCGCGCGCTCCTGGTCGATGAATTTCAAGATACCGATCCGGTGCAGTACGAGATCGTCCTCTACCTTGCCGAACAGCTGAACACGCAGGCCTCCTCATGGCGCGAGGCTGAATTCGAACCGGGAAAACTGTTTATTGTCGGTGACCCCAAACAATCCATCTATGCGTTTCGTCGCGCAGATATCGAAGCCTTTGACCATGTCGTCGACCGGCTGGAGCGCAGCAATGCGCTGCGCTGTGAACTGGCGACGAATTTTCGTAGCCACGCGCAGGTGCTTGAGCTGGTGAACGGCGTGTTTAACGCGCTCTTGGTGGCGCAACCGGCCATTCAGCCGCCGAATGTGCCGCTCATCGTTCAGCCGAATCGATCGAGTTCGTTTCGCAATCCCGGCGTCGAACTTCGGCTCGTGGCGGCGGAAGAGGACGACGACTTGAATTCTGCCGCGGCCACGAGGGTCGAAGCGGAACACATTGCTCTGTTGATCGGCCGCCTGCTGGGGTCGGCTGGAGCAGGGCCGGCCGCGACAGGACCAGACACAATGCTGCGTCCGGGGCATATCGCGCTCCTGTTCCGGAAATTGACTCAGGCCGAACATTATCTGGAGGCCCTTCGCCGCCACCACATTGGCTACATCATCGATGGTGAAAAGCATTTCTATCGCCGTCAAGAAGTCATCGATCTGGTGAACATTCTTCGTTGCGTTGAAAATCCTCATGACCACATTGCTCTTCTGGGCCTGCTTCGATCGGCAGGGGGGGGGGTGCCGGACTCAGCCTTGGGCGCGCTACAGGAATTGAATGCCCTGGACTACCGCCGAATCGATCGGCTCGCGGCCTGGCCCAGTCCGCATGCCGAGGCGGTCCGGCGGTTGTACGTCGTGCTCTCGCGGCTGCATGAACAGGCGCCCCGCTGTCCATTGCCCGAAGCGGTGAGTCTCGTGTTTCAGCAGCTGCCGGTGCTTGAGCTTGCGGCCGCTTCGCTGCATGGAGAGCAGGCGGTCGCCAATCTGTGTAAGGTGCGCCAGATGGCGGCGGATCTGGCAGATCGTCCCGCGCTGACCCTGACCGGGTTCGTCGAGCTGATGCTGACGCGGCTCGGGGAGCAGCCGGAGGAGGCCGAAAGTCCGTTGGCGGAAGATACCCTCGATGCTGTGCGGGTCTTGACCATCCATAAGGCCAAGGGGTTGGAGTTTCCATTGGTGATCCTTGCAGGATTGCATCACGGAGAGGGGACCGGCCGTGGTCCTGCGCGACCGCTTATTTGGCATGATTGGTCCACAGGAGTGCAGGGACTCGACCTGGGCGATCACAGCAGTCTCGGCGCGGTGTTTGTCGCGGAGAAAGCGCGAACGCGTGAACAGGCGGAACGAAGCCGGCTTTTGTATGTCGGGATGACGCGCGCGCGTGAGTGCCTGGTCCTATCCGGAGCGGTGCCGCGGCGGCGGGCACGCGGCGCACTCATCGAGTTGTTAGAAAAAGCCACCGGGGCGAAACTCGGCCGGCCCGATCAGCCGGACATCCCGATCGGGAGCGTCGGCCTGCGTCAAACCATTCTCCAGAGCGAAGATCGTCCGCCTTCCCGGTTCCGCGCGCGACCGATGGTCTTGGAAGCCGGTGTCACAGAGGAGGCCCTGACTGCCCGCTGGGCGCAGCGCGATCAGCAGTGGCGCGCCCGGTTGGCCGTCCCGCTGCTGGTATCACCGACGGACTTTCACTCAGAACCGGCGCAGGTGATGGGGCCTGTTTCAGATCAGGCCAGGCACCCAGGTCTAGGACAAGCCGTGGGGACAATGGCCCACCGACTCCTGCAGTATTGGGAGTTCAACGCTGATGCCCCGGCGCAACTGGCCCTGATCAATCGACAGTCGTTGGCATTCGATGAGGAAGACGACGAGGCGACGCAAGAAGTTATCGCTGAGGATTTGCGGGATCTCATGCGCACCTTTGTTCAATCTCCTGTCTACGAGCGGTTGCGACGAGCGACCGTGATCGGGCGCGAGGTGCCGTTTCTCATGCCGTGGAATGAACGTGGACAGATCATGGAAGGGGCCATCGACCTGCTCTATCGTCTCAATGGCAAACTCTGGATTGCCGACTATAAGACGGATAGGATCCCGCTCGATCAGGTCGGGAAGAGGGCTGAGACCTATCGGGAGCAGGCGGCGATCTATCAGACGGCGGTCACGCAATCGTTAGGGATGCCAGTCGCAGGCTTTGAGTTTATATTTCTGCGGCATGGGGTGGCGGTGACTTGGTGAACAAAGGAGGATGGAATGAGATCTTTCGTATGGGCGACGGTTTTGATGATGGCGATGGTCGGTTGTGCCGGGCGGCAGAAGGCAGAAGTGCGGACACTCCACGCTCCCGCTGGAACCAGCGCCGTGGTGAGCCAACAGTTGGAACAGGGGAATCAGCTATTCGCGCAACAGGATTGGGCGGGGGCCAAACAGGCGTATC
>JACCYV010000100.1 GCA_013696305.1 Nitrospira sp.
TTGATCAGGTACGAAGCCTCAGCAACCTCGAAGTGTCATACGACGCGCATATCTTCGTGGCGGGACTGACTTATCACTTTCCGTGAGTGAACGGTTTCGACGAAAGGATGGCGGCATGGTTCCCGAACACTCTACTGCGGCTCTTCCGCTTCCCAGCCAAAACCAAGACGGCCTTCCGGTCACAGAATCCCCATCGAGGGCTGATAGGAGCCATTGTGCTCGACCCCTGCTTGGGAGATGGGCCACAGACTGGTACACCCGGGGCTTCCTCGAAAGGACTGGGGGCGGTGCCGTCCATCCCGTGTATCGATCGCAGTGTTCGTATAGATTCCGGCAGTGTGGCAACTCCAGTCCGGCAATCCAACGCTGTGGCTGAGAAGGCGCGACACTGTGGAATGGCTTCCACGCCTGAGATCGCTTGTTGCGGCGGACCGAGTCTCGACCGGCTGGACTAGTCTGTCTTTTCTTCGGGACCGTGTACCTGAGCCCACCACGGCCTCTCGGCTCGAGGTCCGCCGTGAGACACGAGACTCTGCTCGCTTAGCCGAGACGGATCACTCCCCGGCCGTTCGCTCAGCCCCTATCGTTCGGTAGGTGTTTCACTTCTTCCCACGGCCCTTAAAACCTTTCTCTGCCTCCTTTACAATCTGCTGTAGCAACTCGTTGCTGTTGCGCCCCCCAGACTGGGCAGGCCCGAGGCTGCCGGCCCCTTGAAGAGGAGTGGCGCCAGACGGAGCCGTGATGGAGGACGGGGACGTGGAGAAGGAGGACGTGGACGTGGAAGGGGAGGACGAGCCGGTGGAACCGCCTGCCCCGAAGGCCTGTACGCCAGGGGACGACGGCAGCCCGATGCTGGTGGGCAGCAGAGCACCATTGACGCTTGTGCCGGGCAGTTCCCTCTCACTCCCTGCCCGAGCCGCGCGCTGCAGTTCCTGCTCCGCCTCGACCGCGAGTCCGATGTGGGTAGACACAATTTGCCGCGTAAGCGAGTCAGGGAGGCCGCGATGGGCTTCATTGAGGGCAAGCGGCGGCCCCGCGCGCGCGTCGAGCTCGATCTGTCGGACCGAAGCGGCCGCCCCCGATGTTAACGACACCTCGGAGCCGGTCTTGAGAGGAAAGGACTTGCGCTCTCCGGTCAGCGGCTCAACTTGGGCCTGTCCTTCAACGACGCGGAGCGTCTCCACTGAGGACCCGCTGAGCAGTCGCGCCAGGATTGACCGCTGCGCTTCTCCCTCGACCGTCGCTTCCACAATTCCCCCCCGGAGCATCACACGGGCCAACGCCGTCTGAAGCATCAGGCGGTCAGTCATTCTCCCGGCATTGTAGGATAAGGCGATGCGCACGGTGCCGCGGTGAAGGTGCGCTTCGGTTTGCCCGCGATGAGGTTCCTCGATCTGCATGTGCGCGTCCTCATGCAGCGTGAATAGGACGCGATGGTCCCAGAGCACGGCGACCCTCGTGCCGGCCGGAATATGAAGCGCCTCACCGGCGGTGACGACTTCTCCCACCTTCGCCAGGCGAGAGGATCCCGCAGATACGATCGACGCTGGTGCGCCGCTCGTTCCCACCACGACCCCCGTCGCCTGCGTCACGCCCGGCACAGGTTGCGGCGCTCCTTCAGCCCAGGCGGAAGCCATGAGGCCTCAGAGCAACACAACTCCGCAGATGAGTCCCTGAACACAGAAAGCTACGACCTTCATAAGACTCCGTTCTTGTTGTTGACCCGCCTGTGGTATCGTGCCTGCAGCTCTGCGGCTGCCTCCTCGCGCGCCTTCGCGAACCCCGCGGACGGGTCGACAACTCGTATAGAATAGGCTACCCAACCTCCTGTTTGCTGGGACTCATTACTCAGGAGAGGGGTTCCTCGGGATGGCAGCAGCTATAGGCGCGCCACTGCAAGGTGGTTGCCCTGAGGCGCCTAGGCGCCTCTCCTTATACCGCGCGCGGCTGGTGAAGGTGACCGGCTCGCTCTAGGAATGGCTTAACGTTCTCCGCAGAGCTCCAAGTTCGAGCTGAGTGCGTAAACGCACCTGATCTTCTGCCGTCATGCGGATAAATTCGATGCCTGCCTGTTGGCTGTCCCGCCATCGAACCACCGCTAAATCCACCCAGAGGTGCGCCTTGGGAAACTGCAATTGAATGCAGTCCCCCTTGGTAAGAGGAACGTCTGTGACCAACTCACACCCTGGCGCCGATAAATTTACGATGTGACCTTTCCCAATGCGCCCATTATAGGAGATGATGCCTGGGCACAAGGTCGGCATCCGGTCGCTGTAGCGCGTCTTCATATTTACCTCCTCATATCCCCGATGATCCCAGCGAAAATGAGCCGGTGTGGGGGTCCGACGCGGGTCACTGGTTTTGCAAGAAAGTTCCGCAGACGTTGCTGATCACGGAGTGGCACACTGAGAAATTCCACGGTGAACGCATCCCACTGGCTCTCGATGACCTGCGCCCGTTCGACTATAAGCGGCCAGTGGCCATCAGGCAACGCGATCCGCAGTTCAAAGAGGGTCTCTGGCGCCGGTTGCGGGTGCGACAGAATCGTGCACCCACTTGCTGAGAGCAATTCCACTCGCCCCACCTGCTCCTTCAGTGTACCGGAGTGCGCGGCCCGGAAGTCGACTCGACAGGCGACCGCGATCGTCCGAGACATGGTCGATCCTCCTTGGTGTCTTCTCACGCTAGGCATAGCGACAGGATAGTCGAGCAGTGCTCACCTGCCTATTCCACAGACGGAGTACTACGAAGCAGGTGACGACACGGAGGATAGGAACCGGAAGACGCCCATGTTGTTTTCCGCTTCGTGTCTTCTCCATCTTCTAGCAGACTGTCTAAGATTTGAGCGGGATCGTCCGCTCGGGCCATGATTCCCGGTCGGCGGGACTTAGTCCCGACTATGAAGGCTTGGCGTAAGGCCTACGTTACGGAAAAGGGATGCACGCTGAGGAGGAGCCTCACTCCAATTGGCAAGCCAACGTGAACAACGAACCGTACACCGCCATCAAAAGAGCGTGCAGATGGCTGACAGACGCGCCCGGCTGCAATTGCCACCAGAACATCTGCTCTTCAAAGCAGGCTAATGGTTGTCCGTCCCCGCCTATGACGGTGAGGCTCCTTTCAGGGGCATGGGTGCATGGAGAGTCTAAGGGCAAGGTGTCCGTACCGCTCCCTTTCCCGTTCGATGGCAATGGACCTATTAGTGAGGGTGCCGCGGGCGCCGCGTTCGCAGATCGGCAGCCGCCTGCAGACAAGTCAATACGCTGAGAAATGGTCGCTGGTCAGGCCGTCGGGGTGGGACGCCTCAGGCCTTGTTTAGTTCGGTCGGAGTTGCAGTGCCGAGCATTTTTTGGTGGGAAGCCTCCGGCGCTGGATTGAGTGATCGCCTAGGAGACGATGAGCACAGGGACGGTATGGTGAGCCGTATGGTCGCGGCCAGCATGCTCCCGATACGGCGTTCACGTCGCACATACAAGGCTTCTTGCGGCCGCATTCGGATAGGAACAGTGGGGGTCTCAAATCCCTTCTCGGACCGACCGCGTTGTCTGGCAGGACGCATGTCCCTGGTGATGTGCAGCCCTGCGACGGCGGCACGCGCTCCAAGTGGGATAGGTGCCCCCACACGATGCTCACCCATGACCTCAATTTGGACAGCCGTTGTACCCGCGTGCACCATGTCAAGTTCTCGGGCCGCGGCATGGGACAGATCCAACATACGACCGATGACATACGGACCGCGGTCAGCGATCCGGACTTGAACAGACTTTCCGTTCTTGAGGTTCATCACACGGACGATGCTCCCTAGCGGTAATTTGCGGTGAGCCGCCGTATACGCCATCATGTCAAAGACTTCCCCGTTCGCGGCGAGTTTTCCATGAAACTCCTTCCCATACCAGGACGCGACGCCGCGATCCTTGATGCCAAGGTCCAGAGACAGTTCTCCTTTTGACAGGGAGGAACAGGCGCCCAGGAGAAGACATGCGGCCAATGGGTATGCAAGGTAGCCTCCGTGATAAGGGAAAAGTTTATTGGCATTCTTATCCATGGAAGCACCTCCTATGAAGCCTGACCGTCTCTCAAGCTATTGGAAGACCCGTACAGTGTACACTTAGGCTACAGCGTGCTCCGACTCGGGCCAATACCATCAGAGTAGGGACGCACCCATACTAACGGACGGAAAAACGCGTGTGCGCGGAAGGCCATAGAGCCAAACGGCCCTGGCCATAATAGGACTGGCCCCTAGACAACGTTGCAGGTATAGGGGCCCACACTGTTATGGCTCGCATTTTACTCATTGAGGATACCGAGGCAGTACGAGGCCTGTTTCGCGCGATGTTAGAGCAGGCCGGACATGTGGTGCATGAAGCGGCCACGGGCTCAGAGGGATCCGTCTCTTTCGCGACACCCCGTCCGATGTCGTGATTACCGAGATCTACATGCTAGATGGCGATGGGTTCGATGTCATGACCACCTTGCGCCGCGAAGTGCCCGCGCCGAAGATCATCGTCATCTCTGGGCGATCAGGCATAGGTGAGATGCTCCGGGCGGCCAAGCTGTTAGGGGCCGACCTGATTTTACCGAAGCCGGTGACCATGGACGAGCTTCTGACGGCCGTTGAGACCGTTTTCGGCACTTCCCCCGCCTGTAGCGGGAGGTTGCGCGGCACACGTACTCTCCGGCGTTCGAAGGTGAGCACGGCGCGCTGGTTCACGGGTTGAGGGCAGGGCATGTTTACGTTCGCCAATTTCACTCTGCCGGATCTCATAGAAGTTCTGACCACGCTGCGCAAAGCCGGCCTTGGGGCCGACAGCATGGAAGAGACGGCGAACCGCATGGCCCGATATGTCCATGAGAGTTTTCTGGACCGAGAGTCAGGCAGCCGGTCCTGTGCCCTCGTTCGATTCTTCGTCACACGCCCCTATGGCATGCTGGATGCCGAACTCAAGACAATCGCGCGAACGATGTTCGGCGAGATGCCCGACTCACCTGCTCACAAATGTCTCAGTTGCTCGGTACCGCCGGGGATCAACCGGAATGGAATGTCAGGCAGCGCTCAAAAGTCATCGGGTTTTTCCCCTCCCCAGCGAACACATCGTCTCCAGCATCAGGATTATCTCGCAGCTGATCACGCGGCTCGGGATCGACGTAAGGTGCGTGCTTCGTCCGACCCCGTCCGCGCTGTTGGAGGCCGAACAGAAAACGTACAATATCTTTCACGTACTGAAGCCGAAGGCAGCCCGTACATCCCTCAGCAACAGGGCTTTGTGCTCTCGTTCCACATCAAATCGGTCCTCGGATTTGGCGGACTGCTTCCATCCGGTGAACTGTTTACGCTGTCCTCGCCTTGCTCAGAGGAGGATGCGTTTCTATCAGGGAGTCCCGATATACCTGAGCCGCCTGGAAAGCCTGTTCTGGCCCTCCATGAGGGCCGTCGCTGAAGTCGCGCACGTAGATCCGCTTGCGACGCTGCACGCTGACACGCCAGCAGTGGGTGCGCGAGGCATCGAGGTCAACGCGGCGGATATGGAGCATCGCTTCTCCCTAGGGAGATACCCGTTCTTCTGCCG